>JBGTCG010000264.1:0-9784 GCA_041748915.1 Methylococcales bacterium
CCGTACCCGAAAGGCATCAAGGTCTCCAACGATGAGTTCGCATCCATTCGCTTGGCTCGTGATGATTTTCATGGCGAATGGAATTACACCATTACGCCACACACTACATAAAAGTATATGTTATAATTTTATGGTTACTAACGCGCGCGTCGCTGGTAATGCGATCGTCTTCGAGACCGGTTGAAAATTTGACCGGAGTGTATCGATAGTTGTGATCGATCAACGATTCGATTTCGGAAAAAGTCACCCGTTCTCCATTTTTGACACGTTGCAAAAAAGTCTGAACCAACACGGCCCGGCTAGCGGATCAGTTTTGCCAATTCCTTAAATTTCGGATGCGTCGAATCCCTCATCCATTCGAACAGCACCGACTCGTAGTTGGTGATATGGATCCCGGCTTGGCGCATTCGTTCCAGTGCGAAATAACGATGTTCCTGTTTCCGGGAACAAACCGAATCTTCGGCCACGAATACGGAATAACCCAGACTATCGAGCTCAAACGCTGTTTGCAGCACACAGACATGGGTTTCCTGGCCGACCAGCACCAATTGCTTTCGTGCGGCTTTTTCGAGTGCGTCTCGAAACCCTTCCGCGGCGCAACAGGAAAATCCGGTTTTTTGAAACTTTTCGGCCGATGCAGGCAAGTAGGTCAGCAGATTTTGTTCGGTTTCACCCAGACCCTTGGGATATTGTTCCGTCAGCAACACCGGAAGTTGCAAAGCGTCGGCCGCTTGTAACAGCACAATGGTATTTGCCAGCATTTGCTCGGCGTCGCTTTCGGGCATTGCGGCAGTCAGGGTGGGTTGGATATCAATGACGACCAGCGCACTATCCGTCGCGCTGCAAAGGGGGATCGGATTACTCATGATGGGAAACCCATGAGAGAAAATTCGCTAAACATGGATAGAATTTCGCGGAATAGCAAAGCTGCCAGTAAATTAGACTATGATATAGAGAAATGCCCGATCTGGCGAGCGCTTGAATCGCTTGGCCGATCGAGACTACCTGATCGGAAAGCCGGCTACGATGGTCAAAGCGGCGAGAGCGGAGTGAGACAGCATGTTAGTTTTGGATGCAGATTGTATCGGTTCAACTGCGAAATATATCGCGTTAGCGGACAGTATTGTAATTGATGACCTGATCGGAACAGCGCCTGTTGCGGCAGATTCGAACAGACCGAGCAGGCAAAAAAGAAGACACAGCCGTTACGCCCGGCCGGACATTCAAACCGCTATCGTGGATCCCCGGTGTTTATTCCGGCGAAAATTCGCACCGGTTCGTCTTATCGACATCAGCCAGGCCGGCGTCGCGATTGGCTATGAGAAGAAATTAAAGCGCGGACAACGCTTGCGCGTGGAAATGGTATTCCATGACGGCCGGTCATTCGAATT
Source organism: Methylococcales bacterium (assembly GCA_041748915.1). GTDB lineage: Bacteria > Pseudomonadota > Gammaproteobacteria > Methylococcales > UBA1147 > UBA1147. Next base: position 1,392 of record JBGTCG010000264.1, read on the forward strand.
TATCTGTGTTGTCGCCAATCTGCGTTCCTGCGATGACGATATGATTTACGGCCTCAAGTTCGAAAAATCAAACCGTCACTTTGAGGAGCACCTGCTTAAAACCGGCTTGAAAATAAAGTTGAATAACCTTCCGAAGACGGCATGAATTATTGTTCCGTTTTCCCCGCAAGTATGTTCTCCAGTCTGTTCCAAACCTGTCTGCTGATCAGAGGCTGTGCGCTCTGGTTCGGGTGAATGCCGTCCTGCTGCATATATTCGGGATGATCCCCGATTCCAGTGAGCAGTTCCGGCACGAATTCAACCGGCAGGTCGTTCGCCAATCGATAGTAAATTCCCTCAAATAACGCCGTGTAGGATTTGCCGTAATTCGGCGGTATCTGGATTCCGAGCAAGATTACCCGTGCGCCTGACGAGCGGGTCCGGTTGATCATTTCCCTGAGGTTGGCCTCGATAACCTTGGGCGGCAATCCTCTGAGACCGTCATTGCCGCCCAATTCAATGACCACCACGCCCGGCCGATGGGCGGAAATTTCCTGATCGATTCGAGCGAGACCCCCCGCAGTCGTGTTCCCGCTGATGCTGGAATTTACGACGGTACACGCGATGTTCTCCTGATCCAATTTCTGCTGTAATAAGGCGACCCAACCCTGGGACGGCTCGAGGCCGTGAGCAGCGCTGATGCTGTCTCCGATTACCAGAACCGGACAAGCTGGACCATAAACCGAAACGGCCATCAAGATCACGTACAACAGGAAATTATTTTTGAACAAGCGCATACAGAAATCCTCGGGTGCCAGGCAAGCCTCAGAGCTGATGATTGATGCCAGAAATTTATCCAAAACCGTTGTCACTGCTCAAGGAAACCTTAATATACTGAATTCGGTCAATCTTTCAATCAGGGCTGGAGACACGGTAGCCATTGTTGGAGCCTCGGGCTCCGGCAAAACCACTTTGTTAAGCTTGCTCGCAGGATTGGATCAGCCGTCCGCAGGCGCGGTGTTTCTCGATGGTGAATGCCTCACCGTAATGAACGAGGACGGGCGGGCCCTGGTCAGAAGCCGGTACGTGGGCTTTGTGTTTCAGTCATTTCATCTGCTGCCAAACCTGACCGCATTGGAGAACGTCATGTTACCGCTGGAGTTACTGGCACGGACTGATGCCAAGGCGGAAGCCAGTAACTTATTATCCAGGGTAGGACTCCATGATCGTTTAACGCATTATCCGAACCAATTATCCGGCGGAGAGCAACAACGGGTCGCGGTTGCGCGTGCGTTTGCGACGATGCCTCGTGTCCTGTTCGCGGACGAACCCACGGGTAATCTGGACAGCGGTACCGGTGAACAGATTATCGAATTGCTGTTCGAGATCAACCGGGAAAAGCGAACAACGCTGGTACTCGTGACTCATGATGACGCGCTTGCGTCGCGTTGTGAGAGGATTGTACATCTTAAAGCGGGTTCAATCGTAAATCCGGATCAATTCAATGACTCAATTTATTAGGCTTGCGATTCGCCTCCTGGTCCGGGATTGGCGCTCGGGGGAGTTGAATGTCCTGATTATGGCTCTTGTTATCGCGGCGGCCGGCACGGCGATGACCGGACTTTTCAGCGATCGCCTGAATCGGACCATGGTGACGCAGGCCGCAGCTTTTTTGGCCGCTGACATGGTGGTGACCAGCCATGCCTTGCTTCCGGAACAATGGCTTGAAAAGGCCCGGGCGTTGCGTCTCGACTCGGCAAGGAGCACCGAATTCTCCAGCGTTTTGGTCCACGGTGAAGGAATCCTTTTGACCGGCGTCAAAGTCGTGACGGATGCTTATCCGCTGCGCGGGCGCATGAAAACAATGCTGAGCCCGGCCACCGACGAACAGGAAACTTCTGAAATTCCGCTGCCGGGAACGGCATGGGTGGAACAACGCGTTTTGACCGCGTTGGATCTCGCCGTCGGGGATGCCATCGAAATCGGAGCAAAGCTTCTGCGGATCACCCGGATTCTGACCTATGAACCGGATCGCAGGGGTAATCTGCTCGGCTTGACGCCCCGCGTGACCATGAACCACGAGGATCTGCCGGCCGCTCGCGTGATTCAGCCCGGAAGCCATGTCCATTACTATTTCCTGTTTGCGGGCGATGAACGAGACATGCGCGAATTTAAAACCTGGTTGCAAGGACGATTGGTTCCCGGACAGAGAATCATGGACGTTTATGAGGACCGTCCCGAACTCGGTACGGCGTTCAATCGCGCGGAAAAATACCTCGGATTGGGCAGCGTTGTCGTGGTGATGATCGCAGGGGTCGCGATTGCGATGGCCGCGCGCCGCTATTCAAGGCGTCACTTCGATATGACGGCTATTCTGCGATGCTTGGGCGTCCGGCAAAATCGGGTGCTCGGTCTGTATGGCTGCCAATTGTTCGTATTGGGTCTGTCGGCGAGTGTCGTCGGCTGTTTTATCGGCTGGCTGAGCCAGGAGATACTGGTCTGGTATCTTCGAAATTTGCTGCCCGAACATCTGGTGAAGCCCGGGATTTTTGCCTATACCCTGGCTATCCTGGAGGGATTGGTGATTCTTTTGGGTTTCACCGTCGCGCCTTTGTTACAGCAACGGCGGGTTTCTCCGCTCAGGGTTCTGCGGCGCGATCTGGTTCCCGCGCCGCTCAATCGCAGTCTCGTGTATGGAGCGGGTTTTCTCACGATCTCCGGACTCGTTTGGTGGAATACCGGAGATTCGCGACTGGTTCTTTATTTTCTGGTCGCCGCCTCGGGCGTAATTCTGGCGCTGGGTGGGCTGGTATACTTTCTGCTCCAGGCCACGCGGTCTTTTTGGCCGTATCTTGGCCTGAATTCTCGTTTCGGTATACAACAATTGAGTCGCAACGCGGCTTCGAACCTGAGTCAAATCCTCGCGTTTAGTCTGACATTTACAGCAATGATCGTGATTTTCCTGGTGCGCACCGATCTGATCAGAAGCTGGCAGGCGCAGCTTCCGGAAAACGCACCGAACCATTTCGCATTGAATATTTTTCCTTCGGAATGGCAATCGATGCGGACTTGGCTCGAATCTGAAAAGATCGAAGTTTCAGCGTTTTATCCGGTGATCCGCGGCCGCCTGATTAGAATCAACGGGGACGATGCCGGGCGGAACGCGCCCGCGGCATCCCAAGCGGAAAGCACGCTGCATCGCGACTTGAATTTGACGTATACCGCAGTTCTGCCCGCCGATAACCGGATTAAAGAAGGCCGTTGGTGGACATACGGTGAATCCGGCCAGGTTTCAGTCGAACAGAGTCTGGCTGAAAGTCTCGGTGTCAACGTCGGCGACACGATGACATTCAGCATTGGAAGCCGGGAAATCGTAGTCACGGTCGGCAGTATTCGCAGCGTGCAGTGGGATACCATGAATCCCAACTTCTTTATCATGTTTTCTCCGGGTACGCTCGACGGTTTGCCGAGCACCTATCTGACGAGTTTTTATCTGCCAGAGGATAAAAGATTCGTGCTGAACCACATGGTGAAAAAATACCCGAGTGTTTCGGTATTGGAAGTCGGGCTGATCATCAAACAGATCCAGACTATTTTGGGGCAGGTTACGGTGGCCGTGGAATTCGTGCTGGTGTTCGCCTTGTTTGCGGGAATTGTCGTATTGTTTGCTGCGGTCTATTCGGACATCGATGAAAGAATATTCAATTCCTGTATCCTCAGAACCCTGGGCGCGGGCAGACGCATCATCCGGCGGAATCAGTGCGTTGAATTCGTGAGTTTGGGTTTGATCGCGGGCGTGCTGGGCGCGGTTTCTGCTGAAATGCTGCTGTGGCTGCTGTATGAACGAATTTTTGACCTGCCAGTCCAGATCAATTGGAAGGTCGGACTCGTTACACCGCTCGCGGGCGCCTTGTTGATCGGATTATTCGGATTATGGGTAACGCGCCGTACGGTGACCCAAAGCCCATTGATCCTGATCCGGGAAAATTGATTTGCCGACCTGGATTGCCTCCTGTCACCAGATTTCGAGCTGAAGGCCGGAAATCTAGTGAATCACAGGAGGGGCCGATTGCATTTATTGTTGTTTGATGTTGACCTTGGCGGTCCAACCGCTTTTCCCCTGGCAGTCTCCGTCCTGGGGAGCGACTTTGATATAGGTAATGTAATTGGCCATTGTCTGTTCCTCTAGTTTTACCACGGTATCCGGTTTGACCAGGCAAACGTTGGTATCTTCGCCTGATCCGGCTGAAGCGAATATCGGCCGGGCGGTTAACAGGACGTCGCCGCCATTCGGGTTTTTCATTACGTAATTTTGGCCGTTGACCAAGTTCATGGTCATCTGCACCGAATCTTCGGTGCCGCTCCCTACAAACGTAAACAGAAGAAGAATCAGCAGCGCAACCGAAGCGCCATAAAACACGGTCGGATTCGATTTCCGCAGGCCGAGAACATTATTAAGGATTTTGGCGACCTGTTCGCTTTTAGAATTATTGTGACTGCTCATGGTAGACCTCCTATAGGGCATCGGTAATTATATACTTGCTGAAACCGGGAGCGCCAGCCGGGTTCGATAATCGGTATTGGTTAAATTGCGATATGACCTGCCGTGGTATGCTAGCAAACGGGTGTAGGGCGCGGTACCCATTTAAAATTATTTTTTGACGCCGAAACGGAATATTCAAACGATTGGGTGTCCAATCGACGGAGTGTGTAGGTTATGAAAAGCAAATATCTATCGCCGAATCAAGGTAAGTCTGATGTGAAGAAGTTTTTGAGCAGACTGAATGAAATGCCGGTGATCCGCAAGGCGGAAAAGCGGGGCCGGCTGATTTTTGCGATGGACGCGACCGCAAGCCGGGAGCCCATGTGGGACCGGGCCTGCCATATTCAGAGCCAGATGTTTGAAGTCACGGCCGCATTGGGCGGGTTGAATATTCAATTGTGCTATTACCATGGATTTGAAATTTTCCATGCCACCGCCTGGTCAAGTCAATCGGCGGCCTTGGGCCGGGAAATCACCGGGGTCCGATGTTTGGCCGGGCATACCCAAATCCGCAAGGTGCTCGAGCACGCGTTGGCCGAGACGAAAAGACAGAAAGTAAATGCCGTTGTGTTTATCGGCGATTGCATGGAAGAGGATGCGAATTCTCTGTACACTCTGGCCGGCGAACTGGGAATACTCGGCGTTCCTTTGTTTATCTTTCACGAGGGCGATGAACCCAGAGCCGCGGCGGTGTTCCGCCGGATGGCCAGGTTGAGCCGTGGAGCTTATTGTTATTTCGATGCGGGGAGCGCCAAGCACTTGGGCGAACTACTCGGCGCGGTCGCCGTTTATGCAGCGGGCGGGGTGGAAGCTCTCAATGATTATACGAGCCGGCACGGAACCAAAGTTCTTCAATTAAGCAGTCAGATTAAAAGAGCCTAGATTGATCCAGATAGTTCTTGTCGTTGGACTGATCTTCGTACTCGTTGTTTTTCTGCAGTGGTTCATTTATTCGGCGCCCGCCGCAACGAAGATAGTGCTGAAGCGTTTTCTGCTGTCGTTCGGCGTTCTCGTTGTGCTTGTTCTGACGGTGTCGGGCCGTTTGGGCTGGTTGCTTCCGATCCTTGGTGGTCTGGTGGCCATGCTGGCCAGGGTTTTCCCGCACCTTATCAGGCTGGCGCCGGTGCTACAACGATTATGGACGCAGTACCGCGCCTCCAAACCGCAGACCAGGACGCAAAATGTGTCTGCGGTGGAAACCGAATTCATACGCATGACACTGGATCATGAACTTGGGGAAATCAGCGGTGAGGTGCTCAAAGGACGGTTCGCGGGTAGTACATTCAATGAGCTGAACCTCAGGAGTTTGCTCCAGTTGCGCGAGGAGGTGATGGGTTTGGACAACGATTCGGTTGCGTTGATCGAATCCTATCTGGACCGTATCTATCCAAACGATTGGCAAAAAGCTCGAACTTCACAGGAAGAACAAAAACGCGAACGTACTCGTCGTGGCGAAGAGAATATGAGGCGTGAAGAAGCCCTGGAAATATTGGGCTTGCCCGCCGGTTCGTCGTCCAGCGACATTATCGCGGCTCATCGCAAATTGATTCAAAAAATACACCCGGACCGAGGAGGATCGGGATATCTGGCCGCAAAAATCAACCGGGCCAGGGATGTCCTTTTGGGTTAACATGGGCCCGACCGCGAAGAGATGGATTATCCTTGACTTTCCCAAGTTTAAAAGCGTCTGGCCGTTACTCCGTGGCATCCGCTCTTTGCTCATTATTGTAGCCGCGCTGGTTTCGGGCTGTGCTACCACTGACGATCCTTATCCCGGACTGGACAGCACGAGCCGCTATTATCGGGTTCGGAAAGGTGACACGATCTATGGAATCAGCAAGCACGTCGGACGGGCAGTCCGATTGATCGCGCAGTGGAATGGGATTTCCGCTCCGTTCCGGATTTATGATGGACAGATGATCCGGTTGTTCCCGCCGCCGGAACCACCCGCGATAGCAACCTCCGGGAAACTGGCCGAAAAAAAGATCGCCCGGAAACCGGGCTTTAAAAAAGCCGGCACCCAGTCCGTAAAAAGGAATGATCAGACTACCGCGGCGCCAATCAAAAACGAATCTTCGTCCATACCAAAAAGTGCTGAAAAAAAACTAAAGGTTTTTTGGAGTTGGCCGTTAAAAGGCGTAATTGCGAAAAATTATTCGCAAACGGGCAGGAAGGGTTTGGACATCGCTGGTAAATTCGGGGACCCCGTACGGGCAGCGGCGGACGGCAAGATTGTGTATTGCGGTCAAGGTTTGATCGGATATGGAAATCTGGTGATCGTTCAACACAACGCGCATTTTTTGAGCGCGTATGGAAATAATAGCCGGTTACTCGTTCGAGAAGGCGATTTTGTAAAAATGGGGCAACGAATTGCCGAGGTGGGGATGGGTGCGGACAAGCAACCCGTGCTTCACTTTCAAATCCGAAAGGATGGCAAGCCGATCAACCCGATTCAGCATCTACCGAACCCCTGATCAGAATAGTGCGATTTAGGCGAAGCGGAGAATTAGGATGTCGGATAATATTGTTGAAACACGAGGAATTGCAGTGGCTGATATCGACGACGGTTTAAGTTCGTTCGACGAGGATTCGGATTCTGATGTGCTTCTGGACCACGATTTCGATGGAGAGGACGATGGCGCGGAGAGTAACAGCTCGGACGCGAGTCTGGACGCAACGCGGCTGTACCTGAATGAATTGGGGGCGTCCCGACTGCTCACGGCCGACGACGAAAAATACTGGGGCCGGCTTGCCAGAAAGGGAGACGAGGCTGCCCGCCAGAAAATGATCGAATGCAATCTGCGCCTGGTCGTCAAGATTTCGCGGCGGTATCTGAATCGCGGTCTGCCCTTGCTGGACTTGATCGAGGAAGGTAACCTCGGGCTGATCCGGGCTGTCGAAAAATTCGATCCCGAGCGCGGCTTCCGGTTTTCCACCTATGCTACCTGGTGGATCCGGCAGACAATCGAACGCGCAATCATGAACCAGACCCGGACGATCCGTTTACCGATTCATATTGTCAAGGAGATGAACGGTTATCTGAAGGTTCGGCGGCAGTTGGCACAGAAGCTCGATCATGATCCGAGTGCCGAGGACGTTGCTTTGCACATGGACAAGCCGGTCAAAACCGTCGAAAAAATGTTCAAGCTGAACGAACGCGTGACTTCCGTTGACGTTCCTTATGGCAAGGATTCTGAGAAACCGCTGGTGGAAGCACTTCCCGATGACTCCGAATCCGGCCCAACCGAAATTCTGCAGAACGACCGGATCCACAGCAACATGGATAACTGGCTGGGCCAGCTTACCGAGAAACAACGGGAAGTAGTCTGTCGCCGTTACGGACTCGGTGGCTACGATAATTCGACCCTGGAACAGGTCGCGCAAGAATTGGGAGTGACTCGTGAACGCGTGAGACAGATCCAGATGGATGCGCTGAAACGTTTACGCGAAATCCTCGAACATGGCGGATTTTCGGTGGAGACTATTTTTCACTAGGGAAACGCTGAATTAATCCATCCTGGATATTTCAGCATTCGACAACCCCAAATACGATTAGGTTTAGCTTCGTAAAATCGCACGCTTATGGCGTTCGATATTGGCGAAGCATTCCTCGGCCGCGGGAAACCCCGTGTTCCGTCGCCAGCGGATTGTCGAGAACTAATGATCCCCCGAGGGGTTATCGTATTCTGCCCGCCTTTCTGAAAAGCCCATCCAATGATGGGCTTTCTCATGTTAGCAACAAATAGAATTGTCCGGTTTTGTAGCAAATAAACTGTCCGCTTTTGGTTAAAACGGACCCCATTGTCTAGCGTTATCTTTTTACGCGAACAAGTTATTGTTGTAATTAAAAAAACCCGTGGTGGGTAAGCGG
>JBGTCG010000265.1:0-19339 GCA_041748915.1 Methylococcales bacterium
ACCGCTGCATACAGCCGTCTCTGCCGCTCATCGAGTATGCTTTCGAGAGCTATGTACCGCGCCGTGATCCATTCATCTGTTTCCATACATCAAGTTTAACAACTGATGCGAAAAAGTCCAATTTATTAATTAACGATTACTAAACGCTGAATAAATCCATCCTGGATTTCTCAGCGGCCGGCGACCCCAAAGCGCGGGTTTGGGGTCGCCTTACAAAATCAGACGCTTGTCGCGTCCGATTTTGGCTGTGCGTCCCTGCACTGCGGCAAGCGCTGAATTAATCAGCGCTTCCCTGAGCGAAATTCGGTGACTTCAGCAGGATTCCACTTTATCATCCCTCGACCTCAATCGCACCAAAACCAGACGATGTCCCAGGATGACCTGAAATTTCGCGCTGCCGCGGCGGCGCTCGATTATTTGGACGACCAGCAAATCATCGGCGTGGGCACAGGCTCTACGGTCAATCATTTTATTGATTTCCTGGCCGACTTCAAATCGAGACTGGACGGCGCCGTTTCCAGTTCGATCGCGAGTACCGACCGGCTCAAACTGATCGGCATTCCCGTGATCGATTTAAACGCGGCCGGCCCGATTGATCTGTATGTTGATGGAGCGGACGAAGTCAACGGCCAGAGGCAACTGATCAAAGGCGGCGGCGGCGCCCTCACGCGTGAAAAAGTGATCGCCGCGGCCAGCAAATCCTTTATCTGCATCGCGGATGAAAGCAAGAAAGTCGATGTGCTCGGCCGTTTCCCGCTTCCGATTGAGGTCATACCGATGGCCCGCAGTTTTGTCGCGCGCGAAATCGTGAAACGCGGCGGCCAGCCGGAGTGGCGCAAGGATTTTGTAACGGATAACGGCAATGTTATTCTCGATGTTCACAACTTGACGATCCTCGAGCCGGTTAAACTGGAACACGAACTCAACGGGATTCCGGGGGTTGTCACCGTAGGCCTGTTCGCGATCCGGCCGGCCGATATCGTGTTATTCGGAACACCGACCGGTGTAATGAAATTCGGTTAAACCCCGGATTCACAACACAAGCCTACCGATCCTGTTCTGGCGCGGATCCGGAATTTGAAATCAATCTATACTTTGGAGGGCCTTCAATAACCGCAGTCTTCATGTTCCGCACCCAACCAGCAGTCTTGATTTTCCTGGTCCTGTTCGCCACGGGACATTTGCCATTTTCTAGTGTCCTTGCCGATACGGTCGTTCTGAAAAACGGCAAAAAAATCGAGGGGATCGTCAACAATCAAAATCCGGCCAAGGTGACCATCAATATCGGCTTGGGAACCGTTGCGTTCGATCGGGACCAGGTGGCCTCGATCGAACGAACCGGGAACGAAGCGATCGAAGAAAGCTGGCAGCGTGAATATATTACCCGCGGCAAATTTGTGCCCGAGGGCTTCAACGACATCGCCGGAAAATTCTCCGCGCTCGAGTCTTCGAGAAGCGACGCGGTCAAAGCAGAAGACCAAAATCTTCGGATCCAGCGCCAAAGGACCGAGCTGTTCGACGAAATCAATGCCATCCAAAATGAAATTTCGGAGCTTGCCGCCCGGTTCCAGTCCTTTATCCCGCAGAATAACGTGTCGCAATACAATCTTTTGGTAAAACAACAGAATCGTCTTGCGACCCGCGCGATTCAGATCAACGATCAACTGCTAAAGGATAACGACCAGGCCACTACAAACCGCCAGATTATTTCCGCCTACCTGAAACAATTGGCGGACTTCAAGCCTGAACTGGCCCTGAAAAAATCGGCCGCCGCGGGTCCAAATCAAAAACCGGACAGCAAAACCCTGGCATTTTTCTCCGGTATTGATACACGCATCGAAAAATATTCGACCGAATTTCAACAGATCGAAGTCCCCCATGAGGGCGCCCAGGATCATATGCTGGTCAAAGTGCGACTTAACGATCGGATCGACGGGCTTTTCTTGCTGGATACCGGCGCGACCTATGTGACTTTGTCCAGTGAATTGGCGGGGACCCTGGGTCTCGGGCTGTCCGAAAAAAACAATGTTGCGGTTACCCTCGCGAACGGCTCGAGCATCGCAGCTCAACCGGTAATTCTCGACTCGATGCAGACCGGGGATGCCAGGGTCAACGGCGTGATCGCGATGATTTTGCCGCAATCCCCCCACGAGGGCGTCGACGGGCTGCTTGGAATGAGCTTCTTACGGGAATTCACGATTCAGCTCGACCCGGTCAACAAAAAACTGGTGTTACAAAAATTTTCCCCGGACTGACCGAAGGAATCGCTGATTAAATCGTCGATTCCTGCAGTGCAGGGATGCGCTGCGAAAATTAAACGCTGTAAGCGTCTAATTTTGTTAGGCAACTCCAAATCGCATTGGCAGCGTTGCCGGCCGCTGAGAAATCCAGGATGGATTTATTCAGCGTTCCCCTAAAGAACAGTTGTATCGACCGTGCGGAACCAATGCTTAGCACAAGAACAGGTTCAACCCGACCGGTTTCCATAAAGATCGCTGTCTTTGTATAAATCGCGTGCATGGCGCATCAATACCATGATCACCGAGGCAACCGGCAGCGCCAGCAAGATTCCCACGAATCCAAAAATCTGACCGCCGGCAAGCACCGAAAAAATCACCGCGACCGGATGCAGGCCCACTCTGTCTCCGACCAGCCATGGCGTCAGCAACATTCCTTCGAGCGTCTGTCCAACCGCGAAAACAACCAAAACCGGCAGGATCGACCAGACGTCCTGAAACTGAACAACCGCGGCGATACACGCCGCGAACAGGCCGACGATCGATCCGAGATAAGGAATAAAACTGATCAAGCCTGCGACCATGCCGATCAGCAGGGCAAGATCGAGGCCGATGAACCACAACCCAAGACTGTAGATCGAACCCAAGGCGACCATGACCGAGAACTGGCCTCTCAGAAATGCGCCGAGTACGGTATCGGCTTCCGATGTCAGGCTGGCTACAGTGGGTTCTATGCGTTTCGGAAGCAGATCACGGGTCTTTGCGATCAGGTGATCCCAGTCCCGCAGCAGATAAAATGCAACGACCGGAATCAAAATCAGGTTCATGAGCCATTCGGCGACCGCCATACCGGAGCGTGAAAGCGATCCCGCGACCGCCGCGACCACCCCGCCGGCCTGGCGCCAGTGCGACTTGAATACCTCGTCGATCTTATCCAATTCAAAGATTTCGGGTTGTAATCCGAAGCGTTCGTTGAGCCAGGGAACCAATACTCGTCTAAACCACTCGGCATACTGGGGCAGACTCGCCAACAAGCGGCCGACCTGATGCTCAAGTAACGGGATTAGCAACAGCAATATTACGGCGAGAATCAGAGTCATCGCAACGAATACGACAACGACCGCGGCGGTTCGGCCTATTTTCCATCTTTCCAGCCGGTCCGCCAGGGGATCGGCAAGATAAGCCAGCAATGCGCCGATCGCAAACGGGGTCAGGATCGGAGCCAGCAAGAAAATGAGCCAGCCGGTTCCAACGATACCGGCAAAGACCAGCCATTTTTGTGAATCGGTCATTGGCAAATCTCCATTTGAAAAAAACTGTTGTTGACAAATTTTATTGTAGGTCAGCGGGCGTTCTATCGATCCTGGATTTCGCCGGTCGATTCCTCCTGCCGGAACGAAACGGAATAATCCTGAATCTGTCCTAAAATTACCAAAGAGACCTCTGCTATACTCAATTCATTTTTCATATCACGCAGGCGATTGTTCATGCAAATAAAAATTTATTCGTTACTTTCAATTTCACTGGGCTGGACCTTGTTGATCCCACCGGCCTCGGCACAAGGCATGTCACAGTATGCAGAACCTGCCGTTGGATCCGCGGGCGCCGGGGCGGTGAGCGAAAACTACGGGACGACCGTCGGTCGAAAGATGGGCTCCGGAGCGTCCAATATGGCCATGGGATGGGTTGAAATTCCCAAAAATACGCTCAACCTAACCAACGACGTCGATACCCGATACGTGCTCTTCGGCCTGGTGGGCGGAGTCATCAAAGGGACCTTACATGCGGTGGGCCGCACGCTGACCGGTGTCGGTGATTTTGTGACCGCGCCGCTACCGACCAAACCCATGATACGGTCGAACTACGTCTGGGATAACTTTACCGAAGACACCACCTACGGTCCTTATTTCCAATTGACCGAACCGCCGACCGACGCAGAGTAAACCAATCACCGCAAAGCCGCTGGAAAGCGCGTCATGAACTTGAATGACGCGCTTTTTATGATCCGGATCAGCGATTTTCATCCCCCTTCCCTTTTCCATCCGTCTGAATACTCGAACGCACCTCGACCAGCTTACCCATCAGATCAAACCAGAACGGTGCACCCAACGATACCGAGAACACCGTGACCATCAGCCCGACGATCTTGGTTAGCCAACTGCCTCCGTCGGATGGAAATCCAAGTGGATTTTCTTCGGATAACGTCTCGCTGTTCCAGCCCAGCGGGAATTGTTTCAGACCAAGCGCGGATTCCTGAATTTTCGTTTGGGTGTCTTTAAGGGCGTTTTTGGGAGCAGATTCCTGACCCTCCGGATCCTGCTGCTCTTTCGGAGCGGCCGCAGATTCTATTTCTCCCTGATCTTGGCCTTTTTGTTCGTCCGGACTGACCGTGGTCTCCGCCAGATAGGTGATCCGGGTACGCAAAGCGGAATCGTTCCATAGAGTACTCACTACCGTCAACGTGTCGGCGTTGATCGCAAAAGCGAGGGTCAACGAAATTCCAAAAATGATGGCCTGGGCTTTGCGCTTGTACCAACCGGAAACCCGGTCCATACAATCCGAATACCATTCTTCAATCCGATCCCGGAACTTGTCCAAGTCGTTAGCCGCTTCATTGGCGAACACCGTCAAAGTTCTTTTCAGATCGCCGGTCACCCAACTTTCTTCGCTGATACTTTCGATCAGTCCTTTCAGATCGTCGCCAACAATGTGCCTGCCGTGATCCTGATCGGCAAGCAGATCCAGCAGGACCGAGGTAAATAATTTCGGCGGAATATAGGATGGGCGCCTCTGTTTTTCGCCCATTATGGTATAGCTTCGTGAGGGTTTCGCCAGACTTTTGATCAGGGGATGTGAAAACAATAAGGCACCGGCGCCTTTGATTTCGCGATCGTGCAATAGATTCGCAATGCCCTTGCGCAAATTTTCGCCACGCAGCGCGAGCAATCCCGAAATCCACTCCTGAATCGCCGAACACATGACACTCAACAACAAATAGAAAAACGTGAGTCCGATCCCGACTTCCAAAACCGCGGATCCGAACATTGCTCCCTCCTTTTTGGATTGGGGTGAATCGCGAGTCCAATGCCGAATAGATTGCGAGCGAAACCCGGCCGGCTTAAAGATCCGCGTTGGTTATTCTAATCGGAATCAGTGGAACGGAGGTAGTTTTGAGACGGCTTGAGTGTTTGCAGGAAACCCCTCAAGACATTGACTACTTTCGGGGGGATCTTCTGATAACTGCGGCGGATTACGCCGCCCGGAGGTATTGAATCCTCCGCGCGCTATTCGGCGTCCGCGCGACTGCGCAGCGCCTCAACGATCGGCTTTATCGTCGCTGCATCGAGCGGGTCGCGGCGAGCGCAGTCCTTCCTCCTCGCGGCCAACCATTTTCGTGATATTCCATAAACGATTGCGCGTTTTTGGGACCCATATATTTTTTCAACAGGCGGGTATTCGTCCAGTATAAATCCACCAGGATCAAACCATCCAACACGTGGCTGAAGCGATCATCGACATTGAAGCCCAAAAACCTCCCGCCAAGCTTCAAATAATGCTTGATCAGAATCGGAACCCCTTTGCTGTCGGCTTCGATCTCCGCGATCAAATCCGAAACCGCGCCGATGTCATTTGATTTCTCCTGATTTCCACCCCACCAGGTCACCGGATTGTGATATTTGAATGGCCGGCGCGGTTTGACATAGTGGGCAAGTTCCCCGTCGAATCGGTTCAAGCGCAGAAAATCCACGAGTAATTGCTGCGAGACCGTCTGATATTCATTACTGATGCTAACCGGCCCGAACAACCGCCGGTAGCGCGGATGCTGAGCGACAAATTGCCCGATGGATTTCCACAAGAGTAACAGCGGAGCATAGTCGCGGCGGTATTCCTCGCGCACAAACGATCTGCCGAGCTCGATTCCGGGATTCAGCACATTCAGCAACGGCCGTTTGTATCTGAATAAAGTCTGGGTATATAAACGCCGCCTACCGGACCGCCGCAAAATCTCGTCGGTCAACCCCAGCCGGTATGCGCCGACTACCTCATTCTGCTTTCGGTTCCAGATCACCAGATGCCGGTAATACGCATCGTACAGATCGATGTCGCTGGGCATCCCGGTCCCCTCGCCGCTCGCGCGGAACGTCAGTTCGCGGAGGCGGCCGATTTCCTGAAGGACCCAAGGGGCTTGATCGGCTTTAAAGCAATAAACTACCATCGCATCGTGTTCGACCAGACAACAGTCCCGCGGCAATTTCTCGATTTCGTCGATCAGCAATCGTACATCGGGTGCATCGACGACCGGCAATCGCTGATTGTCGAAGGGCTTGATCGTTCTCAATACGTTCGCATTTTTGGCGCACAAGGGTTTCAGCGAATAGGTCCGGAGTCGCAAATATTGAACGACTTTGGCCCGGTCACCGAATGCGCGCAAGGCCTCGGTATCGACCGGGGCGCCGAGCCCGACATGAATCGTGCGATTCTGTTTGTTGATCAGTTCGTGCGGCAGCAAAGCGGTGCGCAAGGCCGGATGTAACAGTCCAAGCGTTTGAAATAACCGGCTGTTCCGACCGTGGAAGTAGGCCGGAATGACCGGCGCCCCGGTGACTTCTACCAGCCAGCCGAGCAAGGGGTTCCATTCGGAATCGGTTATCTGCCGGGTTCCCAGCGTAAAATGTGCGACCTCGCCGGCCGGGAAAAGCATCAGCATTCCGCCTCTTTTCACCCACTCGGCGGCCTCCCGGATCGGAGCCCCATTCCGGATTTTCGATTGCTTCCCGCCGAAGGAATCCACGCCGAAGATCAAATTCTTGAGTTCCGGAATCCGGGCCAATAAACCATTGGCGAGGAACTTGACGTCGGTGCGTATCCCGAGAAGAATGCAGGTCATCACCACGGCGTCAATGCCGCCGAACGGATGGTTCGCGACGACGATCGCAGATCCCGTTCCGTAACAGGATTCGAAGTTTTCCCGGTGAACCTGATAGCGAATATTCAGTTGCTTCAACAGCGCATGCAGAAATTGATAGGCCCCATGACTTACGGAACTAGCCGCCCGATAGGTATTTTCCAGGTTCCGGAGGCACAGGATTTTCTCGACCATCGAGATCAGAACCTGATTCAATTCCGGAATTGGGGCCAGTTGCAGGATATCCGCGAGCCTGAAGGGATTCTCGGTCTGTTCGAAACTCATAGCCGGCTCCGTTGTAGAAAGTAGCGATCTCGAATACATGTCCGCTTCAATCTATCGGGGGCTGATGACAACGATATGAATTTTTGTTTACCGTTTCGTGAACAATCGCGAATGGGCCGGTTTCATGCCTGCCGGTAGTGGACGATACCTCTGGGTTTGAAGCGAAACCTTAAACCGTTGCCGAAGCCGGACGTTTCACCAACAGCCAGATTCGATGATCCGGCGCTTCAGATATTGAAGGCCCTGCATTCTACGTTCATTGAGCACATAGATGAAAACGTCCATAGTGGCGAGGCTGACCTGCGTCCGGCGAAAACGGTCCGGATGTTCTTCCAGCCTATCCAATGCGTTAAGGGTATGCGCATCGACCGCATAAATTTCAACTTCGATTGCCGTGTTACCGCCGGGGATGATGGCCGGATACGCGCCGAGATCGATCATGGTATATCTGGGCGCGGTGCGGAGCCGCCCGACAAATTTGGCCGTTCTCAGATAGCGGTGGTTATGCCGGTCTGACTTGAGGCTGCCGTAGACCGCGACCCGGTGCTCGATCCTCGGTATTGCGGTCGAATCCATAAGCTGAAACGATATCTTCGGGCGGCCTTGCGTTTAGGTTGGGGGCGGCCTGCGGGCATGATCCGGAATCAACTTACTCCGGTTCGCCGAAGCCGCCTCCTCCGGGCGTTTCGATAATGATCCGGTCGCCCGGCTGAACCTCGGTTCGCGCGCAACTGCCCAGGTCGACGACACTCCCGTCGACCCTTTCGATCTGGTTGCGGCCGCTTTCTCCGGGACATCCGCCGTCCATACCGGCGGGCCGATGGCAGCGGAATCCGGAAAGAATCGCGACAGTCATCGTCTCGAGAAAACGGATCCTGCGCACGACGCCGTTCCCGCCGCAATTCCTGCCCCGACCGCCCGTACCCGGGTTAATCGCGAATTCCTCGAGCAGCACCGGAAAGCGGGATTCCAGCACTTCGGGGTCGGTAATTCTGGAATTGGTCATATGGCTCTGGACCGCGTCCGTTCCGGCGAAATCAGGCCCCGCGCCCGAACCGCCGCAGATCGTTTCGTAATATTGATATGCGGAGTTGCCGAACGACAGGTTATTCATGGTTCCCTGCGAACCGGCCAGGACCCCGAGCGCGCCATACAGGGCGTCGACGATGCATTGCGAGGTTTCAACGTTACCCGCGACCACCGCGGCGGGCGGCTCGGGGCTCAGCATCGAACCGTCCGGAATTTCGATCCGCAGCGGCCGCAGGCAGCCCGCATTTAGCGGGATGTCGTCGTTGACCAGGGTGCGGAAGACATATAAAACCGCGGCCTTCACGACCGCCCTGGGAGCGTTGAAGTTGTCGGCCTGCTGCTCCGAAGTTCCGGCGAAATCGACCGTCGCGCGCCGTTGTTCCCGATCGATCCGGATCTGAACCGAAATCACCGCGCCGTTATCCATGGTCAATGCGTAGCGGCCGCTTGAAGAACGTTCGATGACCCTGCGTACCGATTCCTCGGCGTGATCCTGGATATGGCCCATATAGGCGCCGACCGTGTTCGTGCCGTATTCATCCACCAGGCTCAGCACTTCCCTGCGGCCCTTTTCATTGGCCGCGACCTGGGCTTTGATATCGGCGATGTTTTGGCGCGGGTTCCGGGCCGGGTAGGGGCTGTCCGACAGCCAGTCGAGAATCGATTGTTCTCGAAAAGATCCATTTTCGACCAGTTTCAGGCCTGGGCTCCAGACACCTTCCTCGTCGATGATCCGGCTGTCAGGCGGCATGGAGCCCGGGCTGGTCCCGCCGATATCGGCGTGGTGCCCGCGCGAGGCGACGTAAACAAGAAGAGGCGATCCGGAGCAGTCGAACACCGGCGTAATGACGGTGATGTCCGGCAAATGCGTGCCGCCGTGGAACGGTGAATTCGACAGGTAAACGTCGCCGTGACGGATTGGCTCCGGGAGTCCCGAGATCAGCGCCTGGACCGACTCGTCCATCGAACCCAGATGAACCGGGATATGCGGCGCGTTGGCGATGAGTTGTCCCCGCGCGTCGAACAGGGCGCACGAAAAATCGAGCCGTTCCTTGATATTTACCGAAACCGCCGTGTTTTGCAGTGTGTACCCCATTTGTTCGGCAATCGCCATGAATCGCTTGTTGAAAATCTCGAGCATGACCGGATCGACCCGGGTGCCGATCGCAAATTCCCGGACCATCGGTTTGTCGCGGCTTAGAAGCAACTGCCGTTCTTTCAGGCAATCGCCTTTCCAATCCGGTTCGATAATCGTGGTAGACGTTTCCTCGACGACGATCGCGGGGCCGGTGATGCTCATTCCGGGGGGCAGGTTATCGCGCAGAAAAACCGGAGCCTCGTGAAAGCGATTCCCGGAAAACATCCGGATCGTTGCCACCGGCTGCGGCGGTTCTGGCAGGGATCGCGGATTCTCCGCTTCCATTTGTATTCCCTGCCGTCCGATCGCCTCCACGGTAACCGCTTCGATGATCCGGTTCTTTGCCGGATCGCAGAAACCGAACCGCTGCCGGTGGACCTTCTCGAATTGTTCGATCACGCAAACGAGCGGGCCGTGATCCAGGATCAAAGCCGTGTCCGTTCCCTGGTAGCGGATGTGCAGCTTGCGGACCGTAACCATCTGATGGTTCGCGACGGATTGTTTGAACAGTTCGGCCCTGCCAGCCTTTTCCAGGCGTTCGAACACGGTTTCGACCTCCGCGAGGCTTTCCATGGTCAGGAGTCTTTCGATCGCCTGTTCGTGGATGATCCGGATATCGGCGAGCCCCATCCCGTAGGCCGACAGCACCCCCGCGTAGCGATGGATTAAAATCCGCTCGATGCCAAGGGCGTCCGCGACCGTGCAGGCATGCTGGCCGGCCGCCGCCCCGAAGCAGCAAAGGGTGTAGTGGGCGATATCGTAGCCGCGCTGGATCGAGATGCGCTTGATCGCGTTGGCCATATTTTCGACGGCGATCGCGAGAAATCCTTCGGCGATCTGTTCAGGTGTCTGTGCTTCGCCGGTGGATTGATTGATTTCGGCCGCGAATTCGCGGAACCGCCGCCGGACGAGTTCCAGATCCAGCGAAAGATTCCCGTGCGGGCCGAAGACCTTCGGGAAGTGGTTCACCGGAATTTTACCGAGCATCAGGTTCGCATCGGTTACGCAAAGGGGGCCGCCGCGCCGGTAACTGCATGGGCCGGGATTGGCGCCCGCCGATTCCGGGCCGACACGGAAGCGGATGCCATCGAATTTTAGAATCGATCCGCCGCCTGCCGCCACCGTATGAATATTCATCATCGGCGCGCGCAGGCGGACGCCGGCGACTTCGGTATCGAAACTTCGTTCGAACTCCCCGGCATAATGGGCCACGTCGGTCGACGTGCCGCCCATATCGAAGGTGACGATCTTGTCGAATCCGACCTGTTTCGCGATCGCGGCCGCGCCGATGATTCCGCCCGCGGGTCCCGATAATATGCAATCCTTGCCCTGAAACCGTCTCGCATCCGTAAGCCCGCCATTCGATTGCATGAACAGCAATGGCACCGGTTCTTGCGCGGGTGCCGAAAGTTCCGCGATGAACTGGTCGACGTAGCGGCGCAGCACCGGAGAGAGATAGGCATCGACAACCGTGGTGTCGCCGCGGCTTACGATCTTCATCAGCGGCGATACCTGATGCGATAAGGATACCTGCGTATAACCGATGGCTTCGGCCAGTCCCTTGATTTGCAGTTCGTGGTCGGGTCTGATCCATGCCTGCATGAGCACTATGGCCACGGAGCGGATGCCGTCATCGAACGCGGACCGCAAATCCCGTTTCAGGCTGTGCGGATCGAGCGGAGTCAGTTCCTCTCCGCGGGCCGAAAATCGCCCAGCGGCTTCGATAACCCTGCAGTAAAGCATTTCCGGCCGCTTGATCTCTAGCGCGAAGATGTCCGGGCGGTTCTGGTAGCCGATGCGCAGGCAATCGCCGAACCCTTTGGTGATGACCAGGGCGGTAGGCTCGCCGCGGCGTTCGAGCAAGGCATTGGTTCCGACCGTGGTGCCCATTTTGACCGCATTGATAATGTTTGCAGGCAGCGCATGCTCGGGATTGACCCCGAGAATCCGGCGAATGCCCTCCACGCCGGCGTCGCGGTACCGCTGCGGATCTTCCGACAGAAGTTTGTAGGTCAGCGTGGAGCCGTCGGGCCGGCGGGCAACGACATCGGTGAACGTACCGCCGCGGTCGATCCAGAACTGCCAGCGGCCATGGTGCGAAGTCATGCGATCACAATATCTGGAAACGGATTGAATTCGCCCCTCGGGGGTTCAAGATCCCGAATTTGACGTACGGGGCATACAGATTACAAGAGTCCCGTTTACTTTGATAGCGGACTGATATCGAGGAACGAAATAGCGGATAATCGGAAAACGAACGCCCGAAAAATTATACAAGGATGAGCGGCAAAAACACGAAACAGTCCCGATTTGCCGGTTTCGAAGCCCTGACCGGCGATGCGCCGGATCAATCAAGCCCGAAGTCCTCGATTTTTTTTTCGAGCGCGCGGATTCGTTGTACCAATTCAGGTAAATGGGTAATCGCGGTATCGCTGCGCCTCACGTCCATCAGGTTTCGGGCCGGATAACCCGTAATTTTACTGCCCGGCGGAAAACTTTTCGAGACCCCGGCCTGCGCGCCCACGAAGCTGTCATTGCCGATTTCGATGTGGCCCACGAACCCGGCCTGGCCGGCGATCCGTACCCGGTCGCCGATGCGTGTACTCCCGGAAATGCCGGTCTGTGCCGCGATCGCAGTATCTTCGCCAAGAATCACGTTATGCGCGATCATGACCAGATTGTCGATTTTGGCGCCGCGCCGGAGAATCGTGTCATCGACCGCGCCCCGGTCGACCGTTGTGCCCGCACCGATGCTCACGTCATCTTCGATCCGCACATTGCCAAGCTGGTGAATGCTCACAAATCTCGGGCCGTCTTTTGCGTTACCGAAGCCATAGGCGCCGATCACCGCGCTGGACCAGATCACACAACGCTGTCCAATCGTCGATCCGTAGTGGATGACCGCGTTCGGATGAATTTCGGTTTCCTTGCCGATCCGGCAGTTTTCCTCGATGACCACTCCCGAGTGAATGATCGCTTCCGATCCTATTCGGGTGCCGGCCCCGATTACGGCATTCGGACCGATATGAACTCCCGATTCGATTTCGGCGTCGGGATGAATCGATGCGGAAGGATGGGTTGTCCACGGTAAACTGGAAGAACGATCCGGTTTAAAGATCTCGGTAGCCTTGGCCCAGCTCAGGTAGGGGTTGTCAGTCAGCAACAGAGCTGCCTTAATACCCGGCATTTCCTTGTGCGCAATAATTGCCGAAGCCTTCGACGATTGGGCATCTTCCAGATATTTGGGGCTCGCGAGAAAACAGAGATCGCCGGTTGCGGCGCTGGCGAGCGCCGCAACCCCGCGGATCACGGCTTTTTCGTTTCCGTTGGCGCACCGCGCGCCGATCCGCTCGCAAAGGTCCGTTAACTGGATTTTCATTGGGGTATCCGACTTTAAGAAACGCACTTTATAGTATCGTGCGCGCGGGTCAGACGCCAGAATTTACCGGAACTCCTAAAGGCGACGCCGGCACCGGAAATGTAATTCCTTCGCCTCCAAACTTGTCCGGCCGGATCGATGGATTCCGGTATAATGCCTGCCCGAAATTGTGAACGCGGAGCACGAGAAAAATGACGAAGGCGGTTATCGATAAAATCGTACTTGCCTATTCCGGCGGGCTCGATACCTCGGTCATCCTCAGATGGCTGCAGGACCAGTACGATTGCGAAGTGGTTACGTTCACCGCGGATATCGGTCAGGGAGAAGAGCTCGAACCGGCGCGGGAAAAAGCAAAAGCACTCGGAATTAAGGAAATCTATATCGACGATCTTCGGGAAAAGTTCGCCGGCGATTTCGTTTATCCGATGTTCCGCGCGAATGCGATTTACGAAGGCGAATACCTGCTCGGAACCTCGATTGCGCGTCCGTTGATCGCGCACCGGCTGATCGAGATCGCGAATGAAACCGGAGCGGATGCGATTTCGCATGGCGCTACCGGTAAGGGAAATGACCAGGTCCGATTCGAGCTCGGTGCTTACGCGCTGCGGCCCGATATCCGCGTCATCGCGCCGTGGCGGGAATGGGATCTGACCTCCCGTGAAACCCTGCTGGCCTATGCCGAAGCACGCGGGATCCCGGTCGAGAGGAAACGCGGCAAAACGAGTCCCTATTCGATGGATGCGAATCTGCTGCATATCTCCTACGAAGGCGGGATTCTCGAAGATCCGTGGGCGGAACCCGAAGAGTCGATGTGGCGCTGGTCGGTGTCCCCGGAGGCCGCTCCGGATAAGCCGGTTTACGTTGAACTGACCTTCCGGGCCGGGAATATCGTGGACGTCGACGGCCAATCCCTTTCGCCGGCCGCGACGCTCGCGCTGTTGAATAAACTCGGTGGCGAAAACGGTATTGGGCGCCTGGATATCGTCGAAAACCGCTATGTCGGAATGAAGTCACGCGGATGTTATGAAACGCCGGGCGGCACGATTATGCTGAAGGCCCATCGCGCCATCGAGTCGATCACGCTGGATCGGGAAGTGGCGCATCTCAAGGATGAATTGATGCCGCGCTATGCGAGCCTGATTTATAACGGCTATTGGTGGAGCCCGGAACGCAGGATGCTGCAGGAAATGATCGACGCCTCCCAGGCCAATGTGAACGGCCGAGTCCGGGTCAAGCTTTACAAGGGCGCCGTGACGGTGGTCGGGCGCCGTTCCGAAACCGACAGTCTGTTCGACGAAGCGATCGCGACGTTCGAAGATGATCGGGGGGCCTACAACCAGAAGGACGCCGAGGGCTTTATCAAGCTGAATGCGCTCAGGCTGCGCATCGCGTCCAGAAAAGGACGCAAAGCAGATTGAGGAGCCGTTTCGGTGATTGACCAATAACTCTGCTATTGGCCGTCGAGGCTGCGCGCCCAAACTGAACAAAACTGTGTGAGGGACGGTTTAGGAACGCCGGATACGCGGCGGAGCAACGGAGCCGATAGCAGGGCTCGGCTTTTAGCGCGTTTACATTTTTGTCGGATTAGCGCGCAAGCTCGTCACCCCGCCGGGAAGCGGGTACGCACCGCCCATGGACGGCATGCTCGAAGCTATCCAGGGTACCTTAATTCCCGCAATCTGCCAGCCGGAACGGCGATCTTGAAGATTCCGTAATTTATATGGCACAGTAGAACCAATCAGGGGCGCGGGTTGACTTCCTTCCCTTCCTTGTCAGGTGGAATCAGGTCGGCCGGCGTGAGCCCAAGCCCCAGAACGATCGGAGTCGCGATATAAATGGATGAATAGGTTCCAAACACGGTGCCGACGATCAGCGCGATCGAGAAGTTGTGGATGGTTTCTCCACCCAAAAATGCGAGCGCGATCAGGACCATTAAAGTGCTTACTCCAGTCATCATCGTGCGGCTCAGCGTCTGATTCAACGACGCGTTCATAATCCCGATCACAGACCCTTTGCGCATTTTCCGGAAATTTTCACGTATCCGGTCGTAAACCACGATCGTATCGTTCAGGGAATAACCGATCACGGCCAGTATCGCGGCCAGGACCGTCAGATCGAACTCAAGATCAAACAGAGAAAACCAGCCCACGGTTATGATTACATCATGAATCAGGGCCGCCACCGAGCCCAACGCAAACTTATACTCGAAACGCCAGGCGACGTAGATCAATATGCCAAACATCGCGTACAGCATGGCCAACCCGCCGTCTTCGGCCAGTTCATCCCCGACCTGCGGGCCGACAAACTCGACCCGAAGCTTTTCTCCCGGAGGATTACCCGGTGCATTCAATAGTTCCATGACGCGATCACTCAGTTCGCTGCTCGTGGTACCTTCCTTGAGCGGTATCCGAATCAGGACCTCATGGGAGGTTCCGAAGTGCTGCACGACAGCGTCGCCGTAGTTCGCTGCGCGCAGAATGTTGCGAATATTTGAAAGTTCAACGGGCTGTGCGTAACCAACCTCGAGCAGCGTGCCGCCGGTGAAATCGATGCCAAACCGAAGACCGTTGAAAATCAGCGATCCGATCGACACGGCCAGAAGGATGGCGGATGCGCTCAGCATAATCCAGCGTTGCCCCAGGAAATCGATGTTGGTATTGTATAAATTCACAGTGAGCCTCCGGCGCGGATGTTGCTAAATCGACAGTTTTTTCACGCGCTTGTTGCCGTAGATCAGGTTGATCAACATCCGTGTACCCGTAATCGCGGTAAACATGGAAGTGATAATGCCGATTGATAAGGTGACCGCGAAGCCCTTGATCGGTCCGGTGCCGAAGCCGAACAGCACAACGGCCGCAATCAGCGTCGTGATGTTGGAGTCGAAAATGGTCGAAAATGCGCGGTCATAGCCGAAATAGATGCTGCTCTGAGGGGTATTCCCGCTGCGGATTTCTTCACGGATCCTTTCGTAGATCAATACATTCGCGTCGACGGCCATGCCGACGGTCAAGACGATCCCGGCGATCCCCGGAAGCGTCAGGGTGGCCTGCAGTACAGATAGAATCGCAATGATCAGAACGAAGTTCATGAACAGAGCAATATTCGCAACCATTCCGAACAATTTGTAATAAAGGCCCATGAATGCCACCACCAGTACGAAGCCGACCAGAGCCGAGACGATGCCCTTATCGATATTCTCCTTGCCCAGGCTAGGCCCGATCGTGCGCTCCTCCACGATTTCGATCGGCGCCGCGAGCGCCCCGGCCCTGAGCAACAGAGCAAGATTGCGGGCTTCCTTCGTACTGTCAAGACCCGTGATCTGAAAACGTTTGCTGAACGAATCGCGGATCGTGGCCAAACTGATGACTTCTTCAACGGTGGTTTTCTTGCGGACCTTCTGACCGTTTTCGGTTACGGTTCGTACCTTGTTTTCGATGAAAACCACGGCCATCGGCTTGCCGATGTTTTCCCGGCTGACTTTGCCCATCTTGGTCGCGCCGACACCGTTCAGGGTTACAAATACGGCCGCGGAGCCGGACTGTTGATCTAGCCCGGAGGAGGCATCGACGATCTGATCGCCGGTTACGATAATGTTTCGCTGCAACAGGACCGGATTGCCGTTGCGTTCGTGGTAGAGCCGGGAACCGATCGGGGCGTGGCCCTGCACCGCCTGCTGAACATCATGGTCGACGTCGGCCATCCGGAATTCCAGCGTTGCGGTGGCGCCGAGTATTTCTTTGGCCTGGGACGTATCCTGGACCCCGGGCAACTGGACGACGATCCGGTGGTTGCCCTGTTGCTGGATAACCGGCTCGGCGACACCCAGTTCGTCGATCCGGTTCCGTAAAGTGGTCATATTTTGGTCCAGCGCGAATTTGCGGATTTCACGCTGTTCGGTCTCCGAGATTTTGGCGGTCAGAGTCCGTTTGGATTCGTTTTTCGTGACATCCAGGCTATTGAGTTCATTGTCAAATACCTTCTCGGCGGCGGCCAGGTTTTGCGGATCGCTGAACTGTACCAGAATCGAGCCGTTCTCGCGTGTCACCTCCTGATAACGTACCTTCGCGTTTCTGAGCGCCGTGCGGATATCCGCGGTATAGCGTTCTTCCGCCTGTCGGATCGCCGCCTCCATATCCACGTCGAGCAGGAAATGGACGCCGCCCCTTAAGTCCAGACCCAGATACATCGGCTCCAGATGGAACGAGCGCAACCACTCCGGTGTTGCCGGCGCCAGATTGAGGGCTACCGTATAGTTGGTTCCAAGATCTTCTTTAAGCCGGTCGGCCGCCTGCAGCTGGTCGTCGGTATCCTTGAATCTCACGAGAATCGAATTTTCTTCGAGCGCAGCCGAAAGCGGATGTAAGCCCGCATTGCTCAGTGACGTGTTGACCGCATCCACCGTCGATTTGTCCAGGGCCGCGGTTCGTTGCGCCGAAATCTGAATGGACGGGTCCTGTCCGTACAGGTTGGGCAGGGAAAAGAATATTCCGATCAGAACGACCATGATCACCAGAATATTTTTCCAGACGGGGAAACGGTTTTCCATGGCTTGAAACGATGTGATTAATTCTGTTGTTTGATTTTTTTCATCGTGTTTTTATAAGTGCCTTTCGGCATCAGGCTCGCGATCGCGTTTCGTTGGACCTGTACAAAGGTATTCTCGCTGACTTCGATGCGCACGAAATTTTCGTCCAGATCTACGACCTTGCCCAAAAGCCCGCCATTGGTGACCACCTCGGCGCCCCGGTTCAGCGAGGACACCAGGCTCTTATGTTCTTTCGCCCGTTTCTGCTGCGGCCGGATGAACAGGAAATAAAACACCAGCAGGATTGCGACCGGAAATAAAAGGCCGGCCAGCATCGGTTCCTCCGCGGGCGCGGCATAGGCATTAGAAATGAAAAATTCCATAAATCGCTCCAGAAGCCAGTCTAATTAAAACACACGATTATGACACAAACGGCGCCGGTCTGCCTCGTTGCGCAAAAAAATCACGGACAAATGAATTAAGGCTCCGGGAATGGATGGCGTTGCGAAGGTCCTGCATCAACCTCTGATAATAAAACAGGTTGTGAATGGTATTGAGCCGTGCGCCGAGCATCTCTCCGCATTTATCGAGATGGCGCAGATAAGCCCTGGAAAAATTGCGGCAGGTATAGCAGCGGCAGTTTTCGTCGGGCGGCCTGGTGTCATCGGCGAATTGGCTATTGCGAATCTTGAGCGTACCGCTCGATACGAACAGAAAGCCGTTGCGGGCATTGCGCGTCGGCATGACGCAATCGAACAAATCGATGCCGCGCTGGACGCACTCGACCAGATCTTCCGGTGTGCCCACCCCCATCAGGTAACGCGGTTTGTCGAACGGCATCCGCGGGACGGTACGGCCGATGACCAGCCGCATTTCCGCTTTGGGTTCGCCAACCGACACTCCGCCGATCGCGTAACCGTCAAATCCGATCGCAATCAGTGTTTCGATGGACTCCTGGCGCAACTCATCATACATTCCGCCCTGGACGATGCCGAACAATGCATTCGGATTGTCTCCGTGGGCCCGTTTGCTGTGTTCCGCCCAGCGCAGAGACAACCGCATCGACACCCGGGCTTGCTCGATGCTGGTCGGATAGGGAGTACACTCGTCGAAAATCATGACGACGTCCGACCCGAGTTTGCGCTGGACCAGCATGGATTCCTCGGGTCCCATAAAAACATGGCTGCCATCCACCGGAGACTGGAACTGAACGCCCTGCTCGGAAATCTTGCGCAGCTTGCCCAGGCTGAATACCTGAAAGCCTCCGGAATCGGTCAGAATCGGACCTTCCCAGTGCATGAATTGATGCAGGCCGCCGTGTTTGCCGATGATCTCGGTTCCAGGTCTCAACAGCAGATGAAAGGAATTGCCGAGAATCATCTCCGCGCCGCATCCTAGAAGTTCTTCGGGCGTCATGGCCTTGACCGTTCCATAGGTGCCGACCGGCATGAACGCGGGGGTATGAACGATGCCGCGGGAAAAGTTCATTTGGCCGGTCCGCGCGGTTCCGTCCGTTTGATTTACGGTAAATTGCATTGGATTTTCTGGAAGTTGGCCGAACACACGCCGCGGAATCGGCCAAACAGTCTACCACCAGACCCGCGGCAGTTTGAGTATAAAAACCCGGTCGTCCCAACATCGCCATGATCTTGGAGTCTATAATTTGCCTTTCCGTCCGGAGGGTGGTGTAAATGCCAATAATGTAGGTTGATGACATGGACTCCTCCCTCTTCCCAAGCGACGCGGGATGCGTCAAATTGGGACGGTTTCGAACAACCAAATAAAGAGAGGAATCCACGATGAAATTTAGCGCAATTGGGTTAGATCTGGCAAAGAATGT
>JBGTCG010000266.1:0-3152 GCA_041748915.1 Methylococcales bacterium
GCTTACCCACCACGGGTTTTTTTAATTACAACAATAACTTGTTCGCGTAAAAAGATAACGCTAGACAATGGGGTCCGTTTTAACCAAAAGCGGACAGTTTATTTGCTACAAAACCGGACAATTCTATTTGTTGCTAACACCTATAAAACGGATGGACTCAACAACCATCGAATTCCTGTGCCGTGATTTGGCGGAGAACGCCGTGAATGCGCCCCAGACCGCTTCGTGACAATATCTTTGCCGTGGGCTTCGCTTCATAATTCGTTGCCACGAGTATAGCGGCGACCGGTCCGCTGACCGATGATTGAGTAAAACCAAACCGCGGGAGTCAACGAAAGCCATGAGGCGACAACCCTATCTTCACTTGCTGAAGCAGCGCGGAGGGCGATTCGATGCCTTTTTCGCGTTATCCCTGGAATCGATCGGCGTTCGGGACCGCGACGGCGCGAGCGATCAGGAATATTTCGCGAGACTGCTCAACCGGCAGGTCGATTTCATCGCCACGCTTCCCGCCATCGGCGACGGCAATGCGATCGAACTGCGGTTCGCAAGCTCTCCGGTTCCGGACAATCCGAACCGCGGTCGGGTGGCCGTCGCCCTTCGGGTGCGAGTTTCCGCAGGCGACCGGGAAGCCGCGCGCGGGCAGGCTCTCGACGCCTATCAAGGCCTGTGGCCGAATCTGGCCAGTATCTCGGAGAGCTACAACTGGGTGGCGATTCATGATGAGAAAGGCTACGAGGCCTTGTTCGGAAGCGCGGAACCGCCCTATCTGGCCGAGCTTTTGCGACGGGAGGCGATAATTCAGCTAGACCGGGTGCATTTGCTGCCGCCGCGCCGGCCGATCGGCTTTCATGAGCCATTGAGTAAACTGGCAGATCCATCGGCCAGTGATTCCTCGGTTTATGTTTGCTTTCCGTTCAAGCGCAACGTCAACTCCCTGGAGCGTTTGTTCGATACTCTGCTGATGCAGCCTGCGCCCGTGATCGTGAGCGTCGCGCTGAGCCCTACGAAACTGACACAGCACGAATTGGATAGCCTGCTCGACCAGATCCTCCAGGGCGAACGCTACCTGAATCTTCCGATTCACGGACAATTCGCGTATCCGACGGAGTTCGTCCCTCCGATGAGGACGCAGGCGAAGTTGTTGATCGATGGATTGCAACGCCAGATTTTCGGTTTGCGCGATGACTGTTTTTTGTGCAAGATTCAGATCGCGAGCCATCAACCCCTCGCAGGCGCTCTGATCGAGGCCGTTGGAGTCGAAATCAGCGGGCACGTCCACTCTGCGGAAGGCGCCAGCGACGAAGGCGGACGATCCTCGGTGCTTGCCGGCGGCTACGACTGGGCGGCGCCTCAAGGCACGAAAGAATCCCGCATCGCGCGCAACAATTTCGCACAGATCCAATTCACGGATTGGGCCGATACGCTTGCACCCCTTAAGGGCCGGCGCCTGCGCCATCTTACGGAGGCCTGTGAAGCCGGCTGCGCGTTCCGTTTGCCGCTGCCGGTTGATCGGGATTTTCCCGGGATCGATACCCGCCTATCACGCGCGGTGCCGCCGCCCGTGGGATTGCCCGAAGCGGGTCTTTTTATCGGCGAGAATATCTACCGGGGTCTGAGCCAGTCGGTTCGCCTGACGCGCGACGACCGCCGCCGGCATATGTACATCGTGGGGCAGACGGGTACCGGCAAGTCTTCGCTGCTCCTGAGCATGATTGCGCAGGATATCCGCAATGGCGAGGGCGTCGGCGTGCTCGACCCGCATGGCCAGTTAATCGACAAGGTTCTGCGCCAGGTCCCCAGGGAACGGATCAAGGACATTGTCTACATCAATCCGGAAGACGATGAATGGGTGCCCGGACTCAACGCCCTTGATTACCGGGACGACCTCGACAAGGATGCGGCCGTCAACCACATGCTGGAAATCTTCGACCGGCTCTACGACATGCGTATGGCGGGTGGTCCGGTATTCGAACAATACTTCCGTAACAGCCTGCTGCTCGCGATGTCTGACCCGAACGATCCCGCGACGCTGGTTGAAGCGATGCGCGTATTCACCGACGAGTCGTTCAGGAATGCCAAACTCGCGCAATGCGCGGATCCTTTCGTACAGATGTTTTGGCGGCAGATGGCAATCCCGGCAAAATCCAAGGATTGGTCGCTCGCCGACATGGCGGCCTATGTGACTTCGAAATTCTCGCGTTTCGTTTATAACGCACTGATCCGCCCGATCGCCTTGCAACAGCGATCCACCCTGAATTTTCTTCAGATCATGAATGAAGGCCGGATCGTCCTGGTCGATCTGTGCAAAGGCAAGCTCGGAGAAACCAACTCGGCTTTCCTCGGCATGATCCTGATCGGCCTGATCCAGCGAGCCGCGTTTGCGCGTCCCACCGATTCCAGCCCAAACCCGCCGAAGGATTTCTATCTCTATGTCGATGAGTTTCAAAATCTGGCGACCGACAGCTTTTCGACAATCCTCTCGGAAGCCCGCAAATATCGCCTGAACCTGATCCTGACCAACCAGTATCTGCATCAGATCCCGGAAAACATTCGCGAGGCGGTGCTCGGAAATGCCGGAACGCTGTTGAGCTTCCGGGTCGGCATGGCGGATGCGACCGCACTCGAAGAAGAATTCCTACCCTTGGTCAATCGCAAGGATTTGGTCAATCTGCCGAATTATCATGCCTATCTCAATACTCTCGTTGATGGCGAAGCGACCCGGCCGTTCAACATCGTTACGCGCCTGGTCAAGCCGGAAGAGGATCAATCGGTGTTCGATGCGATCAGGGCCAATATCGGCGCCTACAGCCGGCCCAGATCAGAAGTGATGGCCGAAATCGAATCGAGACTGGAGGCGTCTCTGGGATCTCGTTCGCGGGTTAGCGTCAAGACGGCTAACTGACCGGTTCGAATCGGATGTCCTACGTCGATGAACTCCTGGCCACGCAAGAGCGCGTTCTACCGGTACGATTAATCCTTAACCCTAACTTTGACCATCAGAAAACAGTAACTTATTGATGTATATGACGGTTATCATGCAATCCAGGGAGCGTTACTGGGTACGTTCGGGTTTGACGCCGAGGAGTTGGAAAGCCTTTTGTTGCAAAAGGGTGGGACGGGTAGTGAGGATGATTTTGGCATCCGGGTTA
>JBGTCG010000267.1:0-5977 GCA_041748915.1 Methylococcales bacterium
GGCGATTTTTTCGGGCGCTACAACCATCGACGGTTGCATCAATCCCTCGGCTACCGCACGCCGGCAGAGGTATATTTCGGGCGGTGAATCCTTTGCCGCGCGCCGCAAGAAGCGGAATTTAACGAAACGGGTTCTATCTTATTTTTGGTGTTTTTGGTCTTGACAATGGGGAGTACCTTATTTTGCCAAGTGTTACCGTGTGCATGATCTGGTTGGATTTGAAGTGCACGAACAGATGGAAAGCGCCATTTTGCGGGAAAAGCAGCTCAAGAAATGGTCTCGCACGGGTAAGATAAGGCTGATTGAACGAAGTAATCCAAAATGGAAAAACTTGTGGCCTGATTTGACATCGCCATCCTTGGCATCTGGATTCCCGCAATTCCTGCCGGAATGACGAGGGTTTTGGCTAATATGAAAAAGAGGAAATAAACGACAGCAGGCAAGAATAAATCGATGGCCTCCAATTTCGACTTTCTCACCGGCGAGTTCCTTCCATTCCGCGAGGACGCGGCGGAGGCGGAGCGTCATGCGCTGACCGCGCCGCGCACCTGCGCCTTTTATGCGCGGCGCGTGCTGGAGAAAACCGTCAAGTGGCTGTATGCGTGCGATCCGGGGCTGCGGATGCCGTATCAGGATAATCTGGCGGCGCTGATCCATGAACTGGAGTTTCAGAAACTGGTCGCGCCGAGCCGCTTGTTCAGCCAGATCAAGCTGATCCACAAGGGGGGCAATCAGGCGGTGCACAGCGACATCAGGCTGCGGCAGATCGACGGGATTCAATTGACCCGCGCCGTCCATCATCTGCTGAGCTGGACGGTGCGGATGTATGCGCGGCCCGCCGGGACGGTCGTTGCCGTGCCGCCCTTCAATGACGCGCTCTTGCAGGAGCCGCTGAATCAGGCGAAGGAGGCCGACAAAACCGCCGCCGAACTGAAGCGGTTGCAGGAAGGGTTCCGGGTTAAGGATGACGAATTCGCGGCGGCGCAGGAGCGGCTTGCGGCCTCGCAGGGGGAGATCGACCGGCTGCGCGCGGAAATCCGGCAGATCAAGGAGGCGAACGAGCAGCGCCTCGGCGCGGTCAGCTTTGCCGAATCCGAGGCGCAGACCCGGGACCTGTTCATCGACGTGCTGCTGCGCGAGGCCGGATGGGACCCGGACGGGGAGCATGTCCGCGAGTATGAAGTGCAGGAAATGCCGACGGCCAAAGGCGTCGGCTTCGTCGATTATGTGCTGTGGGGCGATAATGGCCTGCCGCTGGCCGTGGTTGAGGCCAAGCGCACGAAGAAAGACCCGCGCGAGGGCAAGCGCCAGGGCGAACTGTATGCTGATTGTCTGGAGAAAATCACCGGGCAGCGCCCCGTCATTTATTACACCAACGGCTATGAAAGCTGGCTGTGAGATGACACGTTTTATCCGCCCCGCGAGGTGCAGGGGTTCGCCGGGAAGGACGAACTCCAGTGGATGGTGAACCGGCGCTCCGGGCGCAAGGATATTACAAGGACCGCGATCAACCGCGATATTTCGGAGCGTTACTATCAGGAGGAAGGCATCCGCCGGGTGATGGAACGTTTTGAGGAGGACCGGGCGCGCGGCGCGCTGCTGGTCATGGCGACCGGCACCGGGAGGACGCGGGTCAGCGTCGCCGCCACCGATATCCTGATGCGCGCGGGCTGGGTGCGGCGGGTGCTGTTCCTGGCCGACCGAAAGGCGCTGGTGCGGCAGGCGAAGAACGCCTATGCCGCCCATCTACCTCACGCCTCGCTGGTCAATCTGGTCAATGAAAAGGAGGATGCGAGCAGCCGGATCGTGTTTTCGACCTAGCACACGATGATGAACCTGATCGACGATACGAAGCAGGACGGGCATCGGCGTTTCGGCACGAATTATTTCGACCTGATTATCATCGATGAGGCGCACCGCTCGGTTTACAAGAAATTCGGGGCGATTTTCGAATATTTCGACAGTTTGCTTCTGGGGCTGACGGCGACGCCGAAGGCGGAGGTGGACCGCAATACCTATCATTTGTTCGATCTGGAGGATAACGTCCCGTCCTATGCCTACGAACTGGATCAGGCCGTCGCGGATGAATTTCTGGTGCCGCCCAGGGCGATTTCAGTGCCGCTCAAATTCCCGCGCGAAGGCATCCGCTACGACGATTTGACCGATGAGGAAAAGGACGAATACGAGGCAACTTTCATCGATGAAGAAACAGGCCTCATGCCGCGCGAGATCGATGCGGCGGCGCTCAATCAATGGCTGTTCAACGAGGACACGGTGGACAAGGTGCTGGCGCACCTGATAGAGCACGGTCTCAAGATCGAAGGCGGCGACAAGCTTGGCGAGACCATCGTTTTCGCCAAGAACCATGAACACGCCGAATTCATCGTCACCCGCTTCGACAAGAATTATCCGCATCTGGCCGGGAAATTCTGCCGGGTGATCGATAATACGGTGAACTACGCCCAAAGCCTGATCGACGATTTCACCGTCGCAGGCAAAGACCCATTTATCGCGGTTTCCGTGGATATGCTCGATACCGGGATCGACGTGCCGGAAGTGGTGAATCTCGTGTTCTTCAAGCGCGTGCGCTCGAAGAACAAATTCTGGCAGATGATCGGGCGCGGTACACGGCTTATGCCGGACCTGTTCGGCCCGGGCATGGACAAGCAGTTTTTCAACGTTTTCGATTACTGCGAAAACCTTGAATTTTTCAGCGCCAATCCCGCAGGCGTCGCCGAGCCGCCGGTGCAGGATTCGGTGAAGCAGAAAATCTTCAAACGCCGCTTGCAGCTTGCGACTTTGTTGCAGGATCAAGAAGAGCCGGATAAAGAAACTGAACGGCTCCGGCAGGCTTTGCTCGGATACATGCACGAAGCCGTGATCGCGATGAATCCGGACAACTTCCTGGTTCGTCCGCACCGGCGCTATCTGGAAGCATTCGCCGAGCGTGACCGCTGGAATCATTTGACCCAGGGGGACCATGCGGATATTGCCGCGCATTTGTCCGGTTTGCCGTATCCCGATCAGGATGATGAATTCGCGCGGCGCTTTGATCTTCTGATCCTGAACCTGCAACTGGCCCTGCTCGAACACTCCCCGTTATTGGAACGGTATCAGGACCAGGTTCGGGAACTTGCCCCGGGCCTTGAGGAAAAGCGCGCGATTCCGCTGGTCAACGCGCAGATGGAACTGATACTGGAATTGCAGGGCGATGAATACTGGCAGGATATTACTCTGCCCATGCTGGAAACGGTTCGTAGAAATCTTCGCGACCTCATTAAGTTTATCGATAAGCAAGGGCCGAGGGCGAGGATTTACACCGATTTCACCGATGAAATGGGAGAAGCGCGGGAAATTCAAGGTCTTTATCAGGCTGATCCGAACCTCCGGAATTACAGGCTCAAAGTCGAAAAATTCATCCGCGAGCATCAGGACCACGTCACCATCCGGCGGCTGAAAAACAACGAGCCGATCTCCGTGAAAGACCTTGAGGGGCTTGAAGCGATCCTGTTTTCCGATGAGGGACCGGGAAGCAAGGAGGACTTTCAGAAAACCTACGGCGATCAACCGCTCGGCGAACTGGTCCGCCGCATTGTCGGCCTCGACCGCCGCGCCGTCAAGGAAGCGTTCGGCGAATTTCTTGCGAGCGGCCACTTGACCGCGAACCAAATCCGTTTTATCGACCAGATCATCGAACACTTGGCCCGCAACGGCGTCATGGACCTGGCGGCGCTGTATGAGCCGCCGTTCACGGATGTTCATTTTGAAGGGCTGGACGGGGTGTTGCCGGATCAGGCGGATAAGGTGATTTCTATTATTAGAGGTGTTAATGATAATGCGCGGGTGGCAGCTTGACTTGCATATACTGCGAGCACTCCCAAGTCAATGACCTGAATACATGGAGACACCATGAGGATAAGTTTTGTTGAGATAAAAAATTTTCGAAAATTGAATTCCACCCATTTAGATTTCGATCAGGAAACGACGATTTTTGTTGGCGCAAACAATAGCGGCAAAACTTCCGCCATGCTAGCGCTACGCGATATTACTGTTGATAACTGGACAAAGATCGACGCAATAGGCGTTGCTTGGGAAAAAAGTGAAGACCCGCCTTTTAGCTTTGAATCGCTTCTTCCATCTCTGGACATCTGGCTCAACGTTCCTTTGTCGGAAATCCATCATGTCGTCCATATCTTGCCGACCATTGATTGGAGTGGGGGCCTTCTTGGTGTGCGGTTACAGTATGAGCCCAGCACGCTCGAAAAACTTAGGGCTGACTATATAATTGAACGTGATGCCGCACGTGAGGTCGTTAATGTGGGGACGGGAACCAGCGAAACTCTTCGCATTTGGCCAACATCCCTTACGGATTTTCTTGAAAAGCGCATGTCGAAATATCTTGACATTCAAGCTTATTCCCTTGATCCAGCAAAACACGTTCAACCCGATAAAGGTGTTGCTACGCCGCAGACGCTTTCTGATGACGCTGTTCAGCTCGATAAGAACCCATTCAAAACACTCATCAGGATTGATGAGATCGCAGCTCAGAGAGATTTTGCTGATACAGATGAACGCGGAACCGGCTCAAACCGTGACGACAAATCCGACAGTGGTTCGCGCCGATTTAAACGAAAACTCTCTGACCAGCTTCGCTCCTATTATGATCGTCACCTCGATCCTATGAAGACACCAGCAGCCGAGGATTACGATGCGCTTAGCGCGATTCAACTGGCCGAACGAAACTTTGACAAGCGACTAAAAACTGGATTCGCCGCCGCCTTTAAAGAACTGGAAGACCTTGGCTATCCGGGCATCAGCAACCCGAAACTCAAGATCAGCACACAACTGCGTGCTACAGACGGCCTCAACCACGGCTCGGCCGTTCAATACGAGGTGGCCGATCTCACTGGGGACGGAATGGAACCCCTGCATCTTCCGGAAGATTATTCTGGCCTTGACTACCAAAACCTTATCTCAATGGTCTTTATGCTAATGAGCTACCGAGACGATTGGATGCGTGTCGGCAAAGCCGCTTTGGCAATAGAGGCGGATGATGATCAACGCAAACAGCCCTTGCACTTGGTCCTGGTTGAGGAGCCAGAAGCCCATCTGCATGCTCAGGTTCAACAGGTCTTTATCAAAAAGGCGTACAAACTCCTGCGAAAACATCCCGACCTTGGCGACAACGCAACTTTCTCAACCCAGCTCATCGTCAGCACGCATTCCAGCCACGTTGCACACGAAGCGGATTTTTCCAGTCTGCGGTATTTTCGTAGGCGGAGCGCCGTTTCGCACAGGGAGACGCCGACGACCACCGTTGCCAATCTCTCTCATGTGTTCGGCGACGGCGGCGACACCCAACGGTTCGTCAAACGCTATTTGAAAGCCATCCATTGTGATTTGTTCTTCGCTGATGGCGTTATCTTTGTGGAGGGGCAGGCCGAACGTATCTTGGTCCCGCATTTTATCCGTTATCACTTCGACGGGCTTTCCCGTCGATACGTCACTCTGCTGGACCTCGGCGGTAGCCACGCACACAGATTCAAAAGCCTTGTCGATGAATTGGGATTGGCGACGCTGATCATCGCCGATCTCGATGCAACTGAGGAAACGACGGTGTCCATAATTGGAGCCGGTGAAACGACAAAGTGGAAGGCCGCCAAACCGGAATTGGGGCGTAGCCAGAAAACATCGAACCCTGTCTTGAAAGAATGGCACCCCAAAAAAGAACTCATCGACGACCTTCTGGCATTAAACCCCGAAGAACATCAAACATCCGATGATGGTGATTATGATATGTATGTCGCATTTCAGAAAGAGGTCTCGATCGCAAACGCAGGGCAATCGCGCTTAAAAAAGCTTGCAATTAGAAATTAGATGAGGTAATAAGCCTATCATTTTGAATTCCAATGATAGCAAAGCCAACGCCTTCCATTATTCATCACTTTTCAAGCATTATAGACCCTCGAGTCAACAG
>JBGTCG010000268.1:0-4437 GCA_041748915.1 Methylococcales bacterium
TTTCTGGTGTCTTCATCGTGTGTTTCCTCATCTATTGAACTCTAGGCGGTTCACAGGTGGGGAGACTCACGATGATTCCCGGATCTGTCAAACTTTGCGAGTCCCCCGGCAAAGCCGGGGGTTTACCTTTTATTAATTATATCGCGCTGCTTTCGGAGAACGAGCATCACGAGAACTGGCGTAGCCTTTACCGCCTGCCGCCCGCAATCATCCGGATATTGCTGGAGACCCCGTTGCCTGAAAGCCATCGCGCGTTCATTCAGAAATTGCCCAAGGCCGACCTGCACCGCCATTTGGGCGGGTGCCTGGACATCGGCGCCCAGCGCCGGGTCGGGCGCGCGATCTGGGAAGACTTGGGAGCGCCGGCTAAAGACAAGGCGCTCGAAACGGTTCGGGCATGGCTCCAGTGCGGGCAATGGCCGGAAGACTGGCCGCGGTTGCTGAAAAACAGCGCCAGGCGGTCGGAGTGCTGCGCGGCGCTTCTGGTGGAAGCCACCGATCAACAACTGGAAAACAACCTGTATGGTGCAACCACGCCCAGAATCGGATTGAAAGACAATCATAAACTCGGCTTTGCCGCGTACGAATTGCCCGGTGAATTATCGGGGTCCGCGCTATTGACCCACCCGGCCGCGCTCGAGTCGTACATCGAGGAAGTTGTGAAACAAGCCGCGGCCGAGGGCTTGAGTTATGTCGAACTCCGGGGCAGTCCACAGAAATATGGCGGCGGAGCGGATTTTCTGCGCAGGCTCGACCGCGTATTGGGCCGATCCATGGCTACCGTGACTGAGAATCACCGGCCCGAAATTCGTTTTATCGTGATCGGCGACCGCAGAGCCCCGGAGAATCTGTCCGCCATAGTTGAGATGACTGTCTGCAAGGAGAGATTATCCGGCATTGATCGCGGGCCTGGATCTTGCTGGCGATGAAAGGACCAATCGACCGGAAGCGCTGTGCGCGTACTTCGAACCCGCATTCGAGGCCTGCCTGCCGTTGACCATTCATGCCGGCGAAGGCGAATCCGCGGATTCGATCTGGCAGGCGGCCTATCGCCTGCATGCCGACCGGATCGGGCATGGCCTGTCCATCGTCAAGCACCCGGAGCTGGCGCAACGATTCCGTGACCGCAATATCTGCCTGGAACTGTGTCCCACTTCGAATCGGGAAGTAATCGGTTATCGTGACCCGGAACTTCCCGAGTCGTCGGACTGCGAGAACTATCCTTTATTACAGTTTCTGGATCAGGGCCTGCCTCTGACCATTTGCACCGACAACCCCGGAATCAGCCGGACGACCATCACCGGCGAGTTCCTCGCGGCGGCGCGAATGGCCGGCCGGACAATCCCATTGTGGACCGCGCTGGCGATCATCAAACAGGGATTTTTGCACGCTTTTCTGCCGAAACAGAAAAAAGAGGAAATGATCACCCGAATGGACGAGCGGATCTACAGGATCGTGCATCAGGAGTTCAATCGGAGCGCCAATCCGGCAGGAAATGCATGAATCATCAGACCCACGTGATATTGGTATCCGCGCAGCCGCCGCCGAATATTACCCCGATGCTGGATCGCGAAATCCAGCCCGAGAACGTCATCATGGCCGTCAGTGGCGACATGAAACAGCGCGCCGACTGGCTCGACGATGTGCTGAAACCCCGGGGTATCCGAACCGTCCGGTGGGGAATAGAAGACCCCTACGATTATGAACAGATGCAGGAGTTCTTTCTGAATCGTCTGGCCGATCTGCCAGCCGCGGATCTCGCCCTGAATGTAACGGGCGGTACGAAACTCATGGCCATCGCGGCCTATCATGCATTCAGCGCGGCCAGCAAGGCGATTTATTACGTTCATCCCGAATCGGATCGATTGATCTGGCTCTATCCAACGAAACGAGATCACCACAATCTGGAAAATCGGGTCAAACTCGAACATTTTTTCATGGCGCACGGCGCCAGACTCCTGCCCGGAAATGCGGCTTTCGGAGTACGCGAAGATTTGTTCGATCTTTCGCAGGAACTGGTATCACAGGTCGACAAATATCAAAACGCCTTGAAGACCCTTAACCGGCTGATTGAAGACCGGGCGAACAAGAGAACGCTGCGTTCCGATCCGGTTCCGCGCGAAATCGCGAATCGCGACGATTTCGAAAGCCTCGTTCACTGCTTCGGATCTCGGAACCTGGTCCGGTGGGACAAAAACTTTCTCTTATTCGAATCGGAAGAAGACCGCTTCTTCGTCAACGGCGGTTGGCTCGAGCTGTATGTCTTCCGTATTGCCGGCCATTTACAGCGAAAATCGCTCGGCATGCAGGATGCCGGACGCGGATTGAAGCTGATTCGCAGCCGGCAAAAAGCCGACGCGCTGAACGAATTTGAAGTGGCCTTTCTTGCCGACAATCGATTATATGTGATTGAATGCAAGACTGGGAGCTTCACCGACGCGGAGTCCGACAAGGCGGCCAATGTACTGTTTAAGCTCAATACACTTTCTGAACAATTCGGAGGAATCCAGGCGAAAAAAATGCTTGTCAGTTATCAGGAACTTCCGGTTTCGATTAAGCAAAGAGCCGCAACCGACCGGATAGAAATCTGCGCCGGAACCCAACTCCAAACATTGGAGGATCGATTGATTAAATGGATACGTCAATAATGCGCCACCGTGCCGTCAACTTCCCGGCGTACTTAAAATCCGGAAAGCATATTTTTAACTTGTTGAATGAATTAAGGAATGCCTATCGAACTATTTGAACCGAGACCTTATAAAGAAGGGATTAAGACCAATCGCCTATTAGATCGGTATTCCGGTAGAAATTTGGAAGACGTCGACTGGGTAATCAACTGCGGTCGGATTCTGGCGTCCTGGTCATTGAAGAAATTTTGGTAGCAAACAGATTCCAAGCCCAACCCACTTCAGCCGATCAACACAACACAATTGTTGACATAGGACAACAAAAATGTTATCTTGTGTCCTGTGAAGAGTACGGAATTCAAGAAGTGATTAGCCGAACAGAACTGCACGTTCAAGCCCGGCAAAGGCGGTCACCTAAAGGTCTTCTTGAATGGCAAACAATCGACATTACCGATGCACTCCGGTGAACTGAAAAAAGGCACTGTTGAAGGCATCAAAAAGCAGCTTGGGTTGAGGGAGTGAGCTATGGTCAATCTTAATTATCCAGTACATTTAAAATCCGCGGAGGAAGGTGGATTTGTGGTCAGCTTCCCGGATGTACCGGAAGCCCATACCCAAGGCGAAGATCAGGAGGAAGCTTTAACGCGTGCCGCCGATGCGCTGGAAACGGCGCTGGAATTTTATACCGATGCCGGGCGCGATCTACCGAAGGCCGGCACGGCACAGTCCGGACAGCGCACCGCGCGCCCTTGCGCGCAAGCGTGTATCAAGCTCGCCATTTATCAGATCATGCGCGATGACGGGGTGAAAAAGAGTGAGCTGGCGCGGCGGTTGGGCTGGCATCTGCCGCAAGTGGATCGACTGCTGGATCTCCATCATGCCTCGCGCCTCGAGCAGGCGGAAGCGGCATTATCTTCTTTAGGGCGGCGACTGGAAATATCGGTCGAGACCAATTGACATGCCAGCCATGGCTTTCGATAACCTGGAATTCGCTAAGCGTCTCTTGGCGAAGCGTCTCAAGGAGGCCGGTTTCACCGAGCAGCAGGCCGAAGCACTGGCCGCGGCCGAGGCGGAACTCATTGAAAATAATTTGGCAACCAAACGCGATTTGCAGGAACTCGAGGTTGCTTTAAAGAAGGATATTAAGGAACTGGAATTACGCCTGGAAGCGAAAATAAACGAACTCAATTTTGATTTGGTCAAATGGATCGCCGGTCTGTTATTGGCGCAAGCAGGCTTGATCGCGGCTTTGGTGAAGTTACTCTGATCAATGGTCTAAATGGACCCATTGAACGCCGATAGAAAATTCCATTGCATGAAGACCAGCCGCCACGTCGAGGCTAGTCATTGATTGACATTCCCAGCAAGACCTACCTGCGTCCTCCTATCACTGAATCAGTGATCGAACTTCGCAGGAACTCCAAGGTGGACCTGAATCAGCTAAAAAAGGTCGTGCAACGGCTGAAAACGAAATATCCACATATTCAAGAACAAAAAGAAGTCAATGTTAATATTGACAGATTCCAACTGGCGGGTATGTAACTCTCAGCGGGCAGCCGCAAGGTTACCGTTTGACCTCTAACGACCAGACTAACATCGTACTACTCTCCCCAATCGGTATCGTGAGTGCGCGACTTGCACCGTATCCAGGATGGGAGGCTTTTTCTAGCCCTAACTTTGACACCCTAAAATAGCCGAAACCGAGAACTGACGGGCGTTTCGGCTATTTTTTTGGCTGATGATGTACCCATGTCTATTGTTGTTTGTATCATTGCATTAATAGATTATTGGGTGTCTATAATAACCCTGT
>JBGTCG010000269.1:0-5567 GCA_041748915.1 Methylococcales bacterium
CTCGCAATTAGTCTCTATCCTGCTGCTTTTGAGTTGGTTCATCGAACCAGCCCGTTCGTTCTGGTTATTTACGGATGACCTTGTTTTCTGGTTCTTTAACGATGGCCTTAGAACCGGAAGTGATTCCTGGCGCATGCTGTGGGCATTGACGAACCACCGGCTGTTCGACGGGATTTCGGCGGGCTTGTTGGTGATGGTTTTTCTCGTTTCCGCCCGGCGTAACGGCAGGGCAAGCTGGTGCCGGCATGCCGCGGTGATCACCGTAACCATCATCGCGACGGTGATCGGAACGCGAATTGGCCATCTGATCCCGGTGGAACGCCCGAGTGCGACGATGATCTACGACGATGTCTTCCGGCTGAACAGTTGGGCAACCGGTTTCGAAACCAAGGACATCTCGCACAGCACTTTTCCCGGAGACCACGGAATGGTTGCATTGATCGGTTTCGGGTATGCGTTTCATTACCTGGGCCGAGGCTATGCCTGGGCGGCGCTTGCCGCCGGCCTGATCATCGTAACGCCGAGATTGGTCGGCGGCGCCCATTGGTTGTCGGATGAAGTGGTCGGCGCGGGATTCGCCGGTATACTGGTTTTATCCTGGTCGTTTTACACCCCGCTCGCGGATACATTGGTCTGGAAGGCGGAATGCTGGTGGCGGCGCATCTGGCGCCGATAACCAGCCGATTTCGGGGTAAAATTCACGTTCGCCGGGATGGTTGTTGTATACTGGCGGCCGGATGCCGATTCGTATGGGTCGACTCCCTGGAGTTCCGCATTGGTTCCCGCCGGCGCCAATTTTTAGCCAAACGCGCATTTCGAAATCGGCTGAAGTGAACCCGGTGTTTCATTCTCGCAGTTCGATTTTTTTCGGGTACAAGTTATGAGCGTCATTCCAAAAGAGTTCGTTTCGGGTGATACCGGAAGGAATGAAGCGAAAATTCCACAATTTCCGGCTTCAGAGAAGGTTTACATGCACGGTACCCGTTCCGGTATCCGGGTGCCGATGCGAAAGATCTCGCTTGCTCCGACGCCCACCGTGACCGGCTTCGAGACCAACAGCCCGGTTTTTGTGTACGATACTTCGGGCCCGTACACCGATCGAACCTTAGCGACCGACCTCGGGAAAGGCTTACCGGCGGTCCGTGAACGCTGGATACTGGACAGAGGCGATACCGAGCAACTCGCCGCCCCGTCATCGGGCTATGGCCGCCTGCGCTTGAATGACCGGACGTTGGACCGGCTGCGATTCGAGCATATCCGCAAACCAAGGCGCGCATGCAACGAAAATAATGTGTCGCAAATGCATTACGCGAAGCAGGGGATCATTACCGCCGAGATGGAGTATGTCGCGATCCGGGAGAACCAGAATCGCGAATTCATGCAGGAACTGATTCGGAATCAGCATCCTGGCCAGGCCTTTGGCGCGGCGATTCCCGAAACGATCACGCCGGAGTTCGTTCGCGGCGAGGTCGCCAGAGGCCGTGCGATCATCCCCGCGAATATTAACCATGTTGAACTGGAACCGATGATTATCGGCCGGAATTTTCTGGTCAAGATCAACGGAAATCTCGGCAATTCGGCGGTCACCTCTTCGATCGACGAAGAAGTCGAGAAAATGCTTTGGGCGATCCGCTGGGGCTCCGATACGGTCATGGACCTTTCGACAGGCAAGAATATTCACGAAACCCGTGAGTGGATCATCCGGAATTCACCGGTTCCGGTCGGCACCGTGCCGATTTATCAGGCGCTCGAAAAAGTCAACGGCAAGGCTGAAGAGCTGACCTGGGATATTTACCGCGATACCCTGATCGAGCAAGCCGAGCAGGGTGTCGACTACTTCACGATCCATGCCGGGGTTCGTCTGGAATATATTCCGCTGACCGCGAAGCGCCTCACCGGGATCGTTTCCCGCGGCGGATCGATCATGGCCAAGTGGTGCCTCGCGCATCACCGCGAGAGTTTCCTGTACACGCATTTCGAGGAAATCTGCGCAATCATGAAGGCGTATGACGTTTCGTTCTCGCTCGGCGACGGGCTGCGTCCGGGTTCGATTGCCGATGCGAACGACGCCGCCCAGTTCGCCGAACTGGAAACCTTGGGCGAATTGACCAAAATCGCCTGGAAGCATGATGTGCAGACGATGATTGAAGGGCCTGGGCACATACCGATGCAATTGATCAAAGAGAATATGGACAAGCAGCTTCAGGATTGTTTCGAGGCACCTTTCTATACTTTAGGGCCGTTGACGACCGACATTGCTCCCGGATATGACCATATCACGTCGGCGATTGGCGCGGCGAACATCGGCTGGTATGGCTGCGCGATGTTGTGTTATGTGACTCCGAAGGAGCACCTTGGCCTTCCCGACAAGGACGATGTTCGCACCGGCATCGTCACCTATAAAATCGCGGCCCATGCCGCGGATCTCGCGAAAGGCAATCCAGGAGCACAGGCACGGGATAATGCGATGTCCAAGGCGCGATTCGAGTTCCGCTGGGAAGATCAGTTCAATCTCGGCCTGGATCCGGAACGGGCCCGGGAATATCACGATCAGACGCTTCCTCAGGAATCGGCCAAGGTCGCGCATTTTTGTTCGATGTGCGGGCCGCATTTCTGCTCCATGAAAATCAGCCAGGATGTCCGGGAGTATGCGGAACGCAAGGGATTGGAAGATTCCGCTGCGCTCGCTGCGGGGCTGGAGGAAAAATCGCTCCAGTTTCGCGAGCAGGGGAATGAACTCTACCGGAAAATATAGGCAGGACAGAGGTCATTCCCAGCTGGTTGAATGCGTCGATGCAGTCATCGCCGGCTTGAAAATACCCAAGACGACCTCCGGATTCGATGAAGCTCTCGGTTCTGCGTACGATTGACCGGGTCGCCGGGATTTTAATCTGCAGAATTCTGTCTTTTTGGTCCACTGCTTTTCCGGATAAAGAACCTGCGGGTGGGCCCGCAAAGATTCTCGTTATTCTTCTGTCCGAGATGGGGAGCCTCGTTCTCGCGTACCCGCTGTTTCGGCGTCTTCAGGAAAAGTAC
Organism: Methylococcales bacterium; assembly: GCA_041748915.1. GTDB lineage: Bacteria > Pseudomonadota > Gammaproteobacteria > Methylococcales > UBA1147 > UBA1147. The sequence goes on from JBGTCG010000269.1 coordinate 3,037, forward strand.
CCGGATGCTTCCGTATCAGTGCTTATGTTTGAAAAGAACCGGGAGATGCTCGAAATTCTCGGCGTCGTTCCCGCGGAAAATATTCTGACGATCAATGACCGGTCAATGCGGCTTTTCATGCTGGACAGCCTGCGCGCTCTGTTCAAGATTCGGAACCTCGCGGTCGATGCCGTGGTTGACTGTGAACTATTCGCGCGCGTCAGCAGTATTTTCTCGTTTTTGTCCGGGGCCGCCATTCGTTCCGGTTTCGCACCGTATACACAGGAAGGATTGTATCGCGGATCGTTCATCAACCGGCCAGTGTTGTATAACCCGTATCAGCATATATCGCGGCAATATCTGACTCTGATTGAGGCCCTGGAATCGAGCACTTTTCCGCTCGCAAAACGGATGACCCGGCGCGACCGATTGGAGATCCCATATTTTAATTACGGTCCTCATGAAGCGCGGGAAATGATCGGGAGACTCCACCGGGATTTCCCGGTTTGCCGCGGACGCAAGCTGGTGTTGATCTATCCCAGCGGCGGGATTCTGCCGATCAGGGCATGGCCGGCGGGTCATTATTGTGTATTGGCCGGTGCCCTGCTTCAAGAAGGCTATGTGATCGGTATGATCGGTCTCGAATCGGACAAACGGATCGCGAGCGAAATCATCAACCGTTGCGGCAGTCCGAATGCGCTCGATCTGACCGGGTATACCCGCTCGATTCGGGAGTTGATGATGCTTTTCTATCATGCGGTGTTGCTGATCACCAATGATGGCGGGCCAGGGCAGTTTGCGGCGATGACTCCGATCCCGACCATCATCTTCTTTGGGCCCGAGAGTCCTGCATTGTACGGATCCCACTCGCCAAACGCCTATTTTTTCTATAGCGGCTTGTCGTGCTCACCGTGCTTAACCGCTTATAATCACCGGAATTCGCCCTGCGACGGGGATAACCAATGTCTCAAGCAGGTTACTCCGGAACAGGTATTTGCCAAAGCGGTTGAAATGATTGAACGATCAGTCAGATCAACGGATAATGCAGCATTATGACCATACGAAACGTTATTCACCATCCCCGTTGTCAGTGGCTGGTCAAACACCGCTTCATTAAATTTGGTTCCGTTGGGTTTTCCGGGACCTTCGTCAATCTCGGCGTGCTCTATCTCGGACAGGAATTTGTCTTCGAGGCGATTGAATCCAGCCAGACTCGCCTGAGTTTGTCATTGGCGTTGGCCATTTTTTGTGCGACGGTCAGCAATTTTTCCTGGAACCGGATCTGGACTTGGGCGGACCGCAAGGAAGAGATCGAAAAGCATTTTTTTCTGCAACTCGGCCAGTACTTTATCGCCTGCTGGGCCGCCATAGTCATTCAGTTCGTGTTGACCAAGGTTATCGCAATCTACCTGCACTATCTTGCCGCGAATGTGATTGCGATTGCTGCTTCGTCGGTGGTCAATTTTCTGGTCAACGATGTCTGGACTTTCGGCACAAAAAAAATTCAGGCGCCGTTGGACTGTATGGAAAATGTTGAGGCAATAGAAAGGGATGTCACTTAGTCCGAGTTTCCTTGGGTGTGACTTTAGTTTCGTATAAACGACGGCATGTTATTGTAACCTGGTCACGATTTACGCGCGGTCACGCCGGATGACGACGTAAAAACAATCCGGACAGAACCACTCGAACAATAGTTACGGAAAATGCATTGTTCAAAAAGCCGATCCTGAATTTGCCGTACGAATATCCGGGCCGTCATAGAAAGCTGGATAACGATGGACAGACGACCCAGCGATTCATCGCAAGCCGCCGCCGGGCAGAGTTCACAAACTCAACGATGAAGAACAAGAATTCTTAAATACCACGGCCTTCGATTTACAATCGCTCCTTGCTAACCTTACAAACTAAACAACAGATATCATAATGCGCAAACAAACCATTCAATACTCATCACCGCTGGATGCGCTGATCGAAATTGCAAAAAGGCTCAGTCTTCTTGAAAAGCAACATCAAATGGATTCGGAAGAGTTTTTTTACCAATATAGCCAAGGAAAACTCTCGGATACTGCGGAACTTGTCGAATGGGCTAACGATTACCGGCATTATCTTTATTTGCGTCACGAACTGGAAGCGAAGTTGAAGGATGTTGCATGATGTATTGAAATGTTATTTGGATGCCGTAGAGCAATCCATTCTTCGTTGTGATGGTGTTTATGTGGAACGATATACGCCGGAAATCTTGACATCGGAGCGCGTTAACTTGCGTATTCGCGCTCGTTTCGCACAGACGTATTTGCTGGAAATCCACGAATCCATCGTTATCGCCGACCAAAACCTCGTTCATCTGGACTACCGCTATCACTGTCAGGATGAACAAAACCGTTCCTGATTATAAAGATGCTTCAGCAGCAACGTCATACCGGCACTCCGTGCCGGAATCCGTACGCCCGTAAGGGCGTACTATCAGTAGGGTGAAAGTCGGTACCAGAGTAAGCCAAAAGCTCTGAAATTGAAAGTAACTGCGTCACCGCGAGGTGGGGTGGGAAGTAACT
>JBGTCG010000270.1:0-6021 GCA_041748915.1 Methylococcales bacterium
TAAGCATCAGGAAATGGAAGACCGCCGGATAGAACAGATGGACCTGTTTTAAGCCGCGCCACCTTTAAGGTGGCACAAATTTTAACCCGCTTTGAGCGGTTCACATTTTCAAGCCTCCGGCTTTGCCGGAGGTTTTTGACTGTCCCGGTACGATTGCATCGGACCATTCAGGATGTTTCGCATCCTGCCAGACCAGCTTCGCGAGAATCGTTCCTTCAGGCCAGGCTAATTTCCGCTGCGCGTGGGCGGCCTGATGCGCGATTCGGTTGCCGAGTATCGCCCGCAGCGAATTGTTATCGTTCCGGTGAGACACCGCGATCAACTTCCAATTTTGGTATCCGTGCGGTATGGTGAGTCCATTGGGGACGGCTTGGGCATTTTTATCCGGCCGCTCGGCAAATGCGCCAGCGCTGGCCAAAAATAAGCTGATGAACAGGGAGTACAGTAAAGGATTCGTAAACGGATTGGTTTTTGCGTATCGCATGGACGTCCTTCGGATTTCATGCCGCGTTATTTTATCCAAACGTCGATTGAATGCCATGATAGCTGGCGCCGAAGAACCAGGTCCCGAAAATTCATTTCTCGATGATCATATCAGAATTATGCGCGAGAGCCTGCTGCATTGGTGCGGCCTGGATCTTGTCGATTCCTGTGTCAGCCATCGTGACGCCGCGGAATACCTATACGGCGCTCCGTTTGCCTTGATTTCCCATGATAACCGGGTCGATCCGGTATTTAATTACGCGAATTTAACCGGACAGAAACTTTTTGCTGCGGATTGGTTCGCAATGACGGGCATGCATTCTCGACATTCCGCCGAACCGGCGAATCGGCGCGAGCGGGATCGCTTATTGCGCGAAGTTTCAACCCGGGGCTTTATCGATCATTACGAAGGAGTCCGGATAGCGAAAAACGGCCGCCGATTCCGGATATCGAATGCAACTGTCTGGAACCTGATCGGACCGGACGGTAAAGTCCACGGCCAGGCGGCAAAATTTGATCAATGGCAATATCTCGATGAAACGAATACCTGAACCGGAATTGATGATGGATGAAGATCAGGTAAAGGCCTACGCGGAAGCGGACTTTGACGAACCTCACGGGCATTTCATAAACCTTTTCAACGAACTTTTCTCGGATAAGCAAATTGGAGGGCATGCGCTCGATCTCGGCTGCGGCCCGGGGGATATCACGTTTCGTTTCGCGGAATCATTCCCGGATTGTACGATTCACGCAGTGGATGGCTCCGGAACCATGCTTGAACACGCGAGGCGGCGCCAGAGTCGCAGCGGATCGATTGGAAACCGGATTGCCTTTATTGAAGGAATGCTGCCGGATTTGGACCTGCCCCGCGAGGATTACGATTATCTGATCAGCAACAGCTTGTTACATCACTTGCTCGATCCCGACGTTCTTTGGTCGGTGATCAAACGATATTCCCAGTCCGGTACCGGTATTTTCATCATGGATTTGCGGCGTCCGGAGGATAAAAACGCCGCGAAGCAGTTGGTCGAATCGTATGCCGCGAACGAACCGGAGGTATTGCGGAAAGATTTCTATAATTCATTATTGGCTGCGTTTACCGTGGATGAAATTTCAACTCAATTGCAGGCTCACCAATTGCCGTATCTGACCCTCAAACGGGTCAGCGACCGTCACGTCACAATTTCAGGAAGATTTCGTTAGTCCGGGTCCACACCGGTTTTTTCGAAGCTTTCCTGCCGGATCCGTTGCAGTCGTTAACGCAAGTCAAACGTCTCGCCGGCGCGGTTCGGCCCGGACGCGTCAACGTTTCATTTCGTACAGTCGATTTTGATCGACTTGGTTTTCTTGTGGAAATTGAACTCCCCCAGATGATGAACTTTTTCGCTTGAATTAAATATGAGATCGGATTCGTTATGCACTTCTTCGGCGGTGATGCCGAGCGCTTTCATGAGCTCGGGATAATTCGCCATTTCACTCAATGTTAATTTAAAGTTGGGGTTTTCATAAAGCCATACCTGGGCTTTCGGCCCAACCACCATGCTGTCGATTTTTGATTCCCAGTCAGCCCCTTGAACGTTGTGCAGAGTTTCCAATTCAGCGGGTCCTTCTATGCGGATAATCGGACCGACGTAGTTCGGAAATTCATAGAAATCCGCCCAGCATCCGGCGGTGAACGATTGAACCTGACCTGAATATCCGACGGCGATCAAAAAAGCGACGGATAATATACTATTACTTTGTTGGATAATACGGACGTTTTTCATCGTGTCCTCCATTTTTGAATTCGTTTTCTTCGCGCCGAATTACCCGCCACCAACCTGACTTGGATAAATACGATCCATTTATGGCGGCCACAGGCATAAGGCGATCAAAAACCATACTATTGGACAACATGATCCGGCATTCTACTCAATTGCATTCCGATTTGGACTAAGGTGCAAAAAACCAGCGTCATATTCCGGCGCATTCCGCCGCCAGCGCTAATTCAATTGAAAATTCCTTCGATGGACCCATGCGGCCAGGTGACAAGGATCGAAGTTTTGATCAACGGAATAAACGGAAGCTTGCGAGCCGGAACCGCCCGCTTTGGGGCGGTCGCGCAACAGTCGACTTGCAGGGCGACAAAATATTATTCAAAATGAATCCCGTATTCGATTAGGGAGGGTTTATGGCCAAGAATCTGATCCGTTATCGCTTGGACGATGACACCGAGGTGGTGTTCGAAACCGACGACATCGCGGATGGACGCGAACAATTGGTGGGGCGCGGTGATACCGAGATCCCCGAGGCGGAGCAGCGCTTCAGTGCGGTGGTTCAACAAATCCGCCCGGTCGCGGAAGCCGTGCTCGATGCGCTGGAGGGTTTCAACAGACCTCAGGAAATCCATCTGGAATTCGGCGTCAAGCTGGGCGGCAAAGCCGGTATCGTATTCGCGTCCGCGGAAAGCGAGTGTAATTTCAAAATTGGATTGAAATGGACCAATCCGCAATCGAACCCTTAAATCTCAGCCATCGGCTGTCGGGCTACGGGGTTCACGAAAGCGCGGTACGCATGGAATCGAGTGGCGGCAAGATCCAGGGTGCGGGTGTCGCGATCACGCCGCGGCACATCGCGAGTTGCGCGCACGTTGTGCTGGGCGCATTGGGATTGAAGCACGGTAGACTCGAGCCGCCATCCGGAGCGATCCGAGTAACGATTTGGCAGAATGGCCGGATGTGCCCTCTGATAATCGACCGGTATGTCGTCTGGAGTCCGGTGGACAACCTCGATTTAGCCATCATGGAACTTCCCGAGAGTGCGCCGGATGGCCTGCCCGCCTGCCTGGAAATGCTCCGCGACGACCAGTTCAGGCGAGGCGACAAAATTGTGAGCTGGCGGCGTTGGCTGGAACAACAGGCAGTTCGCCACCGCGTTATCATCAGCTGCCGCAGTGCGGATTATCTCGAGCAATTGGACGAGATCAACGGCCAGCCGGTGCCGCATCTGGAGGTGCAACCTTTGGACGGCGACAAGATCGCCGAGTTTTTGGGTAACCGCACCCGTCTCGGCAAAGCCAGGGCCAACACGGCGATCAAGCACATCCGGGATCGTAAGTTGGAAAATCTGTACAACACACCATTAATGCTGACCTTGCTGGAACAGGTATTAACCCCGGACGGCGATTTCCCGGATGGGCGGGCCGATTTGTTCGCGGCGTATTTGTTCAAGCTGGTGTTGCGAGAATTTAAAAAGTCGGCCATGGCTTCGACAGGGCTGTTTCCGGCGGCGGAGGTCAAGGCGATTAACGATGCTCTCGCGCAGCAGTCGGTTAAAAGCACCGATCAATCGGGCGTCCGGCGGCGTCTGTTCCTGCGTGCCAACCGGCTCTTCGATACGCTGAGCACCCAGGCCTACGAGCGCCAGTGCGCCGAATACCGGGGCGAGCGGCAGGAGGTTTCTTTTGAAGAACTGGACCTGCGGGACGCCATTGGAAACGTTTTCGGCGCACCACAGGCCGAGGCCATCGTGAATACCGCGAAGGCGCTGGGTCTTTTGGTGCACGGCGAAAACGAATCCACGCTGCGTTTCCGCCACCAGCAATTCCAGGAGTTTTTCGCGGCGCGGCGCTTGGTGCAAACCTTGGACCTGGAACTCGCCAAGGCGCCCTGGCGACCCGATGACTTCCGCATACCCCTGGATCGTGGTGCGGGCCGAAATGAAATCTTGGCAGCAACTGCCGGGCGTGGACCGCAGCGGTTGGGAGGAAACCGTGCTGCTGGCCGCCGAATTGGCCGACGACCGCGACCGGTTTGTCGACAGTCTGGCTGCGATCAATTTGCCGCTCGCGGGTCAATGCGAGGCCAAATCCGGGCTGTCTCAAGGAGCCCGCGAAAAACTCGCAAGGCAGCTGCTGGCCCGGATGCGCGAAGGCAGGGCCGACCTTCGAGCGCGGATCGCGGCGGGTTCGGCCCTGGGAGATCTGAACGCGCTGGAGGTCCTGGGTTATGAGCGGATCAACGACGAACGAGGACGACTTATCGCCTGGCGACCGCCGCTGGCCAGAATTCCGGAAGAAATTTATACCTTCGGCAGCCTGGACGACCCGGAGGCTTATGACGATGAAACACGCTTCGAACAGGAACTCAAGGCTTTCGAAATCGGGCTTTACCCGGTCACCAACGCGGAGTGGGGCTGTTTTATCGCGGCGGAGGGCTACACCGAACCGCGCTGGTGGGTCGGAAAGGCGGCGCGGGCATTCTTTGAAGGGCGCGAGACGAATGAAGGACAGGCGCAGACCTGGATCTGGTGGAAGCAGCGATTCGCAGAAGGAAATCTTGAGGACCAACTAAACGAGACGTATGAACCCGAACTTCAGGATCGAGTTCGTAACACGGTCGCGCTTTCCCCAAACGAGTGGGATTCGCACCTGGTCAGGGTGCGCGCTCAAAGTCAGAAAGTCACCGAACCACTGTGGTGGCGAGCGATGCGTTACAACAATCCGCTGCAACCGGTGGTCGGCGTGTCGTTCTTCGAGGCGGCCGCGCGAGGCTTGGGCCCCCATCCCCGGATTTACGCGTATGGCGACCGACTGGACGGGGATGCGTGCAATATTCGGGAAGCCTCGGCGATGGTCGGCGCGCCCACGCCGGTCGGTCTCTACGAGGCCGGTCGGTCGTCCGATACCGGGGTCTACGACCTGACCGGGAATACCTGGGATTGGACCCGCAGCGTTTATCGACAAACACCGCCCTATGACACCGGGGGATTGAATGGGATCGAAGACGCGTCCAAGCCGCGGGTGTTGCGCGGCGGGTCTTGGAACGATATCCGGCGCGACGCGCGCGCCGCGTACCGCTACAACTCCCGTCCCGGCAATCGTGACAGCAACATCGGCTGTCGTGTGTGCTGCGTCCCCCTTGAATCGTGAATCCTGAACGCCGCGTAGCGGCCAACAAGGCTATGAGGCTTGCTTTGCGGGCGGGTTTTCTGCACACTTTAACAGCCGGGTGAAAATCCGGTGGGGCGCTCCGGTCAGCAGCCGCGGGTGTTGCGCGGCGGGTCTTGGAACAATATCCAACGCAACGCGCGCGCCGCGTACCGCAACAACAACCATCCCGACAATCGTAACAACAACATCGGCTGTCGTGTGTGCTGCGTCCACCTAGCTTTGATGATCGAGTGCGGTATTACTTTGACGCACGGCGCGGGTCTCCGTCAGGCCAGATCCGGGTTTCAATAATACCGCCGATCACGGTTTGCGGTTTGAGGCCGATCATCCTTTAGGGCGCGGAGTGGTCCCGTCCGCGCCGGGACGTATCGGCCGGGCTTAGATAAAATACGGGTGCTTCCCGGGCCATGGCCCCGAAGCACCCGGTTAACATCTTGTGTCCTGATTATAAAGATGCTTCAGCAGCGACGTCATACCGGCACTCCGTGCCGGAATCCGTACGCCCGTAAGGGCGTACTATCAGTAGGGTGAAAGTCGGTACCAGAGTAAGCCAAAAGCTCTGAAATTGAAAGTAACTGCGTCACCGCGAGGTGGGGTGGGAAGTAACT
>JBGTCG010000271.1:0-6024 GCA_041748915.1 Methylococcales bacterium
TCTTGCGCTCGCACAGGGTATAGAGATGATAGGCAAGCTGGCGAATTGCTTCGCCGCGTTCCGGCATGCGGGCCAGCAATGTGCCGGCGTCGGTCTCGCCGTTCCGGTTCAGCGTGCGGATCATCTGATGGGCGGCTTCCCGGACCGGGATGTGGTGATCGGTCTCGGGGTTCCACGCGTCCGGGTACTCCGCCCACTTGAGGAGGCGCACCTTGCCCCCACCGGACTCGATCACGCCGGGCCTCCCGCACCCCTTCGACCGAGGCGCCTTTGGCGCGAGACAAGGTATCGGCCTCGCCGAACGGCCCGGCCGACCAGCCGTGTCGAATCTTGGTACATAGGCATTGATGTAGCGCCGCGCAGTTCCGTTCCAGAGTGTGCCGCTTCCCGATTTGGGTAATGCAAAGTCCCAGCACCGGAGCAGATTGCCCGATTTTGCGTCGTTGCCGAATCGGCCCTTGATATCGTCGCTTCTCGTGAAGCTGATGAAATAACCAAATATGTCAAGTTCGAGCGTTTCTTCCAGATTCAGCCGATTACGACTAACCAATAACCGTTCACGTCGGGTCAGGTAGGAACCCAAATTGATCTGGTCCTTGGCCAATCGACTCACATACACATCATCGTCGATGGGCACTTCGGCCGGCGACCGGCCGTCGACCTGACAAACTCCCATTTTATTATTGAACCGATCCAGAAACCCTGAAAAAACGGTAGGCGCCCCGGCATCGAATAGCGCGAAACGCCGCGTTTTGCTTGTTTCCAGTTGCTCGAACAACCGTTTCATCAAATCCTGAAAGCGGGTGTGTTTGCGATCGGCCCGAGTCTTCAGAAAGTCGTTGCGGCTCGCTTCGAGCGCGGCAAGACCTACCCCGGCCTTGACCCCAACTGTAGCGCAGAAACCAGCCATCTAGCTCCTTCTGAACACTCTCGATCCCGGCCCGGGTTTGCTCCGTATTCGGTGCGACGATCAAAAATTTTCCTGCCGCGTTGATAATCTGGCTGGTCGATGGTAAATCCAGCGCATCCAGCACCTTGAGCGCCGCGCACTCGGTCAGAAGCGAAACATAAAACGAACGCCCGCGCAGCAGTTTCGCGGCTCGCTTTCGGGTTTCACCGCCGCTCGCGAAGATAAAATCCTGAATACCGAAAAAGTCTCCCTGGATCAGCAGGAACTTGGGCTTGTCCCAGTCGCCGCGATCCGCCAACATTCTAGCGGCCGGTTCTCCGACCTCGTTGCGTTCATGATGATATCGCCACAAAGCTGTCGCGAGCGCGGCGGTCGTTTTGGAATGATCGTACAGCGAAACGTCGGGCCGGATTTTCCCCGCGGTCGCCGATGGAATCGCATGGGAGTACACGCTCCAAAGTGTTTCAAAATGATCCAGCCAGAGGGGTAGATTCGACCGGTGCGACGGTGGAATCTTTTCTATCGCCTTTTCGAATTCGTCCCACAACTCGCGGTATTCCTGTTGCGCCTTCGCCGAATCGTTGCCTTCGCATTCATCCGCTTTTTGCGGAAAAATGGATTCCGGGCTGAGCGCCTTGAGCGGGTAACGGTAAACCAGTTCGGATTCCGTTTTTTCCTCATCCGTCGACAACCGGATCTGCTCAAGCAGCGTAATCTGACGCGCGGTGTAATGGTTCTTGCCGGTCGATGTTCCTTCCTGCGCCTGATTATAGGCTTCGAATTCCTCCCGTTCGAAACCGGAAGCAACGCGATCGGCAGTCGCAATCACCCATTGCAGAAAAGTATCCGGCCGATGGTGCTTCGCCGCGGCGTTGATCAGCGAATCATCCACGTCCGCGGCTTTCCAGGACGCGAAAGGCTCCATATCCTTTCCCTTCAGTTCCGGAAAATGGCTTTCCAGCCGATCCAGCGCGATCGCGGTATAGGCCGCATGAACATGACTGAACCAGCCCTTCGCATCCAGATAGGGTTTGTGGTGCGGACAATACAGATGCTTATTGCTGTTGATGGTCTCCTGGCTCGCGGAAATGCGCGCCCGTTCCGCAAATTTGCCGAGATCATGCAAGAACGCGGCAAGGGCTATCCGGCAGGACTGTTCGAGTAAGTTACTCATCGTTCATGTTTCCTTTTCAAAAAATCGTCAGTCGATCACAATTGCGTGTTGGTCCAACCCCAGCCCATGCCTCCAATTCGGCCGGGTCCCAAACCGCTCGATCAGATACGGCGAGGCGGCCAGTCCAAGGTCGTTCTTCAAGGCCTTGTTCACCGCGGATTTGCGGCGTTCGAAGAAATCCTTTTCCATGCCCTGCTGCAAGGCTCGCGCCGTGCGTTCGTCGCTGTCCATTTCGCCGAGAACGTTTCGGTAATGCGCCAGAAATTCCGCGCCGTACGCTAGCTCAGGCGAGCCGTCGCGCGGGCAGGCGAGGGGGTCGAGCCCGTCCTTTCGGCGCGCGGCGATCCACAGGTAAAAGGCTTTGTCCACCGGCAGCAACGGTACATCGGTCTCGCCGGCCCGGACCGACGCCCGCCCTGCGGTTATCACAAGCCGCGGCGGCAGCAGCGATTGCTGGACAACCTGCACCGCTTCGGTGTAGGTTCCCTCGCCCGAGAGCAGACGCTTGTCGAGGCCGTGGCGCAGGCGCACGAACGGGATGTCGGCAAGCGTGACGCGGGCCTGAGCGGTATCCATGGGCTCGCCGTTGGGTCCGGCGCCATAAATGATCCGGCTTTCGATCGCGGGATAGAAAAATTCAGGGTTGGATTCATAGGGCGCCGAGACCAGCACATGGGAAAGCCGGTCCTGAGTGCGGCCGTACAGGGAAAGCGCATAACCCGCGAAGAACCCCATCGTCTTGCGCCCTCCCGCTATGGAGACATGCAGGGCGCTCTGCTCATCGCCGGTAAAGCGGCGGATCATGTCGGTGATCAGGTCCGCGGCGCGGGCATTATCTTCGGGGTCGCGTATGTCCGCTATCGCGGAACCGTCCGGCCGGGAAAGGGTATGGATGTTTTCGTGCCCGAACCGGATTTCAGGCAATGCATAGTCGCGCCGCAGCCGGTGACACCAGCCCGGCTCCCGACTGAGCAGCGTGAGTTGCGCGCGGCTTGCGCCTTTTTCGGTAGTCAGCACATGAACCTCGGTCGGAACAAACGGCGGCGCGGATTGACTTAGCGCGTAAACCGTTTCGGTCACGATCTGCGGAGAGAGGCCGGTCACCGCGAGCAGGATTCGAACCGGATAATCATTCGGCATTCGGCAAACAGACTGGTCATGGTCAGTGTTTTCCATGGGTTCAGCTTAACCTGGTCCGTCCGCGTCTGACTGTTCTTGCAAGGTTGCCGGAGCGATGCGGTAATGTCCGAGGCCCATGGTGGCGCCTTTCCCGGCGTGGATCCATTGACCGAGCCAGAGGTAGGGCCAGAATGGCTCGAGTTCTTTTCCCTGCACCTGGAAGCGGCCGACGATTCCGCCCATCTGCATTTCGGCTTTCTGGCGGGATGAATAGCGGGTCCAATCCTTGAAGCGCAGGTCTTTCGCAACGATTTCGATTTGTCCGGAGGCTTGAGTAAGCCCCGCGAAGTCCGTTTCGAGAGCCGATGCGCCGTGGAAATAAGTCAGCATCGATACGCGCCGCAACAGCGCGCCGAACAGATCGCGGAAACGGAATGTGTCCGGAGTGACCAGGTGACCGGCCCGGCGCAGTCGCAGCGGAGTCAGGATTTCGATCCCGATTGCGGCCGGAAGCTCGGGAACGCCGGGGCAGCCCGGCGGCTCCGCGGCAAGTGGTTCGTGCGGGCGGTAGATTCCATTCCAGATTCCGGTTTCGAGAACGAGCTGGCGGACCTCGCGCAGGATCAGTTTCTGTTGTTTGGAGCCGATACCGCGCTCACCGGAACGCTGTATGGCATGGACCACATAGGGCAAATGGCGCTGCGCCTCGCCGACCAGGGTGATCCCCAAGACGTATTCATCCGCAGAGAGGCGCGGCTCGATCGTCAGGACATACGGTACCGGGACGGTCTGGTAGCGCGTCATCTTGGCGCTTCCCAGGCGCGGCGGGGTCTTGAACAGATAGGGGTAGACGCAGCTCCGGTAGAGCAGGCAGTCCTCGCACTCGATGCCGCGGATTACGCAAACGGCTTGCTTCAACGCGTGCCCGAATGCGCCGCGCCAGGCCGAACCCGGGTAGTCCGGCATTTCGAGTCGTGCCGGGGCATCGAAAACGAAGCGTAGCGGCATGATCCGCAGAGAAATGGGTGAACGGATTTCCGGCATCCTTGATCCCTGTTTTGTTTGAGACAAAACTATTGGATCTTAGAATAATGCCTGCTGTCAGATCCGGCAAGCTTGCCGGGTCAGGTCCGAAGTTTTTACGCCAAATTCCGCCGATGAAAAATGCAACACCACGACTTCAAAACATGACCTGATTAGCAAGATGCTTCAGCCAAACATAAAAAAGCCTGAATCCAGGGCCAGGGAAGGTATCCAGCTTGCCATCCATGGGCGCTGGATACCGGCATCCCTGCCAGTATGACGATGTTATCGAGATCGGCTGAAGAATCTTGCTAATAAGGAAACATGAAGCCGTGGTGTTGCGGTGGAGTTATGGCAGTGAGGGTTTGAAACCCGAAAAAAACTTTACTGAATTCCGAAGCGGAATTCATCGATGGAAAACGGCGCGGATCCGTCCGCCCCGGTGATTTTCACGTCCGTGATATTCCATGCCCAGTTTGATAAATCCCAGGTACCGATATCCAGGTTATTCCAGCACAGCCAGATTCCTGTATTCCCTTCGCCAGCCGCTTCATATGCGAGGTCATCAAGGTCGGTTTCCTGTACTTTTCGATAGCATAACCGTACGGGCGTCTGGCCGGTAATGCGTACCCGGTTTAAATCGAACGGAATGGATTGACTGTCGTCGTTATAGATCGACGCCTGGACCCATTCGTCTCCCCAATGCGTGGTCAGGTAACTACGCGGTTCACTCTCGATGGCCACGAAATTGCAGTTTCCGTCTTCGTCCAGACGGCTCGGGTAGGCCTGAGCATCGGTCGCGCAGGGCAGCACGTCCGAGTCGACAAAGCCCAAGTGAAAATGGCCATATTTCTTAACGCGGATATTCGTCCATCCGGCGCCGCCGCAATTCTGGGTCCACGGCACATAAACCCGGTCGAACCACAAGTTGAATTGGGTTAAAGCGAGCGTATCGGAATCGTTAAAGTCGACCACGCATTCGCCCGCATAGCGCGGGGTCGATATTCTGAAAGATCCGTCGACCGCATCGGATGGCGAGCCTTTACGGCCGGCGGACGATGCTTCCGGCGCGGGCGGTTCTGGATACAGCAAATTGACGGTTTTCCCCGGCGCCGCGAGGCTTTCCTGTTGGTATGCCTTTGAAGTGCGATCGGGTCCTGTCGATTGGTTTATCGCGAGCGTATCGGCGCCGAGTAACGAGGCATAGAAAAACGGCATTGCTACCGCAATCAGTCTGAATTTGTAGTTCATAGTCGACATCCGTTTGAAATTGGCGTAATTGCTGAAGATTTACACGCGTATCACTATGCAATTTCTTTTCCGGCGTTTCAGTTAAACATTCCCGCCGCGAATGTTCAAAATTACCAAAGGAAGCTCTGATTAATTCAGAGCTTCCCGCAGGGCAGGGTGGTTCCGGATGAATACTGAAGACGACAGGCGCAAACGGCGGGCCGGCGCCGGGATTATGTTGAATTACCGATCTTTAAAACATTCGGCGAGGAAAAGCCGCATCGTCGCCCAGGAGCGGCGGTCCGCGAGCGGCTGATAAACGGCGCCAAAACCCGGATTGTTGGCGACCGGATTGGTGAAGGCAGGCATGGTGTTGCCAGACATGGAACTGCCAGTCGCTTCCGGCCCCGGTCAACTCGTCGTGCAGCAGCCGGATGTCCTCCGCGGGCGCCATCGGATCATCATGGCCGTGCAGCACCAGAACCCTGGCTTTGATCGCATTTCCGCGCGTGTTGCAAGGAGCCGAAAGCAAACCGTGGAAACTGACCACGCCGCGCAAGTCCGCGCC
>JBGTCG010000272.1:0-45761 GCA_041748915.1 Methylococcales bacterium
CCGTACCCGAAAGGCATCAAGGTCTCCAACGATGAGTTCGCATCCATTCGCTTGGCTCGTGATGATTTTCATGGCGAATGGAATTACACCATTACGCCACACACTACATAAAAGTATATGTTATTATTTTATGGTTACTAACCTTGTCACTCAGCCTTTTATTCTTGCCCAGTTCCGCCGGAAAGTCACCGTTGCCGAGCATGCTGCGGAAAAGCGATGCGGCTTTGCTTTCATCCAATCCGAGTTTATTCAAAAAGCCTTCCTTCCCGGCCCAGTCGGGTCCCGCCGCAAATTTATCCTGATCTCCGAAAAGGGTCTTGTTGAATGAATTCAACAATTTCATTCTCGGCTCATCCAATCTGGAATCCAGCCGCCCATTCATTTGCTGTAATTGTCGTTTGATCAGCATTTTGTTCGTCCTTTAATGAAAGTGAATCTAATGATTGCCGGTGCGTTACGAGAACTGCAACCGGCGCCGAAAATACCCGGACTAACAGTCAAATCGCGCTTACGCCCGAACGACACGACGACCTTCAGGTTCAGTCGACTTCGGCAGATCGCATCGCAATCGACCACCTATCCCATACCACGGATCCGGATGTATATTCCTGATGATCCGGGGTAAAATCATTGCATGGAAACCGGTCCGGATTAACCCGGCTATAGCGCCCGCACTATTTTTCCAAGCGGAGCGGGCCGGCCAACTTCGTACCCCTGGGCGTAGTCCACGCCAATCGCTTTTAGCTCTGCAAGGATGTGCTGGTTCTCGACGGATTCCGCGATGGTTTCTATACCCATGACGTGGCCGATCCGGTGGATCGCCTCGACCATCGCATGGTCGATCGGGTCCTTCATCATGTCTTTGACAAAGCCGCCGTCTATCTTCAGGAAATCGATCGGAAGGGTTTTTAGATACGCGAACGAAGACAGCCCGCTGCCAAAATCGTCGAGCGCAAAGCGGCAACCTCGCGGTTTGAGCGCCGAGAAAAAGCGTATCGCATGGCTGAGATTGCTGATCGCGGCAGTCTCGGTGATCTCAAAACATATTCGGTCGACCGGAACTGCTCCCTGCTCCAGTTGCTGCTCGACAAATTCCAGAAACTGCTGGTCACCCAACGACTGGCCGGAAAGGTTGATGGCGACTCCGGCCGGCGGCAAAACGGTTTCCGGGTCACACAAGGCCACAAAGACGGAGCGAACCACCCAGCGGTCGATGGCCTGCATTTGCTGATACCGCTCCGCGGCCGGAATGAATACCGAGGGCGGTATCAAATCACCGTTAGTGTCGAGCAGGCGCAACAACACCTCGCCGTGCGGCCGTCCGCCCTGAAACAGCGGAACAATGGGTTGGAAATAGAGCACGAAACGATTTTCCGCCAACGCCTGCTGAATGTGCGGTATCCACTGCATTTCGCCGCGACGACGGGCCAGGTCGTGGTCGTCGGGCTGGTAGAGATGGACCCGGTTGCGGCCCTGCTCTTTTGCTGCATAGCAAGCGTCGTCAGCGGCGCGAAAGACGCTGGCGAGGGTATGGGCGCGCGGGATGACCGGCACCAGCCCGATGCTTGCTCGGACCGCGAAAGCTTGTTCTTCCCATACGAAGCGGAAATCCTGCAAGGCATCGCGCATCAAGTAAGCGATTTGCACTGCCTTGTTCTCGTCGCAGTGTTCGAGAAGAACACCGAACTCGTCGCCGCCGAGGCGCGCGAGGGTATCGCGCTTGCGCACCTGCGAAGCGAGCAATACCCCAACCTGGCGCAATAGCTCGTCGCCGGCGACGTGCCCACAGGTGTCATTGACGACTTTGAATTGGTCCAGATCGAGATAGAGGACACCATGTCTGTCGTCTTCCGCGGCCGTACCGAGAATGTGTTCCAGGCGCCGTTCGAACTCCCGGCGATTCACGAGCCCCGTCAATGCATCGTGCGATGCGTGATAACTCAACTGGCGTTCTACCCGGCGCGCCTCGGTAATGTCCCGGAATATCAGCACGGCTCCGATCAACGCACCGCCATGATCGTGGATCGGAGCCACGGAATAATCGATCGAGAGCTCTTGACCTCCGCGACAGATCAAAAGCGTATTGTTCGTACGAACGACAACCCTGCCATCCCGAAAGCAGCGCCGCACGGGGTCTTCGATGGATTTTCTCGAACCTTCGTCGACTATGTTCAATACCTGATGGAGATTCTGCCCCGCGACCTCGCCCGGCGACCAGCCGGTTAGTTGCACCGCGCGCCGGTTCAGGTATTCGACCCGGCCGTAAACGTCGGTAGTGATCACTGCATCGCCTATGGAGGCCAGTGTGACTTCCATTCGTTCCTTTTCGTCGACCAGGCTGTTCTCGGCGCGTTTACGCTCAACGATCTCCTTTTGCAGCTCGACAATCGTGCGGTCAAGCTCCGCGGTCCGCTGCTGCACGCGGCGTTCGAGCTGTCGTTGCGCGGTCGCAACTTTACCCGCCATGGTGTCAAACGCGCGGCCCAGGCTGGCGACCTCATCGCTGCCCTGCAAGTTAACGCGCGCCCGCCTGTTCCCTGCAGCAAACTGTTGGGTCGCATACAATAATGCATTCAGTCTGCGAGTCACGAGGAGGTGAATCAAGACCCCCAGGAACCCCGCCAGGACGACCAGGACTACAATCATCTCCGTCCAGTTCTTCTCGGCTTTCCGCCGGGCATAAGCAAGCTCGCCCTCTAGATCGTCCTGCACGATCAAAACTCCTGTCCGTACCTGCGAAAGTTGTCCGGCGCGCGCGCCCAATTGAACCGGATAAATCCCGAATACATAGCGGCCTTCTGAAGCGAGGTAAAGTTCGCCGGAAAAGCGTGCCTGCACCCGATCGATGATCGCTGGCATCGGCTCGCCTTCCCAGCCTGGCCATCGGGAATCAGCTGCCTGGGCCAGCGGCCGGCCGACCCATCTGGCATTCGTTGCACCGATTACAACGGCGTTATCATCGGCCAGAACCGCGACGCGTGGTTCCGGCGCGCTCGCGAGTAATGCCATTTCTTGCGCCACGCGCTCGCCCTCCCCGTTACGCAACGCGTGGCCAAGCTGCTTTTGGAGAATCGCCATGCGGCTCGCCATTTCCGAAATTGCCTCTCCCCGGACGGTGGCTTCCGCTGCACCCCATTCCCTGTGCACGGTATACAACGCCATGACAGCCGTAAACGCGACGATCAGGAGCGGGATTCCATAGCGTATCGAGACTCGAAACATAACTGGCGCCCGCATGTCAGGTCGGTGCAGTACGGCGTACACCACACGCCGTACCCATGCTATTTCCAATGCGTTCGGTTTACGTATCAACATATAGGGTATTATCGTATCCTACTCAGCAACTCCGATCCGATTTTTTTCTCTGGTGCAATTTTGTCGGACGCTCACCATGGCCTCCGTCAATCACGGATTCAAACACTGATCTCCATGGCAAGTGCTGATGTTGAAGCAATCGAAAGCAACTCCTCGATCCGGGGGTTTTTTTGGAAGTTTGAACTCTTTCGGCAGTGTACACGTGGCCGTCCAAGCACTATGCGGTTGTTTACCGCCGTTCAAATAGAGATTCATCTGTACCGACATCCGGCGGACTATCACATTCTGCGCTGGCGCCCCACCTGGACAGCCATTCTCCAGAAAAGTTGCAAAAGAACCGACAATCGGCCATTCGACATTCTTTCCGATTTCTCCATGTCGATCGAAAGCGTTGGTGACATCACTCTGAACAATCGCCCTTTTAGCAATTAGGGCTAATCCCGTATTGGATAGTTCAACGTTTTGTACTCGATCGCGTTCTCGGTTGCTTGGGCACACTACCTCGATCTGTTCCGGCATCAAGACAAGCTCGCCCAAGGGCGATTCTTTAGAAATAGGATCCGGAATAGGCTCCTTCTCGCCTTCCCCATCCTGCCGAACACATTCACCGCTATGCCAATAACAATTGCCCTTAATTACAATCCAGTGCGCCTCGGCCTTAACTCCGAGCATCGCCACCAGCCCGATCATCATCACTGTCATTGCTTTATTGAACATAATCCACTCCGTTAACTTGGACAAAGTTCCACGCTTCGTGGAACGCCTATTGATCGCTAATATCCTTCGCGAACTTTCCATATCAATTAACCAGTACCTCGACTCCCACGAGTTCGTGCTCCTTACTAGGGGAACGCCACCGTGACCCGCGCGAAGGCCGCCCGGGTCGGCTGGATCGTCGGGTTGTCGAAGTCGACCTCAAAAAAATTGAACTTCTGGTCGAACAGGTTCGTCGCGCCGACCGAGACGAAGCCATACCGCTTCGGCAGGCGGTACGAGATCGCCGCATCGATGGTCCAGAACTCGTCGTTACCGGACAGAAGTACGTTGTTGTCAAAGAAATCCGTAGTCGTTATTTTCTGATTCCAGTACGTGGCGGTCAGGGAAGCCCCTAGACCGGAGGGGTGGAAGAACCCGATCCCGAAAGGCACACGGTGCGTTTCCAACTCTCTCGGGGTCAGGAGATCCCGCTCGAAGCGCTCGAACTTGTACTCCGCCCTGAGCGCAAGCCATGGATGCGGTGTCCAAAACAGGTAGGCGCGCCCCAGATATTCCTTCCCGTCGACGTTCCGATGCACCGGGTTGAAGGGATCCGATACGTCCGTGATTGGAAGCGTCAGATCCCGCTTCGAGAATTCCACGCCTCCGAACAGGCTGTTCGTGAACGTCTGATTGATCGCCCCCCCATAACGCCAAGCCTCGGTCCGATTGAAATCATCAAAGAACTGGTTAAACCCGGCCACCTGGGTGGGCTCCAGGGTCTGGTCGGTGATCAGCGTTCTTTTCAAGACCCGGAATGCCGCCGCGCGAAGAGTGGTTCCCGCGAACGGAGTCCAGATAATCCCGAACTTGGGATTGACCTGATGCTTATCGAGAACCTGGTCGCCGGTTAGGGAGTCGAAGCTGAGCCCCAGCGTTGCGGTCACGTTCTTCAGAAGGTTGACGTCCGAATACGCGTATGCATTGAAGTGCTGGAGATCGGCGTCGGTCATCATTTCGATCTCGAAAGGATCGGGTCCGGGAAATCCGATCGTCGTGTCGATCTTGCTGTCGACCCCGGAGTATCCCGCACCGGTCCGCAGGTTCAGGTAACGAGAGCGGACCAGGTGCTCGAGCTCTACAATAAAAGCGGTTTCGGGAACCTTGGAGTCGAGGAAACCTCCCGGCAAAGGAAAGTCATCGGTTCGAAAACGATCATCTTCATCTTTATAAATAAATGAGCCGAGGACAATGGAATCCGGCGAAAGGGCGTGCCGTCCGCCAACGCGGATGGAGTGACTTTGCGATTGGTTGGTCAGACCAGGGAGGATGTCGTCCGCGAAGAATCGTTGTTGGACGTCGCCGACTTCGACGTTTCGATATCGATATTCCGCCTGAATACTGGTTTGTGGCGAGAGTTCCCGCTGCACAAAAATGTTGGCGATGTTATCCCGCTGGCCAGCGTTTCCTCGAAAGCCGTCGGTGGTATAGTGGAATCCACCTGCGCTGAAGGATGTCTTTTCGTAGATCCCTGAGATCACGCCTTCTCCACTATAGGTGCTATTCTCCCCGGCCAGGCCACTGGTCTGGAAGGCGAACCCATCGCGGTTGAAAATGGGGTTAAACTCATTAAACGAAAGCGACCCCGGACCTCCGGCACTGATCAAAAACAGGTTACTCTCCGCGAGGCGGGGTTGAATCGGCGTCGTGTTAATGGGCTGCAGCAGTTGAGACTGGAGCAGTTCGCTGACCCTCGCGATCTCGTGTCGCGGCAAGGCGGAGTAAGAATCGGCCAAAAAACGGTGGGCGGAATAGCTGGCGGGATCGGTATTGACGGATTTCCAGCCTTCCACCAGGGCCAACTCCTGGAATCCGAGATCGGTGTAGATTCGGGCCAGGCTCGCGCTGCGGGCCGCGAGATCCGAATCGAGCGCCAAACGTGACCGGTAGACCAGGCGGTTATCGTTCAATTCAATGGCTTTTTGCATGTCCTGCAAGGCCTCGTCCGGCCGGTTCGTCGTCTGTTTCGCGATCGCATCGTAGAACCAAGGCGTGGGATCTTTCGGATCCAGCTCCTTCGCGATCGTGTACTGGCGCTCATCCAACGGCATGCGTTTCTCTTCATAGTAAGCCTTGCCCAGATAGCTCCGGAACAGGGAGTTACCGGGATCCAGGCTCGCGGCAACCTCGATTTCCCGGCGTCCCTCGCGCAGCTCGCCGTTCCGGATTTTGACCAGCCCCAGGCCGAGCCTCGGCAGCGGATCCGCCTGATCGAGTGCAATCGCTTTATTAAAAGCCTCTCCGGCTTGCGCCGTGTTAACCGCCGTCAAATAGGCATAACCCAGCACGGTCTGGCTGCGTGACACATTCGGCGCCAGCATGACCGCCTTTCCGGCCGCTTCGAGACTTTGATCAAGCCGGCCGAGCGAAGACCGGATCTCTGCGAGCCGCGCCCACGCCAGAGCGTTGGCAGGATCGAGTTGAACGGCTTTTTCGAGACTCGTAAGCGCTCCTTCGAGATCGAACGCGGCCTGCCGGGCATAGGACAACGCGATCCATGCAACTGCGGAGTCGGGGTTGCGTTCGACGGCGCGCATCGCGGCATTGAGCGCCTGGTCTTTGTCGTTCGTTACCATCGCGATAATCGATTTGAGAGCCAATGCGTTGCTATCATTCGGATCCAGACCAAACGCCCGCTCGAGATCGGGAACGGCTTCATCGACTCGGCCGACGGCCAACAACAGCGAGGCGCGATAGGTAAAAAAGCGCGGATCGACGATCGGATCCCTAACCGACGCGATAACATCAAATGCATTCTGCCAATCGCCGCGCCGAAAAAACTCGATGGATCGCCGCATCTTCCCTTGCCAGCCCGCTCCGGCCGGAAATTCGTCCGAGTCAAAATAAAGGACCGGCGGATAGTAAAGCGCCCACTGCACGGCGTCACGCGGACGGATAACGATACGGTAGGCAGGCGCTTTTCCGTTTTCGACGGTAACCGCCTGACCCGAGGCAACCGGCAAACGCCCCTTATCGTTTGAAACCAACACGAAGCCTTCCAAAACAACGAGTATTGAACGATTATCGTCCGCCTGGACATAAAACTCAGTACCGTCGATGTCACCTTTGAGGTGCGGCGTAGTCACCTTGATCAACCAGGGCCGGCGGCTGAACGATTGGAAGGCGCCGCTCACGAGATCCAGCCAGGACGGCTCATCGGTCTCGCCGGTGATGTTCACTAGACGGATGCTGGTATTCTGATCGAGACGCAGAACGGCGTCGTTGATTAACTGGATGGCCGCGCGGCTGCGCTCGCCCACACGGATCGTGTCGCCTTCGCACAAGCCTTGATCCAGCCGTGCCGCCTGCCAGCCATCTTCACCACTTTGGACGCGCACCTCACCCTCGATGCTCGCAAACCTTCCCGCCGGGACCTCACAGGCGTATGCGGCGGAGGCAAGCACGCAATAGGCAAAGGCTATAAGGCGGAATATCGAAAGCACCGCAAGCCGATAGTGTTGTGACGAATCGTGAGTAAGATTTCAGACCCATGCCAAGCGGCTGGGTTTACCCAGCTCCGCGCAATAAATCTGTGGTTAGAGCGTCACTGCTGTTCGAAATCCTTATAACTTACTATAGATGGCGAGCGCGACACGGCGAACGTACCATCACCAAATCCGCGACTCAGCCAATCTTTCGATTCAATAGCAGATAACTTGCATGACGAGAGAGTATTCCCTTACTTATATTTTTTCCCTTTTTTGTCCGGGAGAATTGAAAAAACATCTTTTTCCGTCGCCCAAAATTACCCAAAACACCAGGCGTTGTCAAATCAGATTCGCAATAGAATAAATGCCTGGCTGGAATCGGAACACATTCAAGCCTCACGGCCCGAATCAACCCGCGGATCTCCCGATCTGAACCTTGCCCGGGCCGTAGCGGTCATAGTGCCATCCAGCATCCATTTGCCGGATGAACATTCCTGTAAAATATTACCCCCCTAGCCAATAACGAGAGTCGAAAACCATTGAACAAAGATTTGGCCGGACGGCTTCCGATAAAAAATATTCCGGAAGACTGTGTCTACAATTTTTTTCCGAGCGCGGCCGGACCACTTGCGCTGGTTGTGTCGGAGCGGGGCGTGCATGCGATCTTATGGGAAAAGTCCCTGCAGGATCACAGCATACGTGACTGGTGGTCGAGGCTTAAGCGTTCTGATGATCATCCGGTCTATGCGCGGACGGCCGACCAGCTAACCGAGTATTTCGCCGGTACAAGGCAAAGTTTTGATCTTCCTGTGGTCCTCAATGGAACCGAATTTCAGAACTCGGTCTGGAATTTATTGCGGGAAATTCCGTACGGTCAAACCTTGAGCTACGAAGAACAGGCCCGCCGTCTCGGAGGGAAAGAAAAAGTCAGGGCGGTTGGCCGGGCGAACGGCATGAACCCGATTCCGATTCTGATCCCCTGCCATCGAGTGATTGGCAAAAACGGCTCTCTGACCGGCTTCGGCGGCGGACTCGACGTCAAGGCGTTCCTGCTCGATCTCGAATCGGGCCGGTCGCGCGCGACTCGGGCGTAAGGGCGATAAACTCGCGCCCGTACGTTCAATCCGCTGGATCGACAGTCAATATTAGAGTAGCCTTAGGATAACCCGGAGCGCCGGCCAGCCCGTAAACCGAATTTCCAAACGAATTATCGCGACCATTTTGATGACCTGCTGCGTCGATTTTCACACCCATTCCACGGC
This sequence comes from Methylococcales bacterium, assembly GCA_041748915.1. Taxonomy (GTDB): domain Bacteria; phylum Pseudomonadota; class Gammaproteobacteria; order Methylococcales; family UBA1147; genus UBA1147. Next base: position 8,762 of record JBGTCG010000272.1, read on the forward strand.
TTCCGATGGGCAGTTGAGCCCCGCGGATCTGGTCCTGCGGGCGCGGGATAAAGGTGTCCGCTATCTTGCATTAACCGATCACGATACCACCGCCGGCATTGCCGAAGCGCGGGCTGCTGCCGATCGCAGCGGCCTTGATCTGATACCCGGCGTCGAGGTTTCCGTCACCTGGGAAAACCAGTGCCTGCACATCGTCGGCGTGGGTATCGACCCGCAACACCCGCCGTTGATAGCCGCTCTTGATTCTGTGCAGCAGCTTCGTATTGCACGCGCGAGTGAGATGGGCCGGCGGCTGGAGAAAAAGGGAATCATCGGGGCCTTTGAAGGCGCGAGCGAACTTGCCGGCAAGGGTATGATCACCCGAACCCATTTCGCCAAATATCTGGTTAACCGGAATCATTGCTCCACGATCCAGAAAGCATTTGATCAATATCTGGGCCGCGGCAAGGCCGGATTCGTGCAAACCCGGTGGCTTGATTTTGACCAGGGCATCGGCCTGATCATGGCGGCCGGCGGGACGGCTATTATTGCCCATCCGCGGCGCTATGACCTCACCGCAACCCGCATGCGAAAACTGCTCGGGGATTTCCGGGCGGCCGGGGGCAGGGCAATCGAAGTCGTGTGTGGAAACAGTAATCGCGAAGATATTCGCGACAGTGCTCGCCATGCCCAGGAATTCGGGTTTCTGGGATCGGTCGGATCGGATTTCCACAGTCCGGATGCACCGTGGATCGAGATCGGCCGGCTAAAGCCGCTTCCGGACAGCGTGGAGCCGGTCTGGAAAGCGCTGGGAATCCCATTAAATTCCGTCGTCGCCTAACTGCGTCACGAAGAGACTGGCGATGGGGCAGGAGATCGACCACACTCATTTCGCGCATAAGGATTTTGAACGGTTTCATTCCTGCCTGCGCACCGAAACCGATTACCTGGCCAAATTGATCCGGAACGATCAATTGTCGAAACGGGAGGCCGTGGCCGGATTTGAGATCGAGGCCTGGCTCGTGGATTCCGAAATGCAGCCCGCTCCGGACAACGAAGCCTTTCTGAAACGCCTGAACAATCCGCTTGCCTGCGCGGAACTGGCGCGCTTCAACGTGGAATTGAACAATCATCCCGTCGACCTGACCGGCCGCGCGCTGGAAGCTCTGTATCGGGATCTGGAAAACATGATCACGGATGCCCGTCGGACCGCGGACGAACTGAATCTTTGCATGGTCATGATCGGCATTTTGCCCACCTTGCAGCAAAGCCAGCTAACGTTGGCGAACATGTCCGATTTGAACCGGTTCCGGGCCTTGAACGAACAGGTCTTCCATGCTCGGGGCGGCCGGCCGATCCGCATCGAAATTGGCGGCCGCGAGCATCTTAAGATCGAACATTTCGATGTCATGCTCGAATCGGCGGCGACATCCTTCCAGATCCACCTGCAGATGCCGCTTTCTTCGGCGCACCATGTTTATAACGCTTCAATCATTGCCTCGGCGCCCAGCGTCGCGGTCGGCGCGAATTCGCCCTACCTCTTCGGCCGCGACCTGTGGGCGGAAACCCGGATACCGTTGTTCGAACAAGCCGTCGAGGTGGGCGGCTACAGTGGTGTAGCGCAAGGTCCGTTGCGTCGCGTGAGCCTTGGATCGGATTATGCCCGCAAATCGATCCTGGAATGTTTTACCGAAAACCTCGAACATTTTCCGGTTCTGCTGCCCGTCCAATTCGATTTCGACCTGGAAAGCATGCAATATTTACGGCTGCACAACGGAACGATCTGGCGCTGGAACCGGCCGCTGGTCGGATTCGATCAGGACGGCACGCCGCATATCCGAATCGAACATAGAGTCATTCCGGCCGGCCCGAGTCTTGTCGACATGCTTGCGAATGCCGCGTTTTATTATGGTTTGGTCAATTACCTCAGGCTCGAAAAGGTAGTCCCCGAACCGGCATTACCGTTTCATCTTGCCAAAGATAATTTCTACCAGTGCGCGCGCCATGGACTCGACGCGACCGTAACCTGGATGGACGCAGAAAAAATCCGTCTCAAGGAACTTCTGCTCGGGGAATTGATTCCGCACGCGGCGGCCGGGCTCGACTGGCTTGGTATCCACAAGAGCGAGGCATTAAAATACCTCGAGGTGATTCAAGAAAGGGTGGATTCCGGCCGGAACGGATCCAGCTGGCAACGTCACTATGCCACAAACCATGAACGCAATTTGGCCGCGATGACAGCCGCCTATCACAAGAACCAATGGTCAGCAAAACCGGTTCATCAATGGCCGCTGTGATCACTTCGTGCGGGCTCACGCAGTTCAATGAAGTGCCGGCCGGGCTAACCGAGGTATCGCCGGAAAATCTGCACCGGATACTTCCCGGCCCGAGTCTCGTTCATTTGCCCGGCAGAATGCCCGAGCCCCTGTTCGTTTCGGTGCTGCTGCACGGCAATGAACCGACCGGCCTGCTCGCAATCCAGGAACTGCTCGATGAATACCGGTTCCGCCCCCTGCCCCGCTCGATTTCGATGCTATTCGGGAACGTACTTGCAGCCAAGGAAAACGCGCGCCGGCTCGACAGTCAACCCGATTTCAACCGGATCTGGCCCGGCACCGAACAACCTGAATCGGAGGCAACCGCGGTCGCCGCGAGCGTCGTCGATGAAATGGTGCGGCGCAAGGTTTTCGCGAGCATCGATGTCCACAACAACACCGGCCTGAATCCGCACTACGCCTGCGTAAACGTGTTCGAGGACCGCTATTTTCAACTGGCGCGATTGTTCAGCCGCCTGGTCGTGTATTTCATCCGCCCGCGCGGCGTGCTTTCCGCCGCATTCGGCCGCCACTGCCCATCGGTTACGCTGGAATGCGGGAAACCCGGACAGCAATACGGGGTCAGTCACGCGCTGGAATATTTGAACAGTTGTCTCCATCTGACCGAAATCCCGGACCGCCCGGTTCCGCCGGGTGATCTGGATCTTTTCCACACGATCGCGCAGGTAACCATTCCCGCCACGGTCAGCTTTGATTTCAAGCCCGGTGCGGATTTGCAGTTAAGCGCGGATCTCGACCACATGAATTTCACTGAAATTCCGAAAGGAACCGTGCTTGGTAAAATCCGGTCCAATGGCGAATTGCCGTTACTTGCGCGCGATGAGTTCGGCGATGACGTTACCTCCAGATATTTCCGGGTCGAAAATGGAGAACTGGTTCTAAGCCGGGCAATCATGCCTTCGATGTTGACCCTGGACCACGACGTGATCCGCCAGGACTGCCTCGGTTATATCATGGAACGAATCCACGCGGTTCCGGAGATACACCGAAAATGAACCCCGCTCCGTTCTGGAAAACCAAAAAACTAACCGAAATGAGTTCCGGGGAATGGGAATCGTTATGCGACGGATGCGGCAAATGCTGCCTGAATAAACTGGAGGATGAAGACAGCGGGGAGATCTTCTTTACGAGCGTGGCCTGCGAGCTGATCGACCTCAAGACCTGCCGCTGCACGCAATATCAAAACAGAACCCGGCTGGTTCCGGATTGTATCGACATTAAATCGGTAGCATTCGTCCAATATGACTGGCTGCCGGCGACCTGCGCCTATCGGCTGGTTGCCGAAGGCGAGGATCTGCCGTCGTGGCATCCCCTGATCAGCGGCCGTCCGGAATCGGTCCATGAAGCCGGCGTGTCGATCAGGAGCTACGCAATCAGGGAATCGGAATCATCGGACCTCACGGAACACATCATCGAATGGCGGGCATAACACTGAGCTTCTACGCAACCGCCGGATTATCGAATCTGGAATGCCGGCCGACAGGCGATCACAAATCAGATATCAGTCATGGATAAACTTCGATTCATCTGCACCCAGGCCCTGCTCGTTTTCCTGATCCATGCTTGTGCAACCTCTCCGCTGGGCAGAAGCCAGCTCGCGCTGATTCCCGACAGCGAGATTAACCAGATGGGCGCTCAGGCTTTCGAAGTTCAAAAAAAGAACCTTCCCATATCCAATGACCCGGAAATGAACCGTTACGTTCAATGCGTGGCCGGAACACTTACGCGGCAGATCAAGGGTCAATGGGAGATCGTGGTATTCGAAGAACAAAGCCCCAACGCTTTCGCGCTGCCGAGCGGAAAAATCGGCGTTCATTCCGGATTGTTGCAGGTCGCCCGCGATCAGCATCAGCTCGCGGCCGTAGTCGGGCATGAAATCGGGCACGTTGTTGCGCGCCACAGCAACGAACGAGTTTCCCAGCAATTCGCGGCCCAGACCGGACTCGCGTTGTCCGAGATTCTAATCGGAGCGACCGTTACTTCGGGAACCGGACAGCTATTGATGGGGCTTTTGGGAGTCGGTACGCAATACGGAATCCTGATGCCGTTCAGCCGAATCCAGGAAAGCGAAGCCGATCTAATCGGGCTCGACCTGATGGCGAAATCCGGATTTGATCCGCGGGAAAGCATCAACCTCTGGCAGAACATGGCCACCGTCGGCGGGGGAAGCCCGGTCGAGTTTTTATCGACCCATCCCTCGCACGGAACCCGGATCGAAGATTTGCAGCAGCGCATGCCGCAGGCGGTCGATTTGTGGCAGAACGCACGCAACCAGGGCTACAATCCCGACTGTTAAGGAACAACCGTAGGGGGGCTTAAAAAAATCGGAGACTGGTAGATCAGGCAAAACGCGTGGGATAATGGAAAATTATTTGTTATTCCATACACAACAAAAAAACTTTCCATTCCCGCACCTGAATGAATCCCGGCCTTTCCAGTCTACACCCCTACCCTTTCGAAAAACTCCGGCAGTTAAAGGCAGGACTAGAACCCGAAACGGACCGATACCCGATTGCTTTATTTTTAGGCGAACCGCAACACCCGATTCCGCAATTGATCCGCAACGCCATCGTCGACAACATTCAGGATCTGAAGAAATACCCAACCACCCTCGGGATCCTGGAATTGCGGGAAGCGGCGTCGGCGTGGCTGGAGGCGCGATTCTGCCTTGAACGGGGGACCGTCGATCCCGAAACGCAGGTGCTTCCGGTCGCCGGAACCCGCGAGGCCCTTTTTTCGTTCGCCCAGGCGCTGATCAATCCGGCCGAACGGCCGGTCGTGCTGATGCCGAATCCTTTTTACCAAATCTACGAAGGCGCAGCCCTGTTGGCCGGCGGGCAACCCCGCTATCTGAACACGTCCGCAAAAAGCCGGTTTGTGCCTGAGTTCGACCGCGTTGCCGAAGAAACCTGGCGCCGCTGTGCGCTGATCTATCTCTGTAATCCCGGAAATCCAACCGGCGCGGTCATGCCGGTGGATCAATTGCAGCAACTGATCGAGCTGGCCGAGCGATATGATTTCGTGATCGCGTCCGATGAATGCTATTCGGAAATCTACCGCGATGAGCAGAATCCGCCGCCCGGATTATTGCAGGCCGCGCAAGCGATGAATAACGACCGCTTTCGCAACTGCGTGGTGTTCCACAGTTTATCGAAGCGCTCGAGTGCTCCGGGGCTGCGCTCCGGTTTCGTCGCCGGGGACGCCAACATCCTCGCGCAATTTGCGAAATACCGCTCCTATCACGGCTGTACGCTGCCGCTGCCGACACAGCGGGCCAGCATCGCGGCCTGGTCCGACGAAGAGCATGTCCGCGAAAACCGCCGCCTGTACCGCCGGAAGTTCGAGGCAATCGGCAGCATTCTGACCGGGATCTGGCCGATGGAAACGCCGGAAGCCGGCTTCTATTTATGGCCGGAGACCCCGGTTCCGGATACTGATTTCACGCGCGGCCTGTTTATGCGGCAGAATATTACGGTTCTGCCCGGACGGTTTCTGTCCAGACCGGCGGACGGCATTGATCCCGGAGAAAATCGCGTCCGGATTGCGCTGGTCCAACCACTGAATCAATGTATCGAGGCCGCACAGCGGATCAAAGACTATCTAAAGACTCTCTAAATGTAACCTGGAAAAACCATGTCACAGCTCGAATCAATCATCAACGACGCGTTCGAAAACAGAAACAGCCTGAACCCCGCGAGTGCATCGAATGAAATCAGGAACGCGGTCCGCGGAGCCTTGGACCTTCTCGACTGCGGCCGCGCGCGCGTCGCCGAAAAGATCGATGGCGATTGGGTCGTCCACCAGTGGCTGAAAAAAGCCGTTCTGCTGTCGTTCCGTCTTTCCAACAACCGCATCATCGAAGGCGGATCGACCCGTTATTACGACAAAGTGGAGACCAAATTTTCCACTTATACCCCGGAGGATTTCAACCGGGCCGGAATTCGGGTCGTCCCCAACGCCGTAGCCCGGTTTGGTTCCTATCTTGCTTTGAACACGGTCTTGATGCCAAGCTATGTCAACATCGGCGCCTATGTCGACAGCGGGACCATGGTCGATACCTGGGCGACGGTTGGGTCCTGCGCGCAGATCGGGAAAAACGTTCATCTCTCCGGCGGCGTCGGCATCGGCGGCGTGCTCGAACCGCTGCAGGCCAGCCCCACGATTATCGAAGACAACTGTTTCATCGGCGCGCGTTCCGAAGTCGTCGAAGGGGTCATTGTCGAAGAAGGTTCGGTGATCTCGATGGGCGTGTATATCGGCCAAAGCACCAAGATCTATAACCGCATGACCGGCGAAACCAGTTACGGCAGAATTCCCGCGGGCTCGGTCGTGGTATCCGGAAACCTGCCCGCGAATGACGGCAGTCATAGTTTGTACTGCGCGGTCATTATCAAACAGGTTGATGCGAAGACCCGCAGCAAGGTTGGCCTCAACGAATTACTCCGGGACTAATAGACCGTTTTGCTAAAACGACTCTATAGATATTAAACATCAAGAGTTGTAGGATGTGCCGACGAAGGAGGCGCATCGGTCGCCGTAGATGCGGTTCATGTCGCACTTCCGTGTCCGGCGCCCTGCGGGCGACCGAACCGTGCAAATCGTGAATCCTGTCGATTTGTCGTGCCTCAGCACATCCTCCGTGTTCTGGTCGAAACGATTGTCAACCTTTTGTCGAAACGTTCTACTAAGGTTATGAATCGGACGATCCGGTGCGGTAATCGACGGTTCGACCGAAGCATTCGTTAGATGCCATGCTGAAAATCTACGGCATCAACAACTGTGACACTTGCAAGCGCTGCAGAAAATGGCTCGAAAGCAACGGATATGAGTACGCTTTTCATGACTTCCGCAGCGACGGCCTCGATCGCGAACTGCTGGACCGGCTTGCCGAAAAAATCGGCTGGGAAAATATGCTCAACCGGCGCGGCGCGAGTTGGCGTCAACTGCGGGATTCCGACCGTGCAAACCTGAACGAAGACCAAGCCAAACGGTTGATGCTGAAGCATCCGACCTTGATCAAGCGCCCGGTGATCGAGCACGACGATCGTTGTACAACCGGCTTTTCCACGGATTACTTTGCCTCCGGAACGTGACCCCCACTGCGGACCTGCTCACACAACTGATCCGCCGCGCTTCGGTCACGCCGAACGATGCGGGCTGCATGGACATCGTCGCCGAACGGCTGTCACGAATCGGATTTAACAGCGAATGGCTCGATTTCGGCAACACCCGGAATATCTGGCTCAGAAAAGGCCGGAACGCGCCCTTGTTTACGTTTCTGGGACACACCGATGTCGTTCCGCCCGGTCCTCTGGACCAATGGGATTCACCGCCGTTCGAGCCGGTTCTGCGCGACGGCTTTTTGTACGGCCGCGGCGCCGCGGACATGAAATCCGGCATTGCCGCGTTCGTCACGGCCTGCGAGCGCTTCTACCTGAATTATCCAGATCACGGGGGTTCGATCAGCGTCTTGCTGACCAGCGATGAAGAAGGGATCGCGACTCATGGCACGGTCAAGGTCATCGAATGCCTGGAGTCGCGGAATGAAAAAATCGACTGGTGTCTGGTCGGCGAACCGTCGAGCGACCGGCGGACCGGCGACACGATCAAGGTCGGCAGGCGCGGTTCGCTATGCGGAATGCTGAGGATCCATGGCATCCAGGGACATGTAGCCTATCCCCATTTAGCGGATAACCCGGTGCATCGTTTTGCCCCGGTGTTCCATGCGCTCGTGAACGAGGTGTGGGACCGGGGCAATGAATTTTTCCCGGCGACCAGTTTCCAGATTTCCAACATCCACGCGGGAACCGGCGCGGAAAATATTATCCCCGGCCAGCTCGACGTCCATTTCAATTTCCGTTTCTCGACTGAACTCAACGAAACCATCATCAAACGCCGCGTCCACAAACTGCTGGATGACCATCGAATGCAATACGACCTTGACTGGCGGCTTTCCGGCCAACCCTTCCTGACGCGCGGGACCGAGCTGGTCCAGGCCGTGCAAAATGCCTTGCTTGCCGTAACCGGGAACGAGGCCAGCCTGGAAACCGGCGGAGGCACCTCGGACGGCCGCTTTGTCGCTCCGACCGGAGCCCAGGTCATCGAACTCGGACCGAGTAACGAAAGCATTCACAAAATCAATGAGAGAATCCATCTCGAAGATCTCGAAATCCTGAGCCGTATCTACGAAAAAACCCTGGAGATCCTGCGTCCAGGTCCTTGAAAATTGCCGATAGCGCCCGGATTGCGCGGCAACCGGTATTCCCGAAAAAAGCCCTGATCGAAGTGCCTTTCTGAAGGCATCGATTCAACCGGATTTCGCGCCAAAAACGCCGCTGTCAAGACAACAGACCGCATAGCCCGTAGCGTCGGCGAGATAGGGGTTCCGCCATATTTATCACTTCCAAAACAAAATTACGAACTTGAAAAGAAGGATTAGCAGGTTCGCGGGGTTCGAATCAATCGAATCGATTGTGGTCCTCTGGATTAATGGAGTGAAATAGATATCCGGTGGAACTAATCAAAAATGAGATGACTTAACATTTAGTCAGGATACGTCTGTTATTGAACTTATGAGGTATTCGTTATGATGATGACAGCAATACTTACGGCATCTTTATTGGGGTTAGGTACTTTCGTTTATTGGGTATTTAATCCCTCGAGATTTGGTGGTCTCCGTTGATCCACGGACGAGCGGCGTAGTCACGCTCCACAGGGACGTGGAATATCCATCGATTGAAAGCACGGAAACCATCCAAACCCTTTCCTTCCAGCCCATCGATTTCCGCGCCTTTTAGCCCCCGCCGTCGAGCGGCAGGAACGCAAGTGCGAGGCCATTGTTGCACCAGCGCTCCCCGGTCGGCGGGGGGCCGTCCTTAAACACATGTCCTTGATGGCCGCCGCAGCGCACGCAATGGTATTCGGTGCGCGGCAGGATCAGCTTGAAATCCAGCTCCGTCGCCAGATGATCCGGGATATGGGTAAAAAAACTTGGCCAGCCCGTGCCGCTGTCGAATTTCATTTCGGACGTGAACAACGGCAAGCTACAGGCGGCACATACAAATAAGCCGGCACGCTTTTCGTCGTTCAGAGGGCTGCTGAACGGGCGCTCCGTATCCGCTTCGAATAGAACGCTGTACGCTTGCGGAGAAAGTGATTTGCGCCATTCGGCCTTGGGTACCGTCAGCGCTTTCGTGGAAAGCGAAAGTTCCACGGACGGTGGAATGAACTTTTGCCACTGATTATGGATCGCCTCCAATGATACCTCCGTCTGCCCGGCCAGCGCGCCGCCACGGTGACGGAAGAGCGCTGCTGCCGCAGTGCCGGCTAAAGCCGATAATAAAAAGCGCCTTCGCATGGTATGGCCCTCCTGCTCGACGATGAACCCGACCGATCCACACCCTACCTTGAATACTCCGGCAGCGTCAAGCGCGATGCGCTTGAAAAGCTCTGATTAAATCAGCACGGTCCATAGTTCAGGGATGCCCAGCCGGTTTCTCCTATCGCATGGATCGGTCCATCAAGGTCCCAACGTGATCTTCACCCGATGACTCCCTGCCGCGGATGACAACGGGATACGCGCGGTTTGTTCGCAGGGCAGGGATTCACCATCCAGATCCAAGGCCACGATGCGCCCGCTGTTGCGGCCGGGGTTCACCACCGAAATCTGATATTCCGCGTCACTTTCGGGGACGCGATACGTGATTTCGAAACCTTCCCAGTGATCCGGTATACGGGGGCACAGAACCAGAGTGTCGCCATTTTCGACACCGAAACCAAGAATCGACTCCAGGACCGCCCGATAGAACCAACCCGCCGAGCCGGTATACCACGTCCATCCGCCGCGGCCGACGTGCGGCGGCTCCCCGTAGATATCGGCGGCAATCACGTAAGGCTCGACTTTATAGCGTTCAACCTGCTCCGTGCGCGCATGGGTTACCGGGGACAGCATCTGTGCCAATCTTGCGGCAAGATCCTTACGCCCCATCAAAGCAAAGGCCATCACCACCCAGCAGGCGGCATGGGTATACTGGCCGCCGTTTTCGCGGATCCCGGCCACATACCCCTTGATATATCCGGGATCGCGTGGCGCGTCGACAAAAGGCGGCGCGAGCAGCCGAATCAGCCCGTCCGCCTCGGAAACCAGCAAGCGTTCCACGCTGGCCATTGCCGTCCGCGCTTTGTCGGCCGGCGCGGCTTTCGAGATCACCGCCCAGGCCTGCGGCAACACATCGATCCGGCACTCCTTATCCTCGTGGGTCCCCAGCGGAGCGCCATCGTCGTAGAACGCGCGCCGGTACCATTCTCCATCCCAACCGGCGCCGTCCAACGCCCGGGTTAAAGAATCCCGATATTCCGCATTGCGCGCGGCTCGGACCGTATCGCCGCGCCGGTCGCAGAGCGGCTGGAACGACTGCAACAGATCATAAAGGAAAAAGCCGAGCCAAACGCTTTCCCCTTGCCCTTGCCGCCCGACCCGGTTCATGCCGTCGTTCCAGTCGCCCGTGCCGATCAACGGGAGACCATGAACTCCCTGGGTCAACGAGCAATCCAGCGCCCGGCAGCAATGTTCATAGACATCCACGCTCGCGGCGGATTGCTCCGGTCGAAAGAAAGCGTCGTCCATCCCGTCCGCGACGGCGGGCCCCTGCAAAAAGGGGACAGGCTCATCGAGAACTCCATAATCCCCGGTGGCCTCGACATACAGGCTTACGATATAGGGAAGCCAGAGCCGGTCGTCGGACATCCGTGTCCGGACGCCATAGCCCATCGGCTCCGGATGCCACCAATGAAGCACGTCCCCTTCGGCGAATTGCTTGCCGGCATGCAATAAAATTTGCCGCCGCGTCAGATCAGGGCGGATGAACACCAATGCCGCCGAATCCTGTAGCTGATCGCGGAATCCGTAAGCGCCGCTCGACTGATAGAACGCTGTGCGCGCGAGCACGCGGCAGCCCAGATTCTGGTAAATCAGCCACCCGTTCATCAGGAGATCGATCTCGGGCAGCGGCGTTTTAACCCGCAGCCGCCCGGTGATGCCGCGCCAACGGTCTTTGCTTTCGTCCAACGCGCAGTCCACGGCGCCGGCGCGGCGATAGCGCCCGGCGATGCGTTTCAGCTCGGAAGCGGGAGTGCACTCGCCGAGAAAAAAAACGCATTCGGCGGTTTCCCCTGGCGCCACCGCGACCACCCATTGTTCGGCGAAGCAGGGATCCAATCCGTCTCCGCAGGCGCCGTCCAGGTTCGTCCTGGATTGCAGCGCCAGCGGATCCTGCACACTGCCGTTGCGGCCAATAAACGCCCGCCGGTCACACGTATGGTAGCGCGCCTCTCCTATGCCGCGAGTTAATACGCTAAAACAAAACGCCGTGCCGTCGGCAAAATCGGTCGCGGACCGATTCACGGCCAAAAGCGCTTCGCTGGCTGGATCATATTCGCTGACGACCGCTGCCGGTTGTGACGGAAGCAGCCCCAGCACCAGGCGGCAATAGGAAAAAAACGACAGACGCCGGCGCCTTCCGCTGCGATTGACCAGCGTCAGACGGACAATGCGCAACGGATCATCGCGCGGCACGAACAGGGTCGCGCATTGTTCCAGACCCTCGACACTGCACGCCGCCGTTGAATAACCGAAACCATGGCGGATTTCATAGGAGCAGGATGCCGGGCTCGGTCCCGGCAACGGCGACCAGAAGCGGCCGCTTTCTTCGTCCCGGACATAAAAGGCCTCGCTAGGAGGATCCATGACCGGGTCGTTGGACCACGCGGTCAGGCGGTTGGCCTGGCTGTTGCGGCTCCAACTGCAACCCGCGCCGCTGTCGCTGACCAGCAATCCAAAGCGATCGTTGGCCACCACGTTGATCCACGGCATGGGTGGCCGCTGCAGTTCGTTGTTGCGCCATTCCAGGCGGATCACGTATTCCGCGCCATCCGCTGAAAATCCGCCGATGCCGTTAAATAAAAGCGGGTCCTCCGCCGTTGCGTTTAGGGGGCGTGCGGTTGACGAAGCCGGCGGGACTGCAACGAAATCATCGACCGACGCAGCCGCGGACCGGCAGGGAGGATCCGCGCTCCGGAACGCCGGCAACGCATCCATGATCACCATGTGGGCGGCCGCGCACAATTGGTGGAAGTCATCGTCCGTCATTTCCCGGCCGTCGAGTGTTATGACTCCATCCACCGGCGTTCCCGCAGTCCCGGCATTCTTGGTCTGATTCGCCACGACCACGACGGTGGTTTCCAGACCTTTCGCGCGCCAATAGCGCCGGGCTTGCAGCAGTATTTCCACGACAGGCGATTGCCATTCGTTCCTGACCACCACGAGCGGCCGATCCTGCGGGACGCCGAGCCGTTCGCACGCGGCCTGGACGGTTCCGGCGCGAGCCGTCCCGCCCGCAGTTGCGCGCAGCCGCGGATCCCCATAGAGCATCGCGCCCGCGAGCAGTTGGAACTGTTCCCCCGCGTCTTCCGTAATGCCCATCGATTCGCATAACGCGCACTCGGCCACGGCCGCGCGCTGTAAAACGTTTTCGACGGCCGCCGCCGAGTCGTACCGGCGGCTCAGTTCCAGCGCAGCCGGCCGGTCCGCCGCGATGCCGGTGACAAAGCCCACCGACGCGCGTTCCCCGGCCCTGATCTCGATGACGGTTCGCAGGCACAGAACCGGATCGAGAACATTGCCCACGGTTCCTGAAAGTCCTTCCTCCAACTCCATCGCCGCGGGCCTTTGCAGCGAACGGCCGCGGCCGATAAAGCGCAACCGGTCGGTTTCACAGGACGCCGGGCGGGCTCCGGCCATCCGGTGAAACAGCCACGGCCAGCCTTCCTCGTCGCTACTCGGCCGGCGCCGCGCCAGCAAGGTTTCCGACCCCGGGTCCCACTCGGTCTGCACGAAAAGCTTGGAAAACGCGGGATGCGCCAAGTCCCGCGCGGTATGATTCAATACGACTTCCAGGTAGCTCGTCAATTCGATCCGGCGAGCCCGAGCGCCGTCGTTCTCCAACCGCAGCCAACGGACCTCGATGTCCTCGCCGGGTGAAACGGCGATATCCAGCCGCAGGCGGAGGCCGTCGTCCTCGCGCTCAATCGAAAAACACCCGGCCTGGTACTCTGCGCGATAGTTTTCACCGGTACGTTTTACCGGCTGAAAGCCCACCGAATTGAACGCCCCGGCATCGAGGTCACGCCAATAGAGAAAGTAACCCAGGTTATCCTCGACCGCATCCGCGTGCCAGCGCGTCAGCGCGATGTTCCGATAACGGGAATAGCCGCCGCCGGAGCCGCTCACCAGCGACTGGTAGCGGCCATTGGCAAGAAGATAGGCCGGCGGCGCCGGCTCGAACAAATCATCGAATCGATGCGATTTCATGGCATTACCCGCTGTCATTGTGCGAATTCCTTCGCATCTGCGAAATGATCAACCGCCGAACCTGGATAAAAACATTTTCCACTCGCTACCACCGCATCCGCACCTCCGCGGGAAACTCATCGAGCCGCGCTTCGAAGGTATCGGACGGGGCACGGCTCCTGCCGTTGATCACAACCTCCTGCAGCGGCTTGGGGCAGGGCGGTTGCAGGATCAATCCTCCGGGCGGCAGCGTCAAATCGCCGTGCAAAGTTATTTCGAACCCCGTTGCCGCATCCGCTCGGATTTCGAACGTGAGGCGGCCGTACCAGGTCGGCAGATTCCGCACCGCGACTCCGGTTGTCGTATCCAGCCAGTCGAATGGAAGACCGGCCGCGATGACGAGCGCGGCGTCGCTCTCGCGTTCGTACGCGAGCAGATCACGGAACGCAAGCATATATTCCGCGCTGATCCAGGTATGCGGCATATCGCCGATGTGACCGGGAGATTCCGGGTCCCGCCAGACGATTTCCGCCCAGTGATTCCACGCAGGGGGCCGCCTGTCGGCAAGATAATATTCGAGCAATTCGACGGCGCGCGCACGGTCCCCCAAGCGAACCAGCGCGCCGATGATCCTGATTTCGTAGGGCGAATAATTTTGCCAATCGATGCCGCCGTCCCTTCGCTCGTGGAAGCGTTTGAAAAACGCGTCCATGGTCGCCGCGATTGCGTTCCGGGGTAAGTGCGGCAATTCGCCGCCGAGCGTGATCGCGACCGCCGTGGCCGCGGGATCGCAATCGGCCAGTTCCACCGAGGCGGGCAGATAATCGATATGCCGCGCGTGCATGACTTTCTCCATGCTCGCGTAGAGGCAAGCGCGGAAGTCATCACGCAGCGCGGCAAGACGCACACGATCGTCCTCGCGGCCTAAAATTTCCGCCATTTGCAGCGCGTCCTTGATGCCCCGCAGCGCCCAAAAATCATCCCAATAGCTGTGGACGGGATGGGACAGATAGCCCTCGTGACTTACAGATTCAGGCAACAGGCCATAAAACACCTGCATCTCCGGTTCGCGGTATTCCGCCGTCAAACGCTGCCGGCGCAGGCTTTCCAGATAATGCACCGCCTTCGCGACCGCGGGCCAGTGTTCGGTCAAAAACGATTCGTCGCGGCTGAAACGGAAGCACTCCATGACGCCGAAGACGAACTGGCCCTGACTGTCGAATTCGGGAAGAGGATCGGGGCCGCTGCCGTCGACGCAGCAGGGAATGTAACCATCCTCGGCCTGATTGCCGGCGTACCAGCGGACGAAATCCTCGGCCTCGACTTTACAGCCGACCCGCAGCAGAGCAGCCGCCATTCCCGCCCCGTCCCGGATCCAGGAACGGCGGTAGCGCCGGGGTCCCGGTTGCAGCGCAGGCCCCATGCGGTTCAACAGGATATACGCAGCCGAGGATTTGAAAGTCTCGCCCGCTTCGCGCGCAGCCGCGGGAAGATCGAATTCGGCCCCGTCCAGCGCGTCGCGCCACTCCCGCAGCGCCGTATCGAACCGGGCGTCGACCGCCGTTTCGTTTTCCGTCGCGATTTCCGCGGACCCGCCAATCTCCGCAGGCAACGCCAGGATCACGTCCCGAAAAGCACGCGGTGCGACCTCCAGATCAAACACCAACGCGCCCGACGCGGCATCGAACGCGTCGGCAGTCGCGGTCTGCGCCGGCAATACGCCGGACTGCAAATAGCCGCCGATACTGCCCTGTTCGAAACGGGCGGCCCCGAAGCCGGCCGGCGGCGTCAGGGGAACCAGCGCGGCGTCGCGGCCAATCCGGACGATCCCGTCGCGATAAACCAATTCCCCGATGCGACTCGAACCGCCGTATTGTTTGAACGATTGCCAGGGCGGCGTGACCTGGAAAGGCCGGACCGCGGTAAATAAACGCGCCTCCAACGGCTTATCCGCGAGATTGGCAAGCCGGTAGCGCAAATAAACGATTTCACCGTGCCGTCGGCCGCACGCAAACACGGTCACCGTCAGCGCGATATTCTCCCTCAGCCAGTGGCAGGTCGGAATCGGCAAATAGCCATGCTCCAGGCTCTGGGAAGTCACCACGTCGGCCCAGGTTATAAGCTTGCCCCCGGTGAAAATGAACGGTTCGATCACAAACGCGCCATCGTGGGCTTCCACCATTCCTTCCTCGTTGATCAATCCCTGGCAATCGCCCGCGCGGCTGCCGAAGATCGTCCAATAAGTCTGCTCGCCGCAAAGGTATTTCGGATACAGCCCTCTGGTTTCCCCGTGGACAATGGCGCGATAAAAAGCATCGATCGATTCGGACGATTCGCGTTCGATGATTTCGATTTCCGTGATACCGATACGTCTGGAATCTTCCAACGGCAAAATATCGAACTTGATATGGCGTGAGAAAAAATCCGGCAGATAGATATAGCTGCGGCCACAGCCGGCGGTTTCAGCCGAGGAAACGGCGGTCCAGTTCTCCGCGTCGGCCGAAGTCAGCAGCGCAAAGGATCCGCTCTCGCATTGAGGCTCCCAATGAATTGCGAAGCCGGCACATTCCCGCTTTTCGCCGAAATCGATCCAGAGCCATTGACGCCCTGCGGCCGCGCCGCGCCAGCCGGTTTTGAAGTTGCCATCGAAGACCGCGGCCGGTTCATGTCCCGGCTGACTCGACGACGCGCGCACCAATGGGGAGGCAAGATAGCTTTTGTCTTCAAGCCACAGCGAATCGAACCAAAGCCGCCCATTCTTGCCTTCGATCGCGGTTACTGCGATTTCGATCGCCCCCACGCGTGTGATAACGCCCCCGCCCGCGGGGCCCCAGGCGAATTCGATCTGCCGGCTGTCGATCGTGACCGGCGCCCAATCCCCACTAAAATCGAGGTCGTCGCTGCGGCACCACCACACGTTATGGCCGCTTTCGTCGAGCAGCTTGAATTCGAGCCGGTTGGTCGGCGAGATCCCGCGGAGGTTGAATTTGAGGGCATAGCGTTGCGGAAACTGCAACGCCGTTTTCTTGGTCGCGACGACAAATCCTTTGCCTTGCTTGAAATCGAAATCCAGGCGCAGGGTCTTGCCCCACGGCCCCGACTCCTGTGCAATACCGAGTTCGGCCTGGCCCGAAACGATCGGCGCCCAGCCAGAGAGATCTTCAAAATCGTCCACGCATAGTCCGGCCATTTTCATAATCCCGTTCTTGTTATTTCTACTGATCAAATTACATTACCGATATTTTCAAGATCGCCATCCCGGCAGGATCGCCCGACTCCAGGCTCCATAGGACTTCGAGTAGCCGTCCCTTGGACACTGAATACGGGCATCCCGGCATATTGCTTGCCGCTAAACAAGTTTGAAGCGCGCCGCGGATCCGCATGAAAAATCTCTGCCCTGGAACGGAAAATTAAGCGGAATCCGTCCGGTCTGCAAGCATTATTTCGCATCGATTGGCGCGGCTGAAACCGTCCAGCTACCCGGGTAGGGTTCAAACAGGAACATTTGGATTCAAGCCCGCCTTCGCTCACCGCCGCACTCCGCCGATATTTTTCAATGCTGGAACGTCGGTCTTGCCAGAAACCCGGAACTTGCGTCAAAAAACTTCATTGCCGCGCCTCCCGGGTTGAATCAATTAGAATTCAACGAATCTCACGGGACCGCCGCCAGGGACGCGCTGAATTTTTCGCCAGGATTTCACGGCAATCGGCAACCCAAGCGTGATTTGAGGTTGCCTCGGATAAGCAGACGCTGAACACGTTCGAATTTGGCGCCGCACTTTAGCGCCGCGGAAAACTCTAATTTAAACAGGGCTTCCCTGACACGGAATAGTAAAGCGCGTAACCGTCGTCTATCCTTTGGATCAATGACCTTAAAGCAGAAGGTGGAGATACCTAATGGCCGAAGAATTTATTCCAATCAGGCGATCGTCGTGGGACAGATTTGTCGCCATGCTGAAAAACTTCGCGAACTCCGAAGTCGGCGGCAAAGCCAAAATGTCGATGCTTGTGCTCGTTCTATTCTTGTTCGGCATCAACGGCCTGAACGTTGTAACCAGCTATGTCGGGCGTGACTTCTTTACCGCCATAGAAAACCGGAATACCGGCGAATTTATCTGGCAGGCCGTGCTTTATATCGGCGTGTTCGCACTCAGCACGATCGTGGCGGTCATTTATCGGTTTCAGGAAGAAAGTCTCAGTCTGCTGTGGCGCAACTGGCTTACGAAGCGAGCCGTCAAACGCTACGTGGACGGCAACAACTTTTATCGTCTCGACACCGCGGGCAAAGTGGCCAACCCGGACGAACGCATCGCCGAAGACGTCCGTTCGCTGACCGCAACAGCGCTCGCTTTCATTTTACTGATCCTGAATGCAACCTTCACCATCGTCGCGTTCTCCGGTGTGATGTGGACCATCAGCCCCCTTTTGTTTGTCGTGGCGGTTTCCTACGCCGGGGGCGGTTCGTTGCTCACGATTCTGCTCGGCAGACCGTTGGTCAGATTAAATTATGACCAGCTCGACAGAGAAGCCAATTTCCGCGCCGACCTGATCCATCTCCGGCAGAATGCAGAAGCGGTGGCATTGCTGCATCGGGAAGGTCTTTTAAGATCACGGCTGCTGCGCCATCTCGAAAACCTCACCTCCAACTTCAGGGCGATCATCGCGGTACACCGAAACCTGGGATTTTTTACCACGGGTTATAATTACCTCATTCAGATCATTCCCGCATTGGTCATCGCACCCCTGTTCATCCAGGGTAAGGTCGAATTCGGTGTGATCGCGCAGTCCGCGATCGCGTTCACCCATCTGCTCGGGGCGTTCTCTTTGATCGTGACCCAGTTCCAGGTCATTTCATCGTTTACCGCGGTGATCGCCCGTCTGACCGCACTGGCCGAGGCGATGGAGCAGACGACCGGGGCTCGAGACGAACTGGTCCGAATCGAAAACGGCGACGATCGGATCGACTACGAAAGACTGTCGCTGAAATCCCCGCTCGAAGACCGCACCGTAATCAAAGATCTGTCCGTCCAGATTCGATCCGGCACGAATGTATTGGTCATCGGCCCAAGCGGTACCGCGAGAATAGCATTGTTCCGCGCGACCGCCGGCATCTGGAACAAAGGCAAAGGACGGATCGTACGCCCCAAACCGGATAAAGTTCTATTTCTTACCGAGCGCCCGTATATTCCGCTGGGTACGTTATGTGAAGTGCTCGCCCACAACGGCTGCGAATTGGTTGAGCCCGACGAACTCGTCCTATCGATCCTGAAGGCCTTGGAGGTTGACGGAGCGCTGAGCAGGACCGGAGGCATTCACGCCGAACACGATTGGAACGACATCCTTTCGCTCGAAGAGCAACAGCTTATTTCTGTGGCGCGTCTGTTGCTTGCGAATCCGAGATTTGCGTTCCTGGATCGAATCAGCACCGTTTTGAACCGGCAGCAAATCGATACCATTCTGGCGATGCTGCGGAAGCAGGCGATCACGTATGTTTGCTTCGGCTATCTGAATGATGAAAATCTCGAAAACTATGACGCGCTGCTGGATCTTGGAATGGACGGCACTTGGACCTGGAAGGGCATTCGTGAAGGCGAAATCGTGGAAGAAGCGGATTCGTTCGTGTAAAAGTTGATCTTGTCACGATCCCTCACGTCCTTATCTTCGAGTTTCAGCTTGCCGGGTGCGGGTTTGCGCCGCGCAGAACTCTGTAAATCGTTTGGTCGCCAGCTTCGACGGAACTGTGTTGCCATTCTCCCAGCGTTTCACCGTGGGGAAGCTCAAGCCCAGCGGATTGGCCAACTCTTCCTGGGAAAGCCCGAGCTGCCGCCGGCCTTCCTGGACCATTTCCGGAATTTTTCAGGTCGTCGGCTCATGTTCACCGCTACATTCCCGCCAACGGCACCAGCCGCAGTAGACCCGGAGCGACATTCTACTGGTGACCGTCATCGGTGGCAACGCTGACGGTTTTCTTGTTTAGGCGCAGCACGACGCCCACCAGCGCCCGGCCATCCGGGGCTTGAAAGCCGACCCGGTCGCCCTTGGTGAAACGGGCCATCAGCGTGGTGCTTTTTGCTTGGGAAATAAGCTTCAACCGCTCGACGATCAGCCGGTTGAGGAACAAAAGGTCGGCCTCGCTCAACCGTTTGATCGCCTCGACAGCCGAGACGCGGTCGATAATCTTCACGCTGCCGGTTTTCATGCCTGGGCCTCGCTTTTGAATGCTTTCAGCGGCGGCAACGGTTCATGCATGTCATCCCTGACGATCCTCCAGGGCGAGTCGTCGTCGATGGCGTGAATCAGCCGGTTGCGGGTGGCGATGATCATGCGCCATGGGATTTCGGGGCAACCGAGCGGATCCTCAAGACGGAACTGCACCCCGAAATAACGCTTGGACGTAGCCGGGCCGTCGAAGGCGGCCAGAATATCTACGTCGCTGCCTGCCGAATCGCGGGCGGTCGAGCCGAACAGCGCCAGTTGCGCGACGCCGAGCCGGGTCTGCAGCTCCGACTTGCTGCGGCCCAACAATTCGAGAGCGCATTGTCTTTCCATCTTTCCACCTCAGGGCGCCGTTTGTTTATCGGCGGTTCAGTCTCTGTCGCTTGCATTCACAAGACGCACGAGTGCCATTTGAAACATTTGGGAAAATATAACATCCGCTATGCTCTGTGCAATATCAAAGTCAAAGTTGTTTCCAGAGACTACGACTCCTCGGGTAGGAACGCCCCCACGAAAACCAGCGAAAAAAAATTGCGCTTCGCGGATCCAGTCGGCGCATTCTGCGTCCTGGGCTCAGGCCAAGCCCGGCAATTGATTCCGCGCGTCCCTGCGCCCTACCTCTGCGAGGTCACCGGCGCATTACAACGATCTCGGCTCATGCCAGATCACTTCATCTCAAAAGCCCGGGTACTTCCGCCAGATCCGCTGATTCAACTCCTCGTTCTCGCCGTACCCGCCGATTTCCCAATCCCGGAATGCGTAGAGGTCTTCGGCCAGCTCGGTAATCACGTCGCGCAGTCCCAGTGGCTCCAGCCACTCCGCCGGGATAGATTTCACGCCGTGCATGGCGCCCAGTAGATTGCCGGCGATCGATCCCATCGAATCCGAGTCGCCATCGTGATTCACCACCAGAATCACCCCATGCTTGAGGCTGCGGGCGACCAGCGCACAATAGATGGAGATCGCCAGCGCTTCCTCGGCGATCCAGCCTTGGCCCAACCGGGCGATGGCCTCGTCATGATTTCTCCCCTCGTCCAGATCGTGTCCTTGGCGGGTGACGTCCGCTACCGGTTCGTTGTGCAGCCCATCCTCATACTGTAGAATGCAGTACATTTGCAGTGGTGTCAGGAGAGGGTATGGCCAACAGCAAAACCGCCACGCTGACCTTTCGGATCGACCCGAGCCTGAAGGAAGCATTGCGCATCGCGGCTCACGCGGAGCATCGCTCCATCGCGAACATGATCGAGGTCTTGATTCGCGACCACTGTGAGCTGCGAGGCATTGCCATCCCGGCCTCCGACGACCCCGAGAACAACAGCGGAGAGCGTTCATGATCAAGACGATCAAGCAGGCGTGCCGATTCAATCCGGTCATTCGAGACTACCGGATGAGTCAGGGCATCGAGAACCTGGCTGACCTTATCCACGATGCTGGTGATAGTCGCGAGTTCTTCTCGCGCAACTTTGTCACCCACGGCATGGAGCAACTCTTCCGCGAAGGTCTCCTGCGCTTGTCGGGCAAATCCGATCAGGCGGTGTTCGAGCTTACCCAGGCGATGGGTGGCGGTAAGACTCACATGATGATCGCGCTCGGTCTGCTGGCGCGTCACCCTCATCTGCGTCCTGAAGTTCTGGCTGATGACCTCAATGCTCGTATTGATTTCGGCCAAGCCCGTATCGCCGCCTTCAACGGTCGCAACAACCCCGACAACTACATCTGGGGCGAGATCGCGAGCCAATTGGGCGAGCAGGAAACCATCAAGCCTTACTGGGTGAATGGCCCGAAAGCCGTCGACCTACGCAAGTGGAAGGAAATCATTGGCGATAAACCAACTTTGATCCTGCTCGACGAGCTGCCGCCCTACCTCGACAACGCCAGCACCCAGGTGTTTGGCCAGGGCACGCTAGCTAATATGGTGGTGTACAGCCTCAGCAGCCTGATGAGCGCCGCGCTCGAGCTGCCCAATTGCGGCATCGTGGTGGCCAACCTCTCCGGCAGCTACAAGGCTCAGACCAAGGCCCTCGGCGAGGCCATCTCCAACCTGCAGCAGGAAACCCGCCGCCAGGCGATGACCATCACACCGGTGCAACTGGCTGGCAATGAGATCTACGAGATTCTCAAGAAACGCCTGATCGACGAACTACCCGATGAGCGCGTAATTGCCGACATTGCGGATGAGTACGCCCTGCAGATCAAAAAGGCCGAGGATGGCGGCTATATCGTCGCCGCCAGTCTGGAACAGATCGCGGAGCAAGTACGCGAAACCTATCCGTTCCACCCGTCGTTCAAGCACCTTGTCGCCTTGTTCAAGGAAAACGAAGGCTTCCGGCAGACCCGTGGTCTGATGCAGTTCACTGCCCGGTTGCTGAAGAGCGTTGCAGAGCGCGAGGCCGATGACGTCTTCCTCGTCGGCACCCAGCATCTGGCTCTCAATGACGATCAGGTCAAAGACGAAATCGAACGGATCGCGCCAAAACTGCTGCCCGCCCTTACACGGGACATCGCCGACAACGGTAACGCGATTGCCGAGGTAATCGACCATGAGCTCACTACCGATGCCGCGCAGCAAGTAATGACGCTGTTGCTGGCATCCTCCCTCTCGCGAGCAGTGGGCGGTCGTATCGGCCTGTTTGATAGCGAGATCATCGAGTTCCTGGCAGCACCCAATCGCAGGGCGGACGAGTTCCTCCAGGCACTGCAGCGTTTGCGTGAGCAGGCTTGGTACCTGCACCGTGAAGAGCAGCGTTTCTTCATCAAGGAAACGGAAAACCTCTCGCGTCAGATCGAACGCAACGCCAAGGAGGCGCCGCAGCCGAAGGTGGATCAAGCCTTGATCAACCGCCTGACCGGCATATTGCAGCCTGAGCGCCGTAATGCCTGGCAGGATGTGCAAGTCCTGCCGAAATTAGATGAACTCAAGCTCACTGGGCCGCGTACCCTGATTGTGATCAAACCAGATGGGAAAATTCCGCCCAGTAACCTGCAGAACTTCTTCGACTATCAGCAAGAGAAAAACAATCTGCTGGTGCTCACGGGTCAGGACAGCCATCTGGCCGACGCGGTGGAAGACCGCCTGCGCGAGCTCTATGCGATCGAGCAAATCCACAAGCGACTGAAACCGGGCGACACGCTGTATGAGGAAGCGCGCGACCGAATGGAAGAAGCCGAAGACCGATTTTACAAGGCGCTTTCGGCGGCCTACAACCGCGTGTACTTCCCGATCGTCGACGAGCCGGACGACCGGGAATTCCTTGCGCCGGTCACCATCGACAACGGGCTCAAGCTGGGCAAAGGCGATCAGTCGGCAGAGACCCAGATCGACGCATTGCTGGCTAGTCCACGCGCCAACTACAAGCTGGCGGCGGATTTAACCCAAAACTTCAACCAATACTTCGCGATGGCCGAGGAATACCTCTGGCCCTCGGGCAAAGACAACCGGCGCACGCCCTGGAAGGACGTGGTCAGCCGCGCCAAGAGCAACCCGGTGTGGCCGTGGATGCCGGGCAACGGCGGCATGGACACCCTCAAGACCGAGGCGCTGAAACAAGGCCGCTGGCGCCTCGGCGAGGATGGCTATATCGAAAAGGGCCCGTTCCCCAAAGACAAGACCACGGTAAATGTCTCCGTCGTCGGCACACATCCCGAAACGGGCGAAACCATTCTGAGCCTCACACCCCGCCATTCGGGTGAGAGCCCGTTGGTCGTGTACGCCACCCGGCCCGAGGAGCTGGTCTCTGGGAAGCCTGTGGACGATCTGGACAGCTTCACGACAGGCGCAGGCACGCTCTATTTCCGGGTCAAGGACCCAACCGGCCACTATGAATCCGGGGCTGCCGTCCGCTGGACCGCCGACCTCAAGATCCGCCACCAAATCGATCCGGCAGCGGACAAGCGCCGCGTCACGCTGGCGAGTACCCCCAAGGCTGATTTGTTTTACACCTTGGACGGCTCCAACCCGAAAGACGGCACAACATACGACGGACCTTTCGAGATCGGCCCACAGGCTGCTCGCCTGCTGGTCTATGCCCGCGCGGGCGAAGCCAATAAGACCGCCGACTTCCAGATTCCGGCCAGTAGCGACAAAACGGTCCAGATCGTCGACACCAAACCAGCCAGGCTGCAATCCAGGCGCGTGGGCCTGGACACCACCGACCGGGTCTATGGCGTCATCAACCGTTTCCGCGACCAGCCCGGCATCCGCTTCAAGGGTGTGCGCATCGAGATTGGCGAGGGCGAAAACACCGTGACCGTGCGCTTCCAGGAGCGGGAAGTCAACGCCGCGATGATCGAAGGCGTGGTGAACAGCCTGCGCCAGGTCTTGAACGAAGACCAGGCCCCGGTCGCCATCACCATTACCGGCGGCATCCAGTTTGACACTGGCTTTGCCGCCAAGGAGTTCGCCACGCTGGTGGGTATTGAGCTCAAGCCTGGCGACGTAATCCAGGAAAGTTAAAGCGATGAGCAAAGCCAAGGCGGCCGGTAGCATTTCAAAGAGCACGGCAGTCGGGCAAAAGAGCCAGCACCCGACGCTGGGCTTTGGCGTGCCCGCGACCTCGGACCCGCATCACTTCAAGGTTTTCATCCCCCGCGGCAATACCGGACGGGTGCAAATCAGCGAATACCTGGGATTGCAGGCCACGGCAGACGAGCACGCCGTCATCGACCGCGTGCTGCTGGATCGCCCCCGCTGGACGACAATCCGCTCTGAAGTGCAACGCGCATTCAACGCTCGGCTCAATGGTCACGGCCTCAAGCCCAGCACTTGGAAAGTCGGCAACAACCTTGTCGACAGACTGTTGGGCAAGGAACTCTGCGTTCTGGCCTGGGCCGTGGAGCACATGGAACTGGAGAAGGCGCCGGTGGCCGTGCGCAACTGGCTGGCCCTACGCCCTGAAGAGCGATGGTGGCTGTTTGGCATGACCGCGATGAGCGCCGGTTGCGTCAACGACGGTGAAAAAGGCTGGAGGCTGGCCTTGCGCCACGCACTGGGCGATGTAGCGCAAAGCGAATTGCTGCAACCCAACGCGCGGCGACGGCGCACCGCGGATGATACCGACCGTCCGGATCTGGTGGATCTATTTGGGAACGAATAAGAAATGAATGAAGCAGGAACAACAGCGACCCTGATCCCGCTGGCTCTCAAGGATGCAACTGCACTGATTGAGTCCGTGTTTCCGGCGCAAAAGGTGTCGTTTGAGGCGCAGAAAGAGCGCAAGGCCAACCTCGGCCAAACGTTGACTGGACTTGGCTCTTACTGGAAGGGTCGGAAGCCTTTGATTCTGGTGCGGGCCGTCGTTCTGAGTAGTCTCTTGCCGGCCACAGACGATGCAGAACGGGACCTTGAGATATTTGAGAAAGTCATGGCCTTTGATGAAGATGGATTGTCGCGACGGGCACTTGCCGCCAATGCCTTTTCTGCATCCAAGTTGCAGGAGATGATTCCGATTGCTGACCCTGAGCGTTATTTCTCCGGGCGGGGCTGGCGGCGGGATGTCACTGAGGAAGACAAGCTCGCGCTGTACCGGCAGGCGCTCGCCACTTTACCGAGTTATGAAGTCAAAGCGGCTCTCTGCAAACGGCCGGAAGAAGTGGATCAGGAGTGGCTCTATGCGCCGGTGTGGCCTGTGGTCAACCGCCACTATGCCCACTTGGGAATCAACGCCCATTCCTT
Organism: Methylococcales bacterium; assembly: GCA_041748915.1. Lineage (GTDB taxonomy): Bacteria > Pseudomonadota > Gammaproteobacteria > Methylococcales > UBA1147 > UBA1147. The sequence goes on from JBGTCG010000272.1 coordinate 34,311, forward strand.
CCCGGAACTGATCGAGCAACTAGGCATCATGCGGTACGGACATCGACCGCGCGTGGGAGACACCTTCAGTGGCGGTGGTTCAATCCCGTTCGAGGCGGCGCGATTGGGGTGCGATGTCTATGCCTCGGACTTGAATCCCATCGCGTGCATGCTTACCTGGGGTGCGTTGAATATCATCGGCGCAAGTCCAGAACGCCGCGCCGAGATTGAGCGGGCGCAGCTTGAGGTCGCTGAAGCGGTGGATAAAGAGATCACTACGCTAGGTATTGAGCATGATGCGCAGGGCAACCGTGCCAAGGCCTACCTCTACTGCTTGGAGACGCGGTGCCCGGAATCCGGGTGGTTGGTGCCGATGGCGCCGAGTTGGGTGATTTCAAAGACACGCAACGTCGTCGCGAAACTGATCCCCGATAAAGAAAACCAGCGTTTTCACATCGAGGTCGTCACCGGCGCATCCGCCGCCGAAATGAAAGCCGCCGAGCAGGGTACCGTGCGGGACGGAAAATTAATATACGAAGTGGATGGTAAGACCTACCGCCCGGAGATCAAAAGCCTGCGCGGTGACTGGCGCGACGCCAAAGGCAATACCGGCAACCGGTTGCGCCTCTGGGATAAGCACGACTTCAATCCCCGACCGGACGATATCTTCCAGGAGCGTCTCTACGCCATCCATTGGATTGCCAAAGAAAGCTTGGACAAGGCCCGCCAAGAAACCTTCTTTTCTGCTGTAACGGACTCCGACTTGGAACGTGAGCACAAGGTCGAAGAGATCGTCGGCGATAACCTGCAGCGCTGGCAGGCCGAAGGATTAGTGCCGGATATGACCATCGAACCCGGGGACAAGACCGACGAGCTCATTCGTACCCGAGGCTGGACGCATTGGCATCAATTGTTCAATGCACGCCAGCTACATCTTATTTCGAGGTACTTTCAGCACGCAACGCCAGAAGACTTCGTATTTAATGCGAAGTCGCTTGACTGGAATTCCAGGATTGCGAACTGGATGAACCACTGGGAAAAGACAAATAACGTTTTTTACAACCAAGCGCTCAATACGTTTTACAACTACGGAATACGTTGCTACACGAGCCATGAGGCCGGAAGGTCCTTCGGTTTTACTAATAGCCCTCTGCCTGACATCAATGTAACTCTGCGGTGCTCGGAAGCAAGCAATCTGAGTGAGAGAAGCGATCTGTTTGTGACAGACCCGCCTTACGCCGACGCGGTGATGTACCACGAAATCACCGAGTTCTTCATTGCGTGGCTGCGAAAAAACCCACCCAAGCCCTTTGACGAATGGGTCTGGGATTCGCGCCGGGCATTAGCCATCAAAGGATCTGGTGAGGACTTCCGGCGCGGCATGGTGGCCGCCTACAAGGCGATGGCCGAGCACATGCCAACCAACGGCATGCAGTGCGTGATGTTCACGCACCAGGACACCGGCGTCTGGTCTGACATGGTCGGCATCTTCTGGGCTGCCGGTCTGCAGGTCGTTGCCGCCTGGTATATCGCCACAGAAACCACCTCGGAGCTGAAAAAAGGCGGCTACGTGCAAGGCACGGTGATTCTGATGCTCAAGAAACGCGCTGCCGGTGACCGAGCGGGCTTCAAACAGCGCATTCTGCCTGCCGTGCGCAGCGAGGTGCAGCGCCAGATCGAGACCATGATGCACCTCAACAACGAGGTGAAAAGCAAGCACGGCGAGCCGGTGTTCAACGACTCCGACCTGCAGATGGCTGGTTACGCGGCTGCGCTCAAGGTGCTTACCGCCTACACCCGGATCGGCGGCGATGACGTGACCGCCTTTGCCCTGCGCCCACGCGTGCGTGGCGAGGTAACCGTTGTGGATGAAATCGTGCAACAGGCCGCCGAAGCGGCCAACAGCCTGCTGGTGCCGGACGGTTTGGCGGCTGACATCTGGGCGAAGCTGACCGGCATCGAGCGCTTCATGCTGCGCATGATGGATATGGAAACCACCGGCGCGGCCAAGCTCGACAATTATCAAAACTTCGCCAAGGCCTTCCGTGTCGAGGACTACGCCCGGGTGATGGGCAGCATGACCGCCAATCAGGCGCGACTCAAGCGCGTGCCCGAATTTGCTTCCCGCGATCTGACCGACAGCACCGAGCTGGGAACATCCCGGCTCGGGCGGCTGATCGTCGGCGTACAGCAGTTGTTGGCCGACACCGAACCCCAGGCTATCGTCAGCCAGTTGCAGGCCGAGATGGCGGACTTCCTGGAGGTACGGCCGCTGCTGGTGGATTTGCTGGCCTTCATCGAACGCAAAGCCCCCGAGGCGGAAGTCCGCACGGCGGCAGAGGTGCTTGGCGCACGACTCAAGAACCTGCGGTTCGGGGCGTAAGTGAATGTCCATCCGGCGCTTCTCATCCCGGACCTATCGGCTTGACGCGAGCTTCCTCCTGCAGCACTTGCATGGCGCTCGCAGCTACAAGCGCATCGCGGGCTACTTCACGAGCTCGCTGTTCGAGGTGGCCAACGAACTTCTGGAGAGCATCCCGGTTGTCAAAATCGTCTGCAACGTGGACATCCATCCGGACGACCTGAAGGTGGCTCAGCTGCGCGAAGCCAATATGATGGGGCGCTGGAATGAAAAGGCCATCGAAGCCGAAGCGCTGCTAAATCGCGACCGCTACCGTCGCCTCGATATGTTCCTGCAGAAGCACGGCCAGGCCGTCCGTGTGGCGCCGGACAACATCTGTGGCTTCGTGCATGGCAAGGCGGGCGTCATCGAGCTGGCCGATGGCCGCAAAGTGGGCTTCATCGGCTCGATGAACGAAACGCGCAGCGGCTGGCAGCGGCACTACGAGATCCTTTGGGAAGACGTGTCGCCCGAAGGCGTGGCCTGGATCGAGGAAGAGTTCGAGTTTCTGTGGAATGCCGCGCGTCCGCTACCGCAGGTGGTGATCCGGGAAGTTCATCGGCGCGGCTACCGCCGAGAGGTCGTCTTTGACGAGGTCGAAGAGGACGAAGACCTCGCTCCGGCCGCCCTGATTGAGTCGCCGCTTTACCGCGAAGGTTTGTCACTGCAACCTTGGCAGCAGGGATTCATCACCGAGTGCCTGCGCCACCACCAGCAACACAAGGTGGTTCGGCTTCTATTGGCCGACGAGGTGGGCCTTGGCAAAACACTGTCCCTCGGCACCGCGGCGCTCACGCTTTGCCTGTTGGCTGACCGCGACCAGCAGGCGCGCAAGCCGGTGGTAATCTTTGCCCCGGCGACACTGTGCGAGCAGTGGCAAACCGAGATGATCGACAAGCTGGCCATCCCCTGCGCGCGATGGGACACCTTGCGCAAAGTCTGGCTGGATACGGATGAGCGCATCATTTCTCCAGCGGGGCGCGAGCAGATTGCCAAATGCCCGTTGCGCATCGGCATTGTGTCCACCGGGCTGATGATGCGGGACTCGCTGGAGAAGCAGCATCTGCTGGGGCTGCGCTTTGGTTTGGCCATCCTCGACGAGGCCCACAAGGCCCGCAGCCGCCAGGGGTTTGGCAAGGATGCCGGTACGCCGAATGAATTGCTGGCGTTCATGCGGGAGATTGCCGCGCGCTCCGACCATGTGCTTCTGGGCACAGCTACACCGATTCAAACCCAGCCTGATGACTTGTGGGACTTGATGGGCATTCTGCACCAAGGCAAGGGCAACTTCGTTCTTGGTAACGACTTCGCGCTTTGGCATCGGCCGCGCGAGGTGCTGCCCATCCTGTCAGGTGAGCAAGAGGTGTCTGAACTCTCGTTCGCATGGCAGCTGCTATGTTCGCCTTTGCCCCTGGTCGATTCCACCCGGGAGCCGCGTGCAAGAAGGCTCTTCAGCGCCATTCGCCAGGACTTGGGGCTGGTCAACGGCGAATGGCAAACCACCAAGACGCTCACGGAACTGACTGAAGACACACGCGAGATTCTTGAGGACGAGCTGGATCGCCGCATCTCCGGCGCAACCTTGTTCCAGCGCGAGAACCCCTTGGTGCGCCACATCGTGCTGCGCAAGCGGGTGAGCCTGGAGGAGGCTGGCCTGCTGACCAAGGTCGGAGTGGACGTCCATCCTGATCGCCAACTCGTCGGCGACCCTCGCTGGTTCGACGCCCTGTTTGAAGCCAAGGCGCTGCGCACCACCGGGAATTTCCGCGAGGCCTACCATGAGGCACGGCTGTTCGGAAAAGCACTGGGCAGGCGCGGCAAAGGTGGCGGCTTCATGAAGAACCTGATGGAGCAACGTATCTGCTCCAGCATCCAGGCTGGCTTGAACACCGCGCGGATGCTGCTGGAAGGCCGGACGATTCATCAGGAGGAAGACGAGCAGGAAGCAGACCTGAAAGTTGAAAGTGGCGAGGAGCGCGAGGTTCTTACCCGCCTGATCAGCCGCTTGCAGGGGATCGAGGAAGATCCGAAGCTCAATGCAGTCGTCCACTACCTGGAACGGGAAAAGTGGCTGGAGCTTGGGGTCATCATCTTCAGCCAGTACTACGACACTGCCAAGTGGGTCGCCGATAAACTGGCGGCGAGATATCCGGACGAGGCCATCGGCCTGTACGCGGGCGCTGGGCGCAGTCGACTGTATCAACGCGGCGAAAGTGTCACCTGCGAGCGTGAAACGCTGAAAAAGATGGTGGCGGAACACGAGATCCGCATCATGGTGGCCACCGATGCGGCTTGCGAAGGCTTGAACCTGCAAACACTCGGCACCTTGATCAATATCGATCTACCCTGGAATCCCACTCGTCTTGAACAGCGAATCGGGCGCATTAAACGCTTCGGCCAGAAGCGCGAGACAGCAGATATGCTAAATCTCGTGGACGAGAAGATCTACGAACGCCTCTCGGAGCGGATGCGCAACCGCTACGACCTGTTCGGCTCAGTGCCGGACACCATCAAGGACGAATGGATCGAGGACATTGAAACCTTGGGTGAGAGGATGGACGAATTCATCAACGCCCAGAAAGAAGCGACTGGATTCGATTTGCGCTATACGGCCACGATGGAGCCGGCCGAGAAGGACTGGCGGGATTGCTCGGAGGTGCTGTCGCGCCGGGATTTCGCAGTACTGATGAGTACGGCGTGGACGGGGTAGTGATGCTGGACGATTATTCAATTGAGCAGCGAGCGACGCAGATCTTCGATGCCCGAACCAAGGGGTATTTTTCCGAGATGCTGAGCTGCAGCGAATGTTCCTGAATCGGAAACAATAAGCCGAATATTTTCACCAGGCTGGTTTCCGTGCCAATATTCTGCACATATTGTGACCATTAGTATCCAGCTACGGTCACGTTCTTGCTTACGAACATTGTTTCTCAATGGAGCGGTTCACTCCAGGCGCAATGATCGACCGAAAATGAGTCAGAATGCCCATTGCTTGACAACAGTCCCTCCCCGAGGTCAACATTAAGCCGAATTAGGTGATTGAGCCTATTGAAATTTCTAATCCTTAGCGTGGAGAAGTGAACGATGAGTTGCTTTAGCAAGAACACGGTTCGTCTCGGTGCGATCGCACTCGGTATGGCTAGCGCGCTCGCGCTCTCGGGGTGCGCGACACCCGGCAAGACCGGTGAAGTGTCAGCGTCAAAGTTCGACATAGCCGCAGCGTCTCCGGACGACATCGCGAAAGCTCTCGAGAAGGACGGCCGGGTCACGATCAGCGGCGGCATCCTCTTCGAGACCGACAGCGCCAAGCTGGCTCCCAGCGCTGCGGATGTGGTCAGGCGGGTTTCGGTCATGATGAAGAACAAACCCGACGTCAAGGTCGCCGTGGTCGGTAACACCGATAACACGGGCGACCACAACTACAATCTCCAGCTCTCTGAGAAACGGGCGAAGGCCATGGTCGACGCCCTCGTCAGGGATGGCGTCGCGATGACTCGGCTGGCCGCCGTGGGTGTCGGGTCGCTGATCCCGTCCGTGCCGAACGATACCGTTGAGGGGCGTGCGCAGAACGATACCGTTGAGGGGCGTGCGCAGAACCGGCGCGTGGAGCTTGTCCTGATCCGCTGACGCGAGGCGACTGGCCGACCAGGAAAACGAGCGCAACGAAAGCCCCAAGGACAGTTCCATTGGCTGGCTCATCTCATCGATGGGTCGGCACCTATGTCGCCGTCGCCGTGGTCTTCGACGCCCTGGACACACTCTTTATCAGGGAAAATTATCGGTTGGCTTTATTCAACCGCAGCGGTAGATTTTTTTGCAGGGCGTAGAAACCCTCTGGACGCGGATAACCGCACCCGCAAGATTCGCGGTTTTTTTGTGCCTCTCGGTTTTTGCCGGGTGGCGGGTAATAAAACGCCTTCGGGGAATATCCCGGCCGCCGTCCAGCGGTTTCTAACCACCCGGCATCCCATTAATCTATTGGAGGTTCTATTTATGAAAACTCAAAAAGTAGATAAGATACTCAAACGGATCAAAAAAATTGCCTGTGATGATCTAAGCGCGGTCTCGAGCATACTTGACCTATTGGTGGATAGTGTAGAAGACAACAACACGATCTACGGCACGCTGCATCGATTAACAGTGTCCTAGGTCGTGCATTGCAAGACTTGGATTTTGAACTGGAAGATTTAAGTAATGCACTGAAGAATTAAAAAAGCTTCAGCTTGATAAACCCGGCTTCGGCCGGGTTCGCGGGGGCGAGGGCTTCGGTTCACGTTTACGGAGATTCATCGATGAAGGCTTACTCCACAACTCATTCCATTAAAGCTGCTCGCACAGCAGGGCGGCCAATCGAATGCCAGACCCCGCATCAGCTCCACCGGTGATCCAGTTCGTCGAACACTTTCTCGGCGCGTTCGCGGCCATCTTCCCGATGGTCAATCCGTTCAGCACCATGGCGCTGTTCCTGAGCCTCACCTCCGGCATGTCCGCTCCCAAGCTACGGTATCAGGCGCTCAAGGCATCGATAATCGCCGCCGTCATCATGCTGGTCGTGCTGTACATCGGTGCGGTGATCCTGCATTTCTTCGGGATTTCGATTGGGGCGTTGCGTGTCACCGGGGGATTGATCGTGGCCTACATCGGGTTCCGCATACTGTTCCCCAACGTGACCCCGAATCCGGACACAGCAGCACCCGACAGCAAGAAGGACGATTCGGATCTGGATTTCGCATTCATGCCGCTGGCCTTCCCCAGCCTCGTAGGACCCGGGACGATGGCGGTGGTCATGAGCATGACAACCCACGCCGGCGCGCTGCCGGATATTACGGATCGACTCTTGTCATACGCAGCGGTCAGCCTCTCAATTCTGTTGGTCGCGCTGGTGACCTGGCTGGTGCTGCGGATCTCCCCCAAGCTCCTGCACATGCTGGGACCACGCGGGCTCGACGTCATAACTCAAATCATGGGATTGCTGCTGGTGTGCATTGGGGTGCAGTTCGTCGCGACGGGGATCAGGAATTTCGTTTCGGAATAAGTCGCCGGCACACGAAAGTCTCCAACGCACGGAGACGCCGGCGAGCACTCTCGGGACTTTGGCCGTCGGGCGCCTGCATCCGGCTTCGCGCCCCTATGAACTACCGGGCACCCGGCGACGGCAGGGCGAGCCCCGGGTCCGCGCAGGATCCAGACCGAAGACCTTCAAGGCGGCGTACCGTTCATCGTGACCAATGCCAACGTATGCATGAACAAAATTCATGACCGGATGCCGGTTATTCTAAGTTCAGATGATTACGCGCGCCGGTTGGACTCGGAAAGTCAGAACGGCGTTTGTCAGCTTTCGCCATGTCCCGATGAGTGGCTGGATGCCTACTCTGTCAGCACCTATGCAATAGCCCGCGAAATATAACGATTCAAAGTGTATTGAACCGATCGAGATTGAATAAAGAAGTCCGCGAACACAATATTACCAACTTACTCGAGCCGGTTATCCGAGAATAGTCGGGTTTAATGCGGACAAGACTACTTGATCAGGTTTCCGCTGAATCTGAATGACCGTTCTCGACCCGGAGGCGACGCCGGAGTCTGTCTTTGTGATGACTAGCTTTGCAGATCGCCTCACTATTCAAGTCGGCGACTGGGCGCCACACTACTCCTTATCAAGATAGTTTTTTTCCAAGAATTCGGACCTGAAATTTTGTGGTGGAGTGAGAATGTCTGGCCGACCCTCTGGCGTAAAGTCCATGAGATTCCAATACGGCCACACCGTGTCGACATGATTCGCCGACAGTTCAGTTCCCCAGAAATGAAAGATTTTTCCATCCTGCCTCCTAAATACATGCATCACTGGCCATTGCATATCATCAGAGTCTCCCTGGCATTTGTAATCGGCTTGATAGGCAGAGTCCGACCCGGAAACCAGCCCAATCTGCGACCATCCACGTTGTTTGGCCCACGCATTGATTCGATCGGCCGGGGCTTTGGCAATTGCGACAAACGCGGCGTCTTGAGTGACCTGATACCAGGTTGGATCAAACCCATCGACCAGCGACGTACACGAAGGACAGGGATTGTCCCAGCTCGGACCGTACATGAATGAATAAAGCAGCAGGGTGTTTTTGTCCGCAAATAGCTCGGAGAATTTCACGCTCTTCCCTACTTTCCCATCGTTGGCCCATTGGAAGACGTAGTCCTCCTTCAACTGCCCACCGGGAGGGAGATTGCGGCGTCTTTCTGCCACAGATTTTACTTTGTCGACAAGCTCTTGTTCGTCTTTGAGCAATGATTCGCGCGCATCGCGATACTCTCTGCTTTCGTTTGGATACCGTAGTTCACTCATGTTCGTTTCCTCTTTGAAACTAGTATTCGGGTGTAATCTAAATGGCTACTCGTGGCCAAAAACGGCTTTTAGAGGTTGAAGCGCAAAAAACTGTCGATGAAGGTTACTGGCTGGACTGGGATAATATTCGCGAGATTACGGATTTTTACAAGAACAGCATCAGCCCGCGTGATTCGATGCGGCGGATAACGCTCAGCAACGTGAGTGCATCAATGCCACGAAGGGGGGTATTTCCGATCCAAGGGAAAATGTCTCGTTCCAGCCTACGGATGATCCGATTGCTGTTATTTTTGGCCCACGTCGATTCATTCTTTATGAATCATTCCCGTGCGATGACTTCGAAGGTTTCCCCGGCCATTACCTGCGCGGCTTTTAAGGCATTTTTGTGCACCACAGGGTCGATGCCTTGCGCCAGTTGCTTTCTCGCGTCGCCTCGCTTATCGCGAGCTTCCCTTTTCCCAGCCCCCCCTATTGAAATCACAAAAAATAAGACTACTGTTTATTATCCGTAACCCAGCTCGCAACTACATCCAATATGGAATGGAGGCAAATCCAACGGAATGTTCTTAGTCGTCTTTTTGCAATAATTCCTACATTCTTTGCAGCATTCATCAATAGAGTACCGATATTCTGAACCTAGATCATCGTCTACCTTTTCAGTAATTTCTTCAGAATCACGGATTGTATCGGCAACCTTCTCGGCCGTTGTATAAGTGGTTAGTATTAATCTTGCTAAGCCTCTTGCCTTCCTACCCCCTCCGTGCAATAAATCCAAAATTGCATACTCTGTTGATTCCCGAATTCATATTTACCGATTATTTTTAGTTCAAAGTCCTTTTCCAATACCTCTCGATCTTCTTCATCTGCATTAGCCCACTTTTTTGATTTTGCTTTAACAGCTTCTATGCAGGTTCAAAATCTTTTCGAAAAGACGAAATATAATCATCAACCTCTACACATATAGCATTGCTTTCTTTAAGAATTTCTTCAAGACGATCGAGTGAACTTCCTCCCTTAACATCTTTATCCAACAGTAGTCTAAATTCCCTCGCTTGTTCTTCGCCAAGTCCATTTAACGTCATTTTCAGTCGATGCTTTGGATTAATAACAAACCCTTTGGTAACTATTCAGACCCCCCCTCGTCATTTTTGGATGAGTTTTAGACCGTGCAGCGGCAAATCAACAACTTACGATAAGCAAGATCGTGTTTTTCGAGAAAAACATAGGGGGGTCTGAATAATTACACCCTTTGAGTTCGTTACCTATGATTGATTGACTAATTAACGCGTTTCTCACCGATTGTAATAATCCCATAGAAATGCCTCTGATTTGACAAAATAGAATCAAGCCGCGGCCGTCACGCAAAACATCCCTCGAGCCCAAAAATTTACTCCTCCTCGCCAACGGTTTTTGCCTACTTCTAAATGATGCTAATCATCAAATACAGCCACTATCAATTTAAACTTATATTTTTTATTTTATTTTCAATAACATAATTGGTGGGGCGGGGTCTACCGAATAGAATGGATAAGCCATAGAAAAATCAGTCATTTTCTGATCTGTAAAAAACAGATGCCCCCAAATATGCCCCCAAATTCGTAATGTACCCGCCATTTTCGAGGCGCTGATCCGAATTTCAGCTAGATTTATTCCGAGTTGCTTTTCCTGACCTTGCTCGGTTCAAACGCGCCGGGGCTGTCGTCAGCCTGACAGTCAAGAGTTGCATTCGTGCCGAACGGCGGCTTGGGGAGATGTTGCGGAATTGTCAAAAAGTACAAGGCATGCGGAGTGATAGCGCGGGAAATTCAAGACGAATAACTTGTATGTAATGGGATGCGCTCATCCAGCGTGTACAGCTTATAATTGGGTCTCACCTATTGGTCTACCGGGAGCCCCGGACCGTTTGTTGAGCAAATGCAGAAATGATGTCGTCGGTTGCTCGGTTTATTAAGCTTTTGTATTATATGATTTTAAGGAAATTGTTTTGCATAATTTTTCTTCTGCTTTGTTGGAGCCATCCTTTATTTGCGGCCGATAAGCTTACAACGTATCGATTGCAGCAGTTTGTTACTTCGTTAGAACTTGCAAGTGACAGATGCGATATCGACAAGGTAGGGACTTTTTTTGAACCAACGGCGGTTATAAAGCTAATTGAGCCGTTTACTCGTCCTGTACCTACCGAACATACGTTTACCTTAAATGAGTTTAAACAATCACTAAAAAATGGCTGCCAATCTTCGGAAAAAACCGATCCGGACAAGAAATGGACTTTTAATATTAGCGCGAGCGGTTTAACTGCATTAGTAGAAGGGACAAGCAACGAATCTGTGAAAGTTAATAATAGATCCGTACCAATTAGGCTATATGAAGAAAGTACTATAATTATTCGGAACAATAGGCCGATGATTTCTAATCATATCGGGCGCGTTGAAATTCAAGCTGCGGAACATAAAAAAGTACTTCCTGACCAAGATATCATAGTCAATCCGAATTTTGTATGGTTACCAATTCATCTCTAATCGTATGCTCCTACCAGTTTCGACGCTATAGACGCTATAACTAAGAGATGACTTTTATGAAATGAAACGGAGGATATTGCGTAAGTAATGATGATATAATGTTGCCTCGATCCAGAGAGGTGCATCGATGTCACATTGTCCGAAATGTCGCAGTAAGCAAACGGTTAAGAATGGTCACGCGAAGGGTAAGCCACGATGGAAATGCAAGGATTGCG
>JBGTCG010000273.1:0-4676 GCA_041748915.1 Methylococcales bacterium
TGGTGTCTCATATCCAGTCGCCCTACGGGCTCCTTCCTATGCGACACCAGCGAAACATTAACCTTCCTCCAACTTATGCCCCCTGGTTCAAACAAAGACTGTCAAGAAGAGGCGACATCTACCCTGACACAGGGGGCTATCGTTTTCCCCCACAAAATAACCGACGCTGACAAAGAAAAATGGCTGGCGCAAGGTGGCATTGAAACCGTCATGCGCACGGAGCTACCTGGCTTACTAAATTGGGTTATATCAATGACCGACGATAAGGTGCATCAAGCGATTGGAGGTATCAACACCGGATTAACGCGAGGACAGCGTGAGCACTACACGCAAACAAATAAATTTGCCGCCTGGCTGGACGACAATGTCGTTGCGGAAGAATCCAGCGTAATTCACGTTGGGCTGAATCCAGACAAAAACGCCGATGACGCCGAAATTGAAAAATTGAGGGAAACAAAACTGTATCCAAATTATACCGGGTGGTGTGCTGCTAACGGCGTCCAGCCAATCGCAGTACAGCGATTTTCCGCGAACCTTCTCGATGTCTGTGAGTTTCTCAAGTTGCCAGTCAAAAAGCTCGCCAAAAATAAGGACGGCGCACGGTTTCAGGGTCTGCGAATTCGCACCCACAACGATAACCGTCAAACACTCGTGACGTTGCAATCGCTATTAAATAATGACACTGAATGCCGAAGGAATGACGGAGCCGGCATGCCTGGAAGCTGCGGGAATGACGATGGTGACGAAGATGACGAAGGAAACCTATTCCATAAAAACGCCGACGATTTTGCGTACAAAACTGAAATCCTCATCGAAGGGAAAATATGATGACGAGCGCAAACACATTACTTTACCGATCCCAAGAACTGGGAGTCAGTCTGTGGGCCGAGGGATCCTCGATTAGATACCGCGGTCAACGCAGCGCAGTTGAATCGTTATTGCCAGAAATCAAGTCTCACAAATCTGAGCTTCTTGCGATCCTGAAGCCAATTGAATCACCGAAACAGTCCAGTACCCAAGGAGATGAATCGGCGCCTGATCCAATCGACGCTGAAAACATTCTCGAATATGCCGAAGAACGAGCCGCAGTATTGGAATTCGACGCGGGAATGCAACGAGCTGAAGCGGAACAGAGAGCGGTTTACCGTGCGGTTCTCAAATTCAGATTGATCGAGAACCAAGGCGGCGGAACCGTGATCGGCGCCGAAGGCGATACGCTGCAAGATTTAAAAGACGCATTGTCCTGGCGATATGGGAATCGCGTCGAGTGGACAGACAAATGATCCGAGCATCGATTTATGGCCGCGCTGGTCGAGATCCCCAGACTTCTCAGACGAAGACCGAAAAACTCATGTGTTCCCTTCCTCTCGCGGTAGATATTGCACGGGAACGCGAAGAAGGGACTCTGTGGATTAGTGTTTTGGCGTTCGGGAGGCTTGCCGAAGCATTACAGCGTCATACGCAAGGCGATTTGATTGCGGCAATGGGAAAGCTTTCTCGTTCGAGCTATACGACAGGTGATGGAACAATAAAAGAATCCTGGACATTGGTGGCCGATAGCATATGCAGCGCGAAAACTGTTCGACCTGGCGGCGGGAAAGGTAAGCGCAAGGTGGCGGATGCCAAACCCGGCCAGCGGCGGCCCAGTAAGCGCCTTTTTGATAAGGTTTTCAGCGGGGACGATGATGATGACCTTCGGCGTCAACTTGACGGCCACTTGACGGCTCAAAAGACATTAAAAGACGAATACGATGCTGCATATGACTGGTCTATCGTATCGTCATGCGATACACTATAAGCGTGATCAGGACCTTCCGCCACAAGGGGATTCAGCGGTTCTTTGAGACTGGCTCTAAGGCAGGAATTAAAGCGCAGCACGCGGGAAGGCTACGAATTCTTCTGACCCGTTTGAACGTTGCCAAATCGCCCGTTGATATGAAAGCGCCGGGGTGGAAGCTGCATCCGCTCAAGGGTGATCTGGCTGACTATTGGGCGGTATGGATAGACGCGAACTGGCGGCTGACGTTTGCGTTTGATGGCGAAGACGCCATTCTGGTCGATTACCGTGACTATCATTGAGGTGTTCTATGGCGCGCATGCATAACCCTGCTCACCCTGGCGAAGTGTTGCGTGAGTTTTTCCCCGAAGGTATGACTGTCGGGGATGTAGCCAGTAGGTTGCACGTTTCTCGGGTTCAATTGTCTCGGGTACTCAACGGTAGGGCGTCGATGTCTGCTGAGATGGCGCTACGTGTCGCGGCGTTGACCGGCACGACGGCAGAATCTTGGCTAGAAAACCAGACTCATTGGGATCTATGGCAAGCTTCGCAACATTCGCGTCCGCACATTGAACCATTTCATCCGAAGTAACCCCGCTTCGGGTCGGTGCTCAGAGTTATACCCCATCCACAGGGATCGATTATTGATGGACTGGTCACATGTGGATACTGATAACATCCATCGGGCTTTCCGGAATCGCGGTTTGTTCGAATCTGTCAGGTGATTCTCGGGCTTATTGTCTGGCGATTGAACAGCGGAACATCGGGTATTGTTACTCGATTCAAAATCCGAATCGGCGTCAAGTATGTCGCGCCGAAATTGGGAAGAATCCGTCTTATTGCGACCGTATTATCGAGCCCACAGCCAAACAATTTTGCAAGGTGCGGGCGCGGCGTCAAATTTGTTATTGCGCCGGAAACGGTATAATCTTTTCAGCGCCGGTGCCATTAGCATTTCCTATTGTGTATCCAGAGACTTCTGAAGGAATACAACAATTTATTGGCGTTGAACGAATAATTCAAAGCTCGAGGTGGAATCAATATTATGAGTTTTCCGATGATTTCTGGGAATTGGTCGGAAAAGTACTCCCGGTGGCAGACAGGAATTCACAAAAGCTTAGGGAATATATGGATAATAAAAGTGCGGCCATTGCAGAGGCAGAAAAGAGAGCGGAATAAAAAGGTTTACGTGCGATTTTAGAATCGTATAGGAAACAATTTAATGAAACTCATACTCTGAATCAGTTTTCTGACTTCATCACTCGGTATCAGCTTTATGATCCTGACCAGTTGATCCCAATAGCCAGAGAACAACTTGCGAAGCTAAAAAAGGAGCAGGAACAGGCTAATGCAAGGTCTGAAATGATTCAAACAGAAAGAACCATTTTGCGGTGCTTTGGCGAGATAAAGCAAGCTCACGAAGTCATCCGTCGAGAAAAAGAGATAGGTGACGTTACTGGATACATAAATACAGCAAGAATGCATCAAGCTGGCGAAATTATCGTAACATGTCAAGAAAGGATCCCTAAACTATACAAAGAATATCAGAGTCTTGGTGGAACCAAGACTCTCCAAGAATTAAATAAATAGCAACGCATTGTCGGCGATTGGCCGGCATATCGGCGGTGAAAGCGTTTTGGCTCGCTCAGGTGGTGGGAGACCGGCAACCTGAGTAGTAGAGAAAATAGGCGATCGAGTAGTACGGGTACTTGTGTATTCAACTCTAACCAGAACGCCAGGACGGCGAGAGCAAGTGCGATCGCATACGTCAATTTGACAAATATCGGGGACATTCCTCAGTCCAGTTGGATAGACATGCCGTCCCAGCCGAGTACAACGCGCCGGCCGAATTGATCAGAAAGTGTTTTCTCAATTACTGCTTGTTCCTCCGGCGTTGTCGATGGCAGATGGACAAGGACTATCTCACATTTAACACGAGCAGCGCGAGACAATAGCTGATTGATCGTAGTGTGGCCAACCTCGGTCTCATGTGTGTAGGAATTGCATTCGTGTACAAGTAGGGCACCAGTTTTAGCCCTTTTCCAAACAACGTCTACGGGACACGTATCGGATGAATAAACGAATGCGCGACGTTGACCATGAGCGGCCCACGATATACCAAACGTTGGTGTTGAACCGTGGTTAACGGGAAAAAACTCGAGTTCGATTCCACCACACGCTCTAACCTCACCCGAAGGAACAATGATTTGAGTTTCGATTGGAAAGCATCTTGGCCGATTCAATAATCCGGTCGCGTGCAGTAAACCCTGAGCAGCGTCAATAGCATCCGATTCACCTATGAAGGTCAACGGCCCACGGGGATGCGTTTGATGTTGCAGGAAGAGCTGATGCACAAGAGATGGCACGCCGTAGATGTGATCTGTGTGACGATGTGTGAGAACGACGTGACTAAGAAGCCGAGGCGAAAGTCCCAAACGCTCTAGAGAAGCCATGGGGTTCCCTGAACAATCCACCAGTATAATGTTGTCATGAGCGATAGCCAGGGAGGTGTTCTGGCGCCGCTGGCCTGCGAGAGCGTTGCCGGTTCCAAGTAAATGTATAGTTGCCATCGTTAATTGCTTAGAAGTTAATTAATAATTCCTCGATGGCTCTGCTGAACATCGGAACATATATCGTCCGCTGCCAGCCATGGAGAGCGAACGCGAGGGCTGGTAGTCCCCGGTAGGCGTAGGCAATTTTGGATACCCGTCGTGCGCTAGCGCCAGAGGGGATCCAAAATTACATCCGAAACGCCGTCCAGCCATTTGTGGGAGTGGTGCGTAGCCTGCGCCGAGCTTGCGATGTGTGGCGAAGCGGCGCGGACGCAGGGCGGCCGGGGCCCAATGGTTGTCGCGTAGGCGAGTCGATTTTGGTGACTTGGATGTCCCAAAATCTTTCA
>JBGTCG010000274.1:0-23884 GCA_041748915.1 Methylococcales bacterium
ATAGCCTTCTCGAATTCGTTGATCCGCTTTTCGGCTTCTTCTTGCGCGATCCCGTATTTCTCCTGGATCTTGCCGAGAAGGATTTCGCGTTTACCTGCGATCTGATCGAGTTCATCATCGGTCAAATCACCCCATGTCTCCTTAACCTTACCCTTGAATTGCGTCCAATTACCCTCTATTCGATTCCAGCTCATCTCTGTTCCCCTGTCGTTTCATGATTATTGCCACCCAATTCTAAAAACCGCTACATCTCCTAAACTCCCTGTCAATCGTTGATGTGATAAACCTGGTTGAGTTTCTCTTTTTCATATGTGGGACCAAACAACTATTCTTCGACTCTTGCCGATCGCGGGGCGGCGCCTGGATAACCAACCTGGAAAGAATCTAACCGAACCATCAGTGGCTGTCCGTACGATCGCGCACATAAGCGCTTCAGAATGATCCGCGCGCCTATTCAATGAAAACTCATAATCTATGTATGCTAACGCACCGACCGAATTCAGTTTGGCGGGTAAGATTTCAATGAAGCGATCGGACACATCACTCCCCGGCCGGGTCCTGGCTATAGCCAGGGCTAAATTTGATTATCAGGAGATTCTCATGAACAAAGACCAAGTAAAAGGCAGAATCGAAACAACCAGGGATAAATTCAAAGAGGTCCACCGGCAAATTACTGGATGACAAGGAAATGGAGCTCGAAGGAAATGTCCAAAAGAACCTTGGTAAAGTCCGGACGGGCGTTGGCGACCTTAAGGAAGATATTAAGAAGGGCAGCTGAAGCGAGATTTGCTTAGCTATGCAGCCAAGTCCAGACAGTCTGGATTGCTGCATGGCAGCGAGGCCCTCAAATAGCTTTTGGACAGGATGGTGAAGATTGGATGCCCCGGTATATTGGCAGGACTTCCATCACCCTACGCAGCGCGCCCACGGCCCGCGAATCCGACCGGGGCTCTCTGCGTTTGAGTTCAACAGTCTGCTGCACAGGCGATACGCTTTGGGTTATTGATTTACGGGTTGGTTGCGCGAGTTAGACTCCCCGGAGTTCTTTCTCGGCGCGCCCTTGGCTTGCATCCACCCGGTGGGTATCGGCTTCCGGGTATGCGGTTTAAACGCCGTCAAATTGACGGCCTCTTGCGGAGAAAAAAAATGCTTGAAACTCTGGCGATCATCTTAGTTATCCTCTGGCTACTGGGTTTAGTTTCCTCGTACACACTGGGCGGGTTCATTCACATCCTCCTGGTGATCGCGCTCATCGTGATCGTGATTCGCGTGATTCAAGGCCGAAGTGTTCTGTAGTGGCCCTGGAACGTGCTTACGCCGCGCGGTAAAGGCCGGAGTCCAACGGTTTTATTTAATACGAGGGACGAAATGAACACAATCAAGATTATGGCGATCGTGCTGATCGTCGCCGGGGCATTGGGGTTGGTTTATGGCGGTTTCAGCTATACCCGGGAAACCACGACAGCCCAGGTAGGCCCATTAGAGCTGTCGGTTAAAGACAAGCAGACGGTCAATGTCCCGGTCTGGGCCGGTGTCGGGGCGATCTTGGCTGGCGGCGTGCTCCTGCTTGCCGCGAGCAGGAAAAGCTAAGATCTCTGTAAAGACCGGTGGTATTGAGTCACTGATTCTAATGGCCAGCGGAAAATCAGACGATCCGCTGGTGGTTTCTGACAAGTCAGGTTTGGGCTTGCCAGAGTTTCCTCAACGATATCCGGAGAACGATCATGGCACGGAAAATTCTGCTTTTGGTACTGATGATGGGCTATATGGGCGCGTTGACGGCCTGTAATACCTTCGAAGGAATGGGTAAAGACGTGGAGCGCGGTGGCGAACATGTTCAGGATAACGCTAAGGACGTGAAAGAGAAAATGTAAGATTGCGGTCCGCACATCACACTAACGAAACAGACACTTCGGGTGAGCCGGTACATGCCGCGCAGAAACGGGTATTTCGCCGGAAATAGAAATAGCTGGCTTGCTTTTGTTTTAGAGAATAAAGCCGAGCGATTCAATACGGCCAGCGCCTTATTGGGTGCGGTAGCCGCCGTTTCCGGGGTGGCTTGGTTGGTCGCATTTGCGGTCCGTGAGGGTGATCCATGGAAGATCGGAAGCTTCAGCATCTATGGGGTTACACTCATTTTGGTCTATGTTTTTGCGACGCTTTATCATGGCTCCAAGGGTCGAGCCAAGGCCGTCTTTTCAAAACTCGACCACCTGTCCATTTATCTTTTAATTGCCGGTACTTACACCCCTTTCACCCTGGTCACTCTCCGCGATAGCGTAGGTTGGCAGATGTTCAGCCTAATCTGGGCAATGGCGCTCTTTGGGATAATTTTGGACTTGAAGCCAGAACGGGGCCATCGGGTGCTCCCAGTGATCCTTTATCTCGCGATGGGCTGGCTGATCGTGGTCGCGCTCACCCCCTTGTTGCAAGCCTTGCCGGTGACAGGCTTTTACTTCCTTCTTTCAGGGGGGTTGTTTTATACGGTCGGCGTGGTGTTTTACGCGCTCGATTACAAAGTCAGCTATTTTCATGGAATTTGGCATATTTTCGTTCTGGCGGGCAGCTTTAGTCATTACGTTGCGGTTCTCTATTATGTCACTTGAGAACTAACGCCAGAGGCAAAACACCCCGGTACAGCGTAACATCGGACAGCCTAACTTAGGCGAACAATCATCACGCGAATTTTATCCGATATCAGATGAATTATAAGCGTATTGAGCCGGTGCCTAGAAAAACAATTCGGTTCGCTCTTTACTCAAACGGCCGCCCGAACAGCGCACCAACATCCGCGGTAATCGCCATTGCCAGCGCGGCCTGAACCGGCCGCGCGCGGAGTGTCCAGGAGATTCCGAGTTCGTCGCGCGCATTGGTACCGAGCGCATCGGACATCATCAGTTGCTCGGCCACTTGCTGCGCCAGGCCGGGATCGAGCCCCCGCACGACATAGATGGCGGTCAGCTCACGCCGTTCCGCGGCGGGATCCAATTCAAGCTCGGCGCATTCGCGCTAAAGGTCGGCCTTCTCGATGTCTGCCTGAGAATGAACTGAGACATATTCGCCGGCAGCCATCGACATGGCTCCGGCAACCCGCCCCGCGACCCCGGCCACTACCATGTTGTCCTGGCTGGCATTGGCAGCTGCAACTCCGACTACGAGACTAGCCGTGGAGACGATACCGTCATTGGCGCCGAGCACGGCGGCGCGCAGCCAGCCGATGCGGTCGGTGCGTGGCGTTCCATGTCGCCAGAAAGATGGCTGTCCTCGGCATAAGCGATAGTCGAGCACAAGGTCAGAACAATGCCTGCCCGTAAACCCGTAAGCGTTATTTTGGTGAGTTTCATGTTCATCTCCTGCAAACAATGTTTTTGTGAGTGTTTCGTTAGAATAAATTCAACGCTAAGAAAACAGCGCATAAATCCATCCTGGATTTCTGAGCCGTCGGCCACCCCAAAATGCGATTTCGGGTGGCCTTATAAAATCAAACGCTTACACCGTTTGATTTTGGTAGCGCATCTTGCCGTGCGGGAAGCTCTGTTAATCAGAGCTTTCCAGACACGGCCTGGAATGATGTTTTCCATCGCCCTTTTAAAAAGTTACACGCAAAACGGATCGCGCTCGGTACGTCAGCGCACACAAGTTCAAGCTTTTCTCCGGGACGACGGATCCTTCAAACGGAACACAAACGTAACAGGTTTTGTCTAAATTTGTCTAAACTAATACAATTGACGGCATTTGTACGGTTTGGTACAGTTTTTAGCGCATATCGTCATGATCAATCACCTGCAGATCGCCATCGGGAAGTAATCCAAATCCGTGATAGTTGAATCGCGTCAGAAAAAATTATTAATAGATGGGGATCGTTGCCATGTCAAAACCACGGAATCGTCTGCTTGGGGCTCTCCCGGAGGAGATCCATGAACGCCTCGAGCCCCATTTGGATGACGTCTCCCTGTCGCTCGGTCAAGTCATTTACGAATCCGGCGAACGGCTCGAGCATATCTATTTTCCGACCACCTGTATCGTCTCCCTGCTCTACATGATGGAGAACGGGACGTCCGCGGAGATCGGAGTCGTGGGCAATGAAGGCGTCGTGGGTATCGCCCTGTTCATGGGCGGGGAGACCACGCCCAACCGGGCGGTGGTACAAAGTGGCGGCCATAGCCTTAGAATGAGAATCAGTGTGCTTAAAGAAGAATTCAGACGCGGCGGACGGTTTCAACAGTTGCTGCTGCGCTACACCCAGGCACTGATTACCCAGATGTCGCAGACGGCGGTCTGCAACCGGCTGCACACCGTCGATCAGCAATTGTGCCGCTGGCTGCTCTTGAGCCACGACCGGCTCGATTCGAACGAGCTGACGATGACGCAAGAACTTATCGCCAACATGCTCGGGGTGCGCCGCGAGGGGGTCACGGTCGCGGCCGGGCGTCTACAAGAGGCCGGGTTGATCCAGTATCATCGCGGTCGTATCACGATCGTCGACCGGGCAGGCCTTGAGGGGCGCGCCTGTGAGTGCTATCAAGTGGTCAGGAATGAGTTTGAGAGACTGCTGGGTAACGCTGTTTAAATTCATCCTGGTTTCAGCGGTCGGCAAACCCGGAATGCAGTTTGCGTTGCGCTGTCACCGGCAATCGCTTACATCTTTTGATTGTGACAGCGCTTTCCTGCACTGCGGAAACCCCTGACTGAATCAAAGCTTCACCAAGGTAACCGAAGCCATTGCCGAACCAATATCCCGCTGCCGGCGATCGCCCGGACCGGAATTCGATGTTCGGAATATCCGTGCTTGCTGGCACGAATGATCAGCTCCTCATTGCACCGTCGAATAACCGCGCAACCCTTCCGCGAATACCTTGAGACTCTCGATGCTGGTTTCTTCGGCCCGGCGGCACCATTCATGCAGTGCTTCCAGTCGGGACTCATGGCTGAGCCGTGCGTTGCTCCACAACTCCCGCAACTGCGCTTTGAATTGATAGACCGTGTCCAACGTGGAGTGGGCGGCCAAGGCCCTCCGCAATACCAGACGCGCGCGCTCGTCGATGAGCACCGGGTCTCTCATCAGTTGCGGTTTGATTTCCCGGAGCAATCTGCGGGTGGCCGCATCCGCGCGCTTCAACTCCAGGCGCAGGGCAGGCAACATGACCCCGCGGCCGAAAAGCGCCATGACATGAAAGCGATTCTGGACAACTGCACGCAAGGTATCGGCGTCCGCCACGCGTTTGGCGGTATCAATTCTTGTCCTGGGCGCCTGCCGTTTGACCCGCGCCAGTTTGCACATCGCGAGAAGACGGATATAAAGCCAGCCGACATCGAACTCCCACCACCGGGTCGATAGCCGGGCGGACGAGGGATAGGCGTGGTGATTATTATGCAGTTCCTCTCCTCCTATCAACAGGCCGATGGGGACGATATTGGTAGAAGCATCCGGGGTTTCATAACCACGGTAACCCTGCGCGTGCCCTAAACCGTTGACCACGCCGGCCGCCCAGAACGGTATCCACAGCATTTGAATGGCCCACAACGACACACCGAGTCCGCCGAACAGCACGAGCTCCGCCACCAGCAGCAATCCGATGCCGTGATTAGAGAACCGGCTGTAAAGATTACGTTCCAGCCAATCCTCCGGGGCGCCCTTGCCATACGTATCAATTGTCTGCCTATCCTCGGTTTCGCTGACGTAAAGTTCAGCACCTTCCAGCAGCACTTTGCGAAGACCAAAAACCTTGGGACTGTGGGGATCGCCCGCGATATCGCACCTGGCGTGATGCTTTCGATGCACCGCCACCCACTCTTTGGTGATCACGCCGGTGGTGAGCCAGAGCCAGGAGCGAAAAAAGTGGCTGGCGACGGGATGCAGGTCCAGAGCCCTGTGGGCCTGGTGTCGATGCAGGTAGATGGTAACGCTGGCGATCGTAATGTGGGTCAGGATCAATCCCACACCGATGATCTCCCAACCCGAGGCATTCAATGTTCCGTTTAAAATAACGTCCAAAATAGAATTTAGCATGATGGTCTTGCTCCTTTCGCAGACACCGGGGTTTCGCCAGTCGGCGTACGTAACTCGAATACCGCAGCGTCGCTTCCCGGCGCTCAAAATACGCGGAGAAGGCGCTTTCGTTTCGAATAGATCGACAGATTTTTTCAGTACAGGTTAATACTCGCCGAATTGAACGTCTGTGCGCTTTCGTACACAAGAGGGGATCCAGGCCAGCTTCATCAGCGGCGCCCGCGGATCGGACGTGCTTCGGGCGCCACGCCATCCCTGAGTGCGAAAGCGCACAGACGCGGCGTTCATCGGCAATTATGATAATCATTCCGGCAATTCGTAATTTCGATGACGGCATGAGCCATGCCGGAACAGCAACATAAACCGAAAAATAAACCGCAACGAACGACTCATTCCATACATGGCATGGACAGGATCAAGACCATCTGAAAGCATTTGGCGGGCACCGATCAAAATCACTTTCGGCAAATCGAGACGAAGTTGATTCGCGTCGACCCGACTGAAATTGAACGTTTCCAATCAAACCGCGAAAGAGAAAATCATGAGCAAAGAGAGAAAAAGTAACAATGAAAACAAAAAACAACCGATTATGACACCAAAGGAGAAAAAGGCTGCAAAAAAAGCAAAAAAGGCATCGAAAAAGTGGTCCATACTCCCGCCATAGATTCGGCCTTGGAGACGGAAATCATTGGCCTTCCGGGCTCGGGAAAATATGCGGGCGCCTTCACAGCTTCCACGGTAACGACTTCATGGAGGCTGTGGGTGAGCGGGTTTTAAACGCCGCGATCCGGCCGGTTTTGTCATCGACTGACTTCTCTTGACTTCCCAATCCTTACTCTCGACGGATCGATTCACTTGGCGGGCGCGTTGCGGCACTGTCTATCGTGCGAAGCAAGTTCCACGGATCAGGAGTGTCTAAAAAGCGGTTGACCTTGGTAAATTCAGTTGATCCTGTGTGTGCGCAACCGCACAGAAACGCGCCTTTTTGTAGGTTACTCTACCATTTAGTATTGAAAGTTTGGAGTTTGACTGCACCGAATCAGCATCGGACACCAGCCCATAACTGCTTCTTCCGAACCATCCCCCGCCTCGGCGCTTTCCCCGCGCTCGGGCAAGGCTGGGGGCTATCTGAGCGTACCACAGGGCATTATGAGGTAACCAGATAATGCGCTCTTCATGTCGTGAGTCAGGATGTAAAATTGAACTGGCAGCCTGCTTGGACGGCGGTTTTTGCGAGGTGCGCCAATGATAGATCAACAGGATAAAAACGGCCTGCTCGCAACCCTTCCAAAAGCCACCTACCAGGATCTATTAGGTTATCTCGAACCGGTGAGCTTCGAAGTTTCGGAAGTTCTCTATCGGCCAGAAAAGAAGACCCGGTATGTGTATTTCCCGAGAAGCGGCATGATTTCTTTACTTTCTAAGGGCGATGGTATGGATACACTCGAGGTGGCAATGGTCGGCAAGGAAGGGTTAATCGGCGTACCGGTTTTTCTCGGAGTCCCTACACCGTGCAAATCAGCGATTGTGCGTACGGCCGGCACGGCGATGCGAATGGGGGCTCAGGCATTTTACCGATATGCCCAGGAAAATGAGATAATGCAAAAGTTGTTAGCCCGCTATACCCACGCATTGCTGACAGAAGTGTCACAACTATCTGTGTGCCATCGTTTCCACAGCGTTGATATGCGGTTTGCGCGCTGGCTTTTGACCACGCAGGACCGTCTCCAGTCCGACAAGTTCACCGTTACGCAACACCTCATTGCGCAGCGTCTAGGCGTGCGTCGTGCGGGTATCTCGATTGCGGCTCAAGCGCTGCAACACAGTAAATTTATCCGCTACTTCCGCGGGAACATCACAATTCTCAATTGTCCTGGATTGGAAACCGTTTCCTGCGGCTGTTATAAGATCATCGCGGCGCAAACTATATAGAGACAGGTCGAAGGCGCATAGTCATCAGTCAAGGTATTCACGGGTTTGCCAGAACTTCATGCCACAAAACAATGGATACTCCGGCCCGCGTATTCCGCCGTACTTTTCGAAGAACAATGCGATCCAATACCGATATTTTCCGCACATCACACGGGTGTACCAGCGGCCAGTGTGCTTCACCCCGATTCTTATCCCCAAGACAGGCGCGAAAAGAAGCACCCCGCGCTGATAGCCGCTGTAGGTTTATCTCGTTGTCCAGAATCTTGCGAAGGTAAAACCACTTAAACCACCCCAAAAGACCAAATAAAAATTCATTATCAAAAGTTCAGCGCTGACCTCGCCAACCCCTCTGGCGTAATCGAATATTTCATCCAATATCAAAAGCACAAGTACTAGAATCAAAAGTAATTTCATTATTTTTATTGTCATATGGGAAAAAAAGTAAGCCAGAATGACAAATCCGATAAAAAAATGGTACAGGATATGAGTGAGCATTTCCAACGTCAAAACGTCCACTTTAAAGGCGCTGATTACCAAAAAAAATAAAATCGAACCTGCAATAAAGACAAACCAAAATAATTTCATTTCCATCCCTCGTCGTTCAATAGTGGTTCAGGAATACAACGGCTTTATTTCAAAACCAGTTATACCCCGACTTTACACAGGTATAACCGGTAACACGGCGGCGGCTTTTTTCAAGCTGACACCGAGGCAACCGGTTTTCTGATTGGCAGCGGCTGCGCGACCCGAAGTAATCAACGGCCATAACGTGGCTGATCCGTCACTGCCCGTTGATTATTCAACTAACCAATCGGTAACGTATTTGGAAATGGCTCGATTGCACTGTTTGCCCGGTATCAATGAGCAAATTTATGCGACCAGAAAATCATCAATACCCCCGCCGCGATCAGCAGAATCTGGTACGCGGTACTCTGGAAATCGGTTTCTCTGTTTAGTGTCGGAATAAGATCGGCGACCGCGATATAGATGAAGCTCGAGGCAGTAAAAACCAGCAGGAACGGCAGTAGATGATCCATCTCACCCAAACCGAAATAGGCGACCACGCCACCGAATACCGTTGTTATGCTGGCCAGTACATTCCATACCAGCGCCTTGGTCCGGCCATAGCCGCTATGCAGCAAGATCGCAAAATCACCGACTTCCTGCGGGATTTCGTGGGCCGCGACCGCGAGGCTGGTTACGATACCCAGATAAACATCGGTCAAGAATGCCGCACCGATCAGCACCCCGTCAACAAAATTATGGATCGCGTCGCCGAGCAAGATCAGGGTTCCGGACGGGTATGGTTTAGGGCTTTCCTCTTGGCCGTGGTTTTCATGGTTGCCAGTATGGGAATGCCGCCATAACAACAGTTTTTCGAGCAAAAAAAATGTCAGGATTCCGGCCAGGATAGTCAGCGAAAGGGCATGCAAACGGCCGCTCTCGGTGCCCTCGAAAGCATGCGGTATGAGTCCCGTGAATGAGGCTGATAACAATGCCCCGATCGCAAAACTCACCCCATGGGGCAAAATTCGGGCGCGACGGTTTTCCGGAAGGCAAAGGAAGATTGAAGCCGCCAACACGCTAAGTACACCTCCCAGCAAAGTAAACAGGATAATCCAAACCAGTAAGTGCATGATATAGGTATGCTCGGCGGCCCGTGATTTTTAGCGTGGTAAGGATAGAAACATCGGCACAACATTTCAATCAAATTCGCCGGCTAACGTGGACCAATCTGCGACTATCGCGCCCCGATTCCTTCCAAAAATTTAAACGAATCGCGACTTGCGGTTTTTAACGATCACATCGGCGGATGTCGCCCAACAACTGGACAACGCCAGTCGCGTCGAGGATACTTTGATGTTTTAAATCTACACCTACAAACACAAAGGAGAATCAGATGGGCTTCATGCAGGGCAAACGTGTCTTGATCGTCGGGCTGGCAAGCAACCGGTCGATTGCCTGGGGGATCGCGCAGGCGATGCACCGGCAAGGCGCCGAACTGGCGTTTACCTATCAGAACGACAAACTGAAAGACCGCGTGGTTAAAATGGCGGCCGATTGCGGATCATCCCTCGCGATTGAATGCGATGTTGCCAGTGACACCCAGATCGAAAAGGTGTTTGCGAGTCTGGCCAAGGTATGGGATGGGCTGGACGGAATCGTTCATTCGGTTGCCTATGCCCCCAGGGAAGCGCTGGAAGGTGAATATCTGGATGCGGTCACGCGGGAAAATTTTCAGATTGCGCACGACATCAGTTCGTACAGCTTCTCCGCATTGGCCAAAGCGGGCCTGCCGATGATGGACGGCAGACCCGCCGCATTGCTCACCATGAGCTATCTGGGCGCGGAAAGGGTCATTCCGAACTATAACGTAATGGGAATCGCAAAGGCCAGCCTTGAAGCCAATGTCCGATATATGGCCTGTTCGCTCGGACCGAAAGGAATCCGGGTGAACGCGATTTCGGCCGGACCGATTCGGACCCTGGCTGCGGCGGGGATCAGCAATTTCCGGGAAATGCTCAGCAAAGCCGCGGACGCGGCGCCATTGAGGAAAAACGTCTCGATCGAAGAAGTCGGCAATGTCGCCGCTTTTCTATGCTCCGACCTCGCATCCGGTATAACCGGCGAAATCACCTATGTGGACGCCGGTTTCAACATTACCGGCTTTGCAGGCCTGTCCTGATCCGTTTCCGGATCCGTTCATCTTCGCGGGTAGATCAACCTGACCGATCTACCCGAAAACTCGCGATCCGCGCACCGATGACATCATAGCCTCGACGGCTGTTCAATCTTCTTTTTCGAATACGGTCACCTGTGCATCCTGTTTCAGTTGCGCCAGCATGTCACTGAATTCAGCATTGGCATAATGCGAACCGAGCCATTGTCCGGCCTGATCCGACTCTTTTTCCTTGCCTTCCTGCTGACTGCCGGATTTACCTTGCACGTCGAGTAGAACCGCGACCACCTGCGTTCCGTCCGCCAAGGCGGCCTGAAAGGGCACCGGCTGGGCATTGACTGGTTTTTCCGCGCTGAACAGCGCCGTGACCAAATCGCGTGGCAGCTTGGATTCACTCCGATCCACCGGTTCCGGTCTGATCACTTCAAGCTTGTTCGATTCAGCCAGATCGGCGAGCGAACGGCCGGCTTTCAATTCCGCCAACACGCGGTCCGCTAGTTTGCGCGCTTCCTCACTTGCATGCTGCGTCCTGATCTGGTGAATGACCTGGTCACGAACGTCATCCAGCGGTTTGGTTGACGCGGGAACATGTTTTTCTAATCGAAGGAACATGACCCGGTCGACTGAAAGCTCTACGGGATCGCTGTTCTTTCCTTCCAATACCTGGTCACTGAAAGCCGCGTCCGCAATCTTGCGGTCCGCGCCAAAACCCTCTTTTTCCTGGCGCGTGAACAGATCCGAGGTCTTGGTCTCGAACCCCGTGCTTTCCGCGGCCAGAACCAGGCTATCGGGATTCTCATAAGTAATCCGGGCCAACCGTTCACCCAGTTCATAGAACGTGTTCTCGGCCTTCTGCCGCCGTAAAGCCTTTTCGACATCTCCCCGAACCGTCTCGAACGATTTAACTTCGCCCGGCTCCAGTTCGGTCAGTTTGATCAAATGATATCCGAACGGCGTCCGGACCGGGGCGGAAACGCGACCAACGTCGAGCGCGAATGCGGCCTTTTCAAATGCAGGATCCATATCCCCCGGATTGATCAAACCGATGTCGCCGCCCTGTTTTGCAGATACCGGATCGTCGGAGAGCTTTTCCGCGACCACGGCAAATTCCTCGCCTTTGTAAAGCATCGCCTGCGCCTGTTTGATTTTGTCGAGTGCCGCCTGATCGCCCTTGGCGCTGTCCTTGACATCGACCGCCGCGAGGATATGGCTGATTCTACGGCGTTCCTTACGAGTGTATACGTCCTGCTGCGACTCGTAAAAGGTCCGGAATTCGTCCTCGGTGAGGTCGAGTTTTGCCGCAATCTCTTCGAGATTAAGCTCGATATACTGGACCGCCACTTGTTCCGGAAACCGGAAGGAGGCTTCGTTTTCTCGATAGTAGGTTTCGATTACCTCGGGGCTGATCTCGGAATCCGACTCGGAAACCGGTATCGTGACATATTCAACAGTTCTGGATTGATCCCTGAGATTCAAAAAACGCTCGATTTCCGGGCCTGTCGCGAAGGTTGACCGGATAATCCCGTCCTGTAGTTGTGCAATTTCCATTTCGTTCCGGATCTGCTCGACGAAAGAAGGTTCCGCGATATTCTGCGCTTTCAGGATGCCGTCATATTTTTCCTTATCAAATCCCTTCTCGCCTTGGAAATAAGGCAATGTTCTAATCGTGTCGCGAATCTGGCCGTCGCTGACCATGAATCCTCGATCAAACGCATACTGTCGAAGTACTTGCTCATCGATCAAGTTTTTGAGTGCGAGTTGTTTCAGGGTCGCCTCATCGATTTGAGCGAAACCGCCAAGTCTGGCCGCCATCTCCTGATAGGCCTTGGCTAGATCGGCCTGAAAAATCTCCGCGTCGCCCACAACTGCGACCGGCCTTTCCCGTCCGCCGCCAATGTAGTTTTCCATTCCCCAGAATGCGAACGGAACACAGATCAGTATCAGAATAATCCATGCCATCATTCCTTGAGCGCGGTCTCTTATCGATTGCAACATACTTTGACCACCGTTCGCATTTAAAGAAACGCGCAGAAAAAACCCCGAACGGGAAATTCAGGGTTTCAATTTGGATATGGCGGAGTGGACGGGGCTCGAACCCGCGACCCCCGGCGTGACAGGCCGGTATTCTAACCAACTGAACTACCACTCCGTAATTTGGTGGGTGCTGAGGGGTTCGAACCCCCGACCCTCGCCTTGTAAGGGCGACGCTCTCCCAGCTGAGCTAAGCACCCTGTTAACGAAGCCCTTTAGTTTACGGCATCCTTTAGACCTTTACCAGCTTTAAATCCGGGAACATTAGCCGCCTTGATTTTAATGGTCTGGCCGGTCTGCGGATTACGCCCGGTTCTGGCCTCTCTTTTCTTCACGACGAAAGTACCAAAACCGATCAATGATACGCTGTCACCACTCTTCAGTGCGTCGGTTACTGCGGTGATAAATCCATCCAATGCTTTGCCGGCATCCACTTTCGCCAGACCGGATTCCTCCGCTATCGCACTAATCAATTCCGATTTATTCATTCAATCCCCCTCTTGGTTGAAACAGCATTTTGGTTTTGTGATCCAAATCGAATTCGAATTTCCGGCAAACCGGGTCTACCGGGTCGTACTCGATCCCGATGAAGGTTATAGCAGTTGAGCGAAACCGGTGTCAAGCTTCTAAAGACGCGGTTAGCCGGTTCTTTCGCCGGCGCGCGGCGCATCGAAAAAATCCGCAACCCATACGAAACGCTGAATAAATCCATCCTGGATTTCCGAGTAGCCGGCAACACCAGGTCGCGCTTGTTGTTGTCACACAAATTCAAATATTTACAATGTTCTATTTTGGCAGATTCCTACGTCGTGGGAAGCTGAAATTTATGCGGTGTTTCCCTTATATCAGGTATATTTTGAATGGGAATCCGTAAAAATAAATCGGGTGATGTAAGCCAAAACTAAAAATACCGGCAACCGGGCATTTGCCGGCCACGCCGTGGTATCACCGACAGCGGGAGAATCACAACGCCTGTGGCGTCAGGACCTCCGCCAAACACTCCGTGCGGGTTCCGACGCGTGTGCGTTGAAATTCTATCAATGCGCCGTCACGGGCTGGGGTTTCGCGACTTTTTTAGAGCCCTTCTTTTTTTCATCTACCGCCAATTCCTTGCCCTTTGCCAGCGGACTCGGCAGATACTGCAGTGCATGTTCGAGCACCTCATCGATCCATCGAACGCATTTGATTTCCAGATTCTGTTTGATATTCTTCGGAATTTCAATCAGGTCCTTCTCGTTTTCCTCAGGAATCAAAACCGTCGAGATCCCTCCGCGATGTGCGGCCAAAAGCTTTTCCTTTAATCCGCCGATCGGGAGCACTTCACCGCGCAACGTAATTTCGCCGGTCATCGCGACATTCGAACGTACCGGAATTTGGGTCAAAGCCGAAACCAGCGCCGTGCACATTCCGATTCCGGCACTCGGTCCATCCTTCGGGGTTGCTCCTTCCGGAACATGAATGTGCATATCATTTTTCTGAAAAACCTCCGCATCGATTCCCAACAGATTGGCGCGGCTGCGCACAACGGTTTCCGCCGCCTGAATCGACTCCTGCATGACTTCTCCGAGCTTTCCGGTGCGTAAAATTCGTCCTTTTCCGGGAACTATCGCGGCTTCGATGGAGAGCAGTTCACCACCGACCTCGGTCCATGCAAGTCCGGTTACCTGGCCCACCCGGTCATTGTCTTCGGCCTGGCCGTACCGGTACCGCTTCACGCCGAGGTATTTGCCGAGATTGCGCGCGGTCACGGTAATCATATCGGCCCTTTTGCGTTTTAGCAGAAGATCCTTCACGACCTTGCGGCAGATCTTCGAAATTTCCCGTTCCAGATTCCGGACGCCGGCCTCGCGGGTATAAAAGCGGATAATCTCGCGTATCGCGGGCTCACTGATATGAAGCTCGGTCGCTTTGAGGCCGTTATTCTTGACTTGCTTTGGAATCAGATAGCGAATCGCGATATTCACTTTTTCGTCCTCCGTATAACCGGCGAGACGGATCACCTCCATCCGGTCCAGCAAGGGCGCCGGGATATTCAGGGTATTCGCGGTCGCCACGAACATGACATCGGAAAGATCGAAGTCGACTTCCAGATAATGATCGTTAAACGTGTGGTTCTGTTCTGGATCCAGTACTTCGAGAAGCGCCGACGCCGGGTCTCCTCTGAAGTCCATGGCCATCTTGTCGATTTCATCGAGCAGGAACATCGGGTTCCGCGTCCCGATCCTCGACAGGTTCTGCAGAATCTTGCCCGGCAATGATCCGATATAGGTGCGCCGATGGCCTCTGATTTCGGCTTCGTCGCGGATTCCGCCCAACGACATTCTGATATAACGGCGATTGGTGGCGCGTGCGATCGATCGGCCCAATGACGTTTTCCCGACCCCGGGAGGTCCGACCAGGCAAAGGATCGGACCCTTCAGCTTCCGGACCCTTTGTTGGACGGCGAGATATTCCAAGATCCGCTCTTTAACTTTTTCCAGCCCATAGTGATCATTCTCCAGTACTCCCTCCGCCTGATTCAAATCGTGCCGAACCTTGGTTTTTTTCTTCCACGGCACGCTCACGATCCAGTCGATATAATTGCGGACCACGGTCGCTTCCGCCGACATTGGTGACATGAGTTTGAGTTTGTTGAGCTCGCCTTCGGCCTTGGTCCTCGCTTCTTTGGACATCCCGGAATCAGCAATCTTCTGAGCGAGTTCCTCCAGTTCGTTGGGCACATCGTCCATTTCGCCCAACTCCTTTTGGATCGCCTTCATCTGTTCGTTCAGATAATATTCGCGCTGGTTCTTTTCCATTTGTTGCTTGACCCGGCCTCGAATTCTTTTCTCCATTTCGAGAATATCCACCTCTCCTTCCATCAGGGTCATCAGCGTTTCCAGGCGCTTGGCGATATCACTCATTTCCAGAATCGACTGCTTATCGTCGATTTTCAGAGTCATATGGGCCGCGATGGTATCGGCGAGGCGGCTGGAATCTTCGATTCCCGCAAGCGAATTCAATACCTCGGGCGGAATTTTCTTATTCAGTTTCACGTATTGGTCGAACATGGTAACGGCCGTCCGGACCAATATTTCCAGCTCCTGCTCGTCGTGCTGGACCTGATCGTATAAGGCGTTCACTTCCGCCGCGTAATAGCCGTGCGATTCCGTATAGCCATGGACGACACTGCGCTCGGCGCCTTCGACGAGTACCTTGACCGTACCATCCGGCAATTTCAATAATTGCAGAATGTTCGCCAGGGTTCCGACCGTATACAGATCGTCAAACCCCGGATTGTCGACTTCTGCATCCTTCTGAGCCACCAGGAGGATATGCTTATTATCGCGCATCGCCACATCGAGGGCCTCGATCGACTTTTTCCGTCCGACAAACAGCGGGATGACCATATGTGGATAAACCACGACGTCGCGGAGCGGCAGGACCGGAACTTCGCGTACTGATTCTTGAAATCTCGGAGTTGTTTCCATAACGGGAGTCCTTAGATCTAAATGAAGAGCGACACTGTTAGGTTAAAAATGGGTATTCGTACCACGAATTGCAAGGGAGGCTCTGACTAAATCAGAGCTTCCCGCAGTACAGGGATGCACTGCCAAAATCGGACGCTGTAAGCGTCTGATTTTGTGAGGCAACTGCAAATCATATTGGCAGGGTTGCCGACCGCTGAGAAATCCAGAATGGATTTATTCAGCGTTTGCCAAGGGGATCCCTCGCTTATTTTGTTTCTGCCTGGTACGTCGCCGGAGTATCGGGGCGACCGTCCCGCTCGCATCCGAGCGTGTCAAGTTAAGCGAACCTTCCTTAACACCGACTAATCCTCAGTTACGGCGGCCTGCCTTACGCCGCTAAACCCCAAGAAACCGGAATCCCCTCCCAGAACTCGCACCGAAAATCTGCATCGCGTACGCCGGTGCGGGCGGACCTGATTTCAAGACTCGGCGGAGAAGCGCTTCTGATCGCTGTTTTCGTAGATCAGGTAGGGCGCGGCTTCGCCGTTAATTACGCTCTCATCGACGACGACCTTGCTGATATTCTTGCTGGAAGGCAGTTCATACATCGAATCGAGGAGAACATGTTCGAGGATCGTCCGGAGTCCGCGAGCACCGGTTTTTCGCACCATCGCTTTTCGCGCGATCGCACGCAATGCGTCCTCGCGAATTTCCAGCTCGCAATCTTCCATCTCGTAAAGGCGGCCGTATTGTTTCGCGAGTGCGTTTTTCGGCTCGGTCAGGATCTTCACCAATGCGTCCTCATCCAGCTCATCGAGGGTAGCGACCACCGGCAAGCGGCCGACAAATTCCGGAATCAGACCATATTTAATCAGGTCTTCGGCCTCGACGTCGGCCAGAATCTGGCCCACATTTTTCATTTCGTTTTTGGTCTTGACGTCGGCTGAGAACCCGATACCGCCTTTCTCCGACCGGTCACGAATGACTTTATCGAGCCCGGCA
The DNA here is from genome assembly GCA_041748915.1 of Methylococcales bacterium. Lineage (GTDB taxonomy): Bacteria > Pseudomonadota > Gammaproteobacteria > Methylococcales > UBA1147 > UBA1147. The sequence goes on from JBGTCG010000274.1 coordinate 17,105, forward strand.
AATGCCCCGCCGACAATAAACAATATGTTGCCGGTATTGACCTGCAGAAATTCCTGCTGCGGGTGCTTGCGACCCCCTTGGGGAGGGACCGAAGCGATGGTTCCTTCGATGAGTTTCAAAAGCGCCTGCTGGACCCCTTCACCGGATACGTCCCGGGTGATCGAAGGATTATCGGATTTCCGGGAAATTTTGTCGATCTCATCAATATAGACGATGCCGGATTCGGCCTTTTCGACATCATAATCACATTTCTGCAGAATCTTCTGGATGATATTTTCGACATCCTCGCCGACATAGCCTGCTTCGGTCAGCGTGGTGGCATCGGCAATGGTAAAGGGAACATCCAGCAGCCGTGCCAGGGTTTCGGCGAGTAGCGTTTTACCCGAACCGGTCGGACCGATCAATAATATATTGCTCTTGGCAAGCTCGATATCGTCCCGCTTCGAGTGCGCGCGAAGGCGCTTATAATGGTTATAAACCGCAACCGCAAGCACCTTTTTGGCCTCATCCTGGCCGATCACGTATTCGTCCAGTACTTTTTTGATCTTCTTGGGTGTCGGAAGTTCGTCCTTTCCGGACGGCGCGTTATCCTGTAACTCTTCACGAATGATGTCGTTACACAATTCAACACATTCGTCGCAAACAAAAACCGAAGGGCCAGCGATGAGTTTCCTGACCTCATGCTGGCTTTTTCCGCAAAACGAACAGTAAAGAAGCTTTCCTTCACTGTCTTTGCTTGTTTTATCGTCGCTCATGGATGACCTCTTTACCACCCGAATAGATCTACTGGCATCATAACCTTGCTACGATCAGCAATATTTTGCAAGTGCTAGGATCCATATTTTATTAAAATATCCTTTAGCATACACAATAATCGCGGATTCCACCAACTAGCCGAAACACGATGTGGAGTGCGGCGCCAAGCAATTCAACCGCGAGTGCCGGGGCACCCACAGCCCCGACGTCCGTTTACGTCATTTGTCCGCGAGACGCTCCCGCTTTTCGAGCACCCGGTCGACCAATCCGTATTCCCTGGCATCGACACCGCTCATGAAATTATCCCGGTCGGTATCGTTTTTAATTTTTTCCAGCGGCTGCCCGGTGTGTTTCGACAGAATCTTGTTCAATCGGTCTTTGACCAACAGGATTTCTCGGGCATGGATATCGATGTCGCTGGCCTGTCCCTGGAAACCGCCCAATGGTTGGTGAATCATCACCCTCGAATGCGGCAGACAATACCTTTTACCAGGGGCGCCGCCGGCCAACAACAGCGCGCCCATACTGGCGGCCTGCCCCAGGCACATCGTACTGACATCGGGTTTGATGAATTGCATCGTGTCATAAATCGCCAGTCCGGCCGTCACCGCGCCGCCGGGCGAATTGATATACAGGTGAATGTCTTTGTCCGGGTTTTCCGATTCCAGGAACAACAATTGGGCAACCACGAGATTGGCCATATAGTCCTCGACTTGACCCACGAGGAATATGACGCGTTCCTTCAGCAACCTGGAATAAATATCGAACGACCGTTCGCCACGCGCGGTCTGTTCGATCACGATAGGCACCAACCCTGTCGCAGATGTCTGGTACATTGAACCGAACTCATCATTTTTCATTTGCTTAACCTTTATGCATTAGTCAATCGGGATTTATCAAACTGGCGAGCTCAATCGGCTCATCGGTCACGGTGGCGTTTTCCAGGATTAAGGCCACGGCCTGATCCTCCCGCACCATCTGTTCAATTGTTCGCAGCTGCTCCGGATTTGAATGGTACCAATCGACCACGGCTTCCGGAGAATTAAATCTTTGCGCCAGATCCTCGACCGCTTTCCGAACCCGGCTCGCATCCGGCTCAAGTTTATTTTGAGCAACAATTTCCGCGAGCAGCAGTCCGAGTTTCACCCGCCGCCGCGCGGTCGGCTCATAATGTTTGAGTTGCTCGCCGCTCAGCGCCGCTTCGGACCCGCCGTGCTGCGAGGAGTGCTGTTTTTTTAACTGTTCGATTTCCCGGTAAACCAGGACTTCCGGCAAGGTCAGCGCGTTCGCTTCAAGCAGCGCATCCATGACCGCCGTCTTGGTCCTGGATTGAATCGCACGATTTTTTTCCCTTTCCAGATTTTCCTTTAAAGAACGGCGGAACTCTTCCGCATTCCTGGATTCGATTCCGTATTGTTTGATGAATTCTGCATCCACGTCCGGCAATACGGGCTCTTCGATTTTTTTGATATGCACCTTGAATTCACCCATTTTTCCGGCAAATTTTGCGTTGTTGTAATCGTCCGGAAACGTCAATGTGAACGTCTTTTCGCCGCCTTCCGTGAGCCCGATCAGGTTGTCCTCGAATCCTGGAATCATCTGGCGCGCCCCGATTTCGAGCTGAAAATCATCAACCGTGCCGCCGGTGAAGTTTTCTTCCTCTACCGCGCCCGAAAACGAGATCGTGAGCCGGTCGTTCTGAGCGGATTCCCGTTCGACAGTCCGCCATGTTCGATGTTGGCGGCGCAGCTTTTCCACCATTTTATCGATATCCGCCTCGGATAGTTCGCAAACAGGCCGCACGATGTTCAGTTCCTGATAGGAATTTAGCCGGATTTCCGGATAAATCTCGAAACTGGCCTCATATTCGAGGCCCTTTCCCGCTTCATCGGTGGTGTTTTCGATAAAAGGCGCTCCGGCGGGTCGAAGATGGTGATCCTGGAGCGCATCGAACAGCGAAGAGCGAATCAATTCGCCGATCACTTCGGTACGCACGGATTTCCCGTACCGCTTTCTGATGATGCCGAGTGGGGCTTTGCCGGGGCGAAAACCGTCCAATTTGATTTTTCGAGCCAACGAATCGATCCGCTTCGCGCATTCCGACTGGATCCTGTCTTCCGGTACCTGGACTTTCATCTTTCTTTTGAGTTCAGATGTTTGTTGAACGGAAACTTGCATGGATTCTCCTCAAGTGATGATAAGGTAAAGCCTGGAATGACCCACGCGGTCAATAAATGCGTGCTGAACTTGCGGCCGGCGGAATTCGAACCCGTTCGACATGATGTCGACCAGCGCGGAGTTCAACCCGAACGACTACCGGACGAAGATCGGTAAATCGAACGCTCATGATTTTGCGCGGATCGCCGGAACTCATCGGCGATTCACGACTGCGCACCGCAACTTCGGAGGAACCGGACTGTTATTGCAGCAAAACGGCTGTAATCAGCCGTAACAGGGATTCGAAAGAAGCAGAGTATCGCCAGACATCACCAGAAAATCAATAATGGGCTCTGGTGCGAACGGAGAGACTCGAACTCTCACAGGTTGCCCCACTGGAACCTAAATCCAGCGCGTCTACCAATTCCGCCACGTTCGCCGATCGCCGATATGGAGGCGGATTATACTCGAATTGAGTATACTTTGCGCAGGGTTCGGACCGATCGATAGGCCCCGCGACCGGCACTCCGGCTGCGGGCCGGACCGATCCGCAAACCCGCCGAGTTCCGGAACACCATCCTATCGATTCCCTATGCATTCCAAACACGGTCCATGGATTTTATTCGCGATGGCCCTCGGTTATTTGCTGATTGCGATCGGGATCGCGGCGATGCTCGCCTATCCGATCCATGTGCTGACCAATCTCGACGTTTCGTTTCCGCGGCTGGTGAACCGTCTCGGGCTCGGCCTGTTGATCCTTGGAATCTTCCCGGCTCGTAAGTCGATCGGTCTTTCGGCGGCCGATATGGGCTTTCCCGCCTCCTGGCGAACCCTTGCCATTCAATTCTCCAAAGGCTTTCTACTTGGCGCCATGATTCTCGGCTTCGTCATCATCGTTTTGATCAATCTCGACATCAGAACCCCCCTGCCAAGCGAGATCGACAGACCGAATCGGCTCCTCGGTCACCTTGCCGGCGCAATCGGTACCGGTCTGATCGTGGCCGTTTTGGAGGAGTCGCTGTTCCGTGGGCTTCTTTTCGGTGCGGCCAGGAAGCACGGAACCATCGGTTCAGCGTTGGTCGTGACGGCATTTTTCTACGCCGGACTTCATTTTATCGGCGGGCGCGGCGAAATCGCGGCCGGAGACCTGCGCTGGTCGACCGGCTTTGAGTTGGTCCCGCCCGCGCTGTTGCAAATTTTCGAGGTCGCCAATCTGGATTCCTTCCTCGCATTGTTCGCCGTGAGCTTGTTTTTAAGTTCGGTATTGATCGAAACCCCCAGGGGAATTGGTTATTGCATCGGGTTGCATGCTGCCTGGGTCTTCATTCTCAAACTCACCAAACGTTATACTGAAGTCGTTCCGGACGGGCCTTTTAGCTTCCTGGTCGGCAGCTATGACGGCGTGATCGGCTATCTCGTGGCGACCTGGTTACTGGCGATCACGTTGGTTTACAGTTACCGGACCCGCAAGAAACGGATGTACGAATCGACTCCGGCCGGCGAATGAACAATCATGAGCCGGAGGGAGTCATCAAGTTTGATTTGGATTTTAAACAAACGCCCTTTCCTGAAACGCGGGACCTTCGAGCCTTAATCGCGTGGCGAGCCGTTCTGCATCGACTGCGGTTAATCGGCCAGGATCCGCTGCGCTATGGGGGACTCGGTTTCGGCAATATCAGCCAAAAAATCGTGGAAAAACCCGTTTCCGCGGAGGGCATGCACCCAATGATTATCAGCGGAACGCAAACCGGGGCCGAGGAGCGGTTGGACGAGACCCACTTTTGCATCGTGAAGGAATCCTCGATCTGGCACAACCGCATCGTCGCGGAAGGCCCGGTGAAACCCTCTTCCGAAGCGCTGACCCACGCCGCGGTCTATTGCTGCGATCCGGAGATTCGCTTCGTGATGCATGTGCACAGCCCGGAAATCTGGTGCGCCACGCAAAAACTTTCCATTCCGTCGATCGCCAAGACCATCGCCTACGGTACCCCGGCGATGGCGGATGCGGTATACGATTTGATTCTGTCCCAGGGAAACCCTGCCACGGGAATCTTTTCCATGCTCGGCCACGAAGACGGTATCCTGTCCTATGGCATTACCGCGGAGAACGCGGGTAATTTGTTGATCGACACGTTAGCCCGGGCTCTGGCCTTCGGGTAACACCACGGACGGATTGAACTCGACGGATGTTTGTGAACGGCGTTTACCCACCGCTGGGCGGCATTGGAGAAAATAACGATTAATTTGAAGAAGAGACAGCCAAGGTTTTTGGGCTGCCTTTTGAGTTGGTCCCGTGCAAAGTTTCCGAGGGACGCGATCCCAAGCCGCCGAAAGAACCGAATCACCTCGTCAGCGATCCCAACAAGGCGGGGTTTGAAATTAAATTTCCGATTGTCGAAGGCTACTTCAGTCCGAAAACTATTGAAACAGCATCGTCTGGGATCAAGTCCTACAATTGACAATCGATCCGATGGAGATCCCGGAACAGGTAATACTGAACTCCATGACAGCGCCCGACGGAACGCTTGCCTTCTTTGGACCGGGCGAAAAGACTGTGATGACGTTGACTGGTTGGCGCAAGCAATTCGGTAATCAACAGGGTTTCGTCTTTGGTACCGCCTTCGTCCAGATCGGGGAACGGCTTGGCGAGACTGAAAATTGGCAGTACTAGATCCTTCGCCATTATTGTTTATAATGACACAATACTTATCAGTGACATTAAGCAATGATTATGGAAAGACAAGCGGTAAAAATTGGCCCCGGCGGGCGCATCGTGATTCCGGCGAACTTGCGCGAAAAGCTGAACGTGAAACCCGGCGATACGGTGTGGCTGGAGGAAGACAACGGGCAACTGCGGATATTCTCCGTGCGAAAAGCCATTCAACGTGTGCAGGATTTGGTGGCGATTTACGCACCTGGGGATCGCAGTTTGGCGGATGAACTCATCGCCGAGCGACAGCAAGAAGCGGCACGTGATTAAGGTTCTGCTCGATGCTTCCGCCTTGTTGGCTTCGTTCAAGCGGGAACCCGGTGCGCAATTGGTGGATGAGGCGATCGTTGCGGGCGCCTTGATTTCCGCAGTGAATTGGAGCGAAACATTGGCGAAGCTGGTGGAAATCGGCGTGCCGTTGAGGGAAGCCGAAGTTGCGCTGCAGAGTCTGCCTCTCGCCATTTGCTCTTTCGAGCTAGGCCATGCTCGGCTCTGTGCCGAATTGCGTGAGGGTACCCGACGCGCCGGCCTTTCCTTTGCCGACCGGGCCTGTCTGGCAACTGCCAAACTCGAAAACGTTGCGGTGCTGACGGCCGACCGCGCCTGGACCGGCCTCGATATCGGCATCGACATCCGCGTGGTTCGCTGAGCCGTAATGCTTCCGGCTTGAAGGGTTGCCCGCCACCTGCCGTTGAAGGGTCTACCTGCCGGATGTGGCGGCGAATGGATCTTCGTTTTGAGACGGGTGTCGCCCACCTAAGAGCACGCGTGGAACGAGATCACGCGGGACGGGGCGTCTTAAAATCGAGCTTTTCTCGGCGCCCTGCCTGGCATGGTACCACCACTTCGCATCGGCATCCCGGGGTATCCAAATAAGAAAAGCGGGCGGCTGTCGGAAAAGGCAGCCGTACAAAATAGCCTGCGCCGACCGATCCCGCACAGTCCGTCAGCGCAACGTTCCCAAGCCAGGATAAAAAGAGAATCGTCTCCAGCCGATGCGCCATCCTCGATGCTGGCCCATGTTTGTCACTCTATCAGAGCGTTTGCTTTATTTTCAATAAGATAGAATTTTACAAGGAGCGGTTATGGCACTACAAGGTTGGATTTTTTTGGGCTAGATAATGGTTTTTTCGGTTTTCCCCGGACGGTCTGGTAGG
>JBGTCG010000275.1:0-68632 GCA_041748915.1 Methylococcales bacterium
CGAACATTCGCTTCCAAGCAGCCCTTAGGATGCGCGCCAAACTGGCCTACGCAGGCGGGTTCTCGCCTGCGAGAAGCCGATTGCTCACCATCTTGCGGAATATTCCTCCGCCTCGTCCGAAAACCATCTGTTCAATCCCCTGAATACCTTTTCAAGAAACCCATCTTGATACTCAGAACCCGCCTCCCCTAATATTTAGTTCGGATCGCTACGAACTCACGGAAACAGGGTAAAGTATTAAAACCATTTTTCCTGCCTAAGCGCTTCCAGATAAATAACCTGCAGCGCCAAATCCTGAATCTTATGCATCATTGCGACATGGGGTTCTGAAAACCTTTCGGATTCGGCATAATCAGGCTTTAACTCCAAACCCGGATAATCATCAAAAAAGGCCGGAATCGTTTTCCTGATTACGCCCTCGAGGCTGCGTTCAATTTCGAAATAACTGTTTGCCAACAGCTCCTCAAGTACCACTAAATTCTCCTTTTTACGGTCCACCATTTGTTGCAGACAGTGATTGCGATGATGCGGTAGTTGATCTGTAGTTTGTTGCATGATATTCACCTATTATCAGGAATTGATTTTTTCAACGCATCGGAAAAATGCGCGCTCATCAACCATTACCCGCGACCCGACGGTGACAAAAGCCGCCCGAAATCCATTTTTGTCCGAATTGAATCGCAAATGCCGCAAGCCGGATTCCTTCGGCCACTCGTGGAATTTGTTCCACGAGCGGATGGGGATCAATCTAGTTTTCACAATGTCGTTCATCGTTATTAACCTCTATGAATACTCCCGTGTTATTACGGGTGGTTATAGGCTAATACGAATTTTCCAGATAAAAAACTCCTGATACACAAGATTTTTGGGTTCGAAAAATTCAGGAGTTTTGAACGCAGGCAAAAAAAGCCCAGCTTATGCCAGGCTTTTTAAAAATCAGGAGTTACTTACTTATTTTCGTTTTGGTGGTTTACCGCCGCTACTCTTTGGAAATAGCGTTTGCCGTGTCCACCAGCCGGGAAAATCGCTCATAAAGATCCGGTCAGATTGTTGTAGCCGCACCTTGATGTCGGCCTTCGGCCTTTTTTTTAAATCGGGATCCTTCTCGCACATGACCGCCGCAATACGATTTCTTTTTTCATCGGCTGATTCTCTCTTATCAAAAACATCCAGGCCTTTCTTGCGCGCCCAGGTCAACAATACTTCCTTCTTAACCAGCTCGCGAGCACCGTTCGCCTTGGCCAAACCTGCCGCGACCTCAAGTTTTAGTACACCCAACACCGCAAACGCGCGATGTTCAGCAGACGTGTAGTCCGCTCGTAGCGCCGGCATATACAACCCTACCTGAAACAAGTCCAGATCAGCACCGCACAACCAGCAAACCGCTTCATCAAACCGCCAGACCGCCGCTTCAACCATCGCCGAACATCCGGTTATTCATCTCGGCCAAGACCATTCGAATATGACTCTCGGATAGATGTGCATAGCGCGCGGTCATTGCCAGGGTTCGATGTCCTAATACCGCTGCAATTTCGGTGGTGCTGGCGCCGTTCATCGCAAGATACGAGGCGCAGGAATGCCTTAGATCGTGCCATCGAAAATCAACGATCTCGGCCGCGTGCAGGCAGTTCCGCCAGGGCCGCTTCAGGTCAATTGGCTTGGCCGGATTTCGGGTGGACGGAAAAACCAGGTCGAAATTTAACTGCCGGATCTTCGAGTGTTCGCGAAGCAGTTCCAAGGCTCGGCCAACCAGCGGTACGGTACGGCGCTGATTGTTCTTGGTATGCTCTAAAACGATCGTTCCGGTTTTCAAATTCACGGCATGCCAGCACAGGGTCATGAGTTCGGATTGCCGCAAACCCGTAGCCAGCGATACAACGACACAGCAATGCAAAACCGGGTTGCTCGATTTCCGGCAGGCGTCTAACAACCGCTCCCGCTCGGCATCATCCAGGAATCGAACGCGGCCGCGGGGGAGTTCCGGCAGCTCTACCCTTCCATCCCGCAATGGCGAATGTTCCAGCCACTTCCATTCATTCACGCAGACCTTTAAGACGCTCGCGGCTACCTGGAAGTATTTCTTGATGGTGTCGGGAGAAAGCTTGCCGCCTTTGAAACTGATCGTATTCGCGAGCTGGTCGCGACATTGCGCGAATACAGCGGAATCGAGATCCGCTAACGGTTTGTCGCCGATGGCGTGGCTCCACCAGGCAAGGATCGGCTTGCGGTTGGCTTGTTCTTTCGATTTGTACTTCGGCAGGATGCTTTCCGAATACCGCTCGATAGCATCGCCGGAGGTATGGCGCTTCGCCGCGGCGGTTCTGAAGTGGCGGCCTTCTCGAATGGCGGATTCCGTGTCCTGAATCCATTTGCGAGCATCCGTCAGCCGTTCAAACGTGGCGGTTTGTTCCGGGAATCCCTTGAGCCGGACTCGTGCTAAATAGTGGACGCCTGCTTTCGACTGGCGTTTAATGATGGTAGCCATGTGCAACACCTCGATTGTTGTGAGTGGTTAGAGCACGGCAGATATTCCAGTATCTGCCGTGCTCGTTTATAGGCTACCATGATTTGTTGTAGATTGTTAGTAGAAAGTGGCACAAAATTGTCATATTTTTGTTTTCTTCCGTGGTTATTTTCTAGTAAGTGCTTAATTTTTATGGTGCCCCGGAGAGGATTCGAACCTCTGGCCTTCCCCTTAGGAGGGGGATGCTCTATCCTGCTGAGCTACCGGGGCACGGGAAGGCGTGCTGTTGGATTTTACCACTCGCGCCAACCGCAAAACCAGCCTGCGCGGTTTTGCAGGTGTCCGTCCGGTTGATTACACTAATTGGTTCATCTTTTCGGCAATAATTGAACGTCCTGAACGAAATGTTTAGATGAGCCGCGATAATCCATTGATAAACCGCTGAGGCCCCTCATGCTTCACATCGTAAACGGCGAGTGCGCGGTTAGCGCGCTCAAAATAGCCGGAATTCCAGGGGAATTTTTATCCTGGGATGACCTCCTCTATGAAGGGCCGGTGCCGATTCCAGTACCTTTGGAGCGATTAAGCGCGGTTCGCGCTCGATATATTAGCGACGCCGGATGGGAAAGCTATCCGGACGCATGCCGGCATTTTAGCCGCCGTGACCTGTGCCTCGAAAACTCGAGTAACCTGGATGAGGTAATTCTCTGGAATTCGTTCGAACTTACCGACCAGTTGCATTTACTGCAGCTATTACATTGGTTTTCAACGCAACGACCGCGAAAAGCAAGGATCCGCATCATTTTTGTCGGCGATTACCTGGCCGACGACGCCGTATCGCTGATCCAAACCTCTTGGGGACGGCAGCAGGATGTAACCGATGGCCAGCTGTCCGCAGCTCAAAGTTTATGGACGGCGTTTTGTTCGGGCTCACCTCTGGCGCTATACCAATTAAATAGTTCCGCCGGGCGGCAACATGAGTTGCCGTTCATCAATCAGGCCCTTCTACGGCTGTTCCAGGAATATCCAGCGACCGGTGACGGATTGTCCCGGACCCAGCGCCAGATCATTGAGGCTTTGCTGCAAGAGCCGATGACTCCGATCGAGATTTTTGATTTCAGCCAGTCGCGAGAAAGCACGAGATTTATGGGCGACTGGTCGTTCTGGCGGCTGCTCGAGGGTCTGGTCAATGCTCCCAACCCAATGATCATGCCCCTTAGCGGCGCATGGATGCCTTTTGCACCTTTAGATATCCACTCCCATACCAGTTTTTATCGGCAACGAATCGGGATCACGGGCGAAGGTCGTGAAGTGCTTGCCCGCCGAGCCGATGCGCTTGAATTGAACGGTATTGACCGCTGGATCGGCGGGGTTCACCTGCTTCCAGGCAAAATCTGGCGGTGGTCTGAAGAACACGGCCGGTTCTGGGCAGACGGGCCGTAACCGGAATGTCGTATCGATCTGGCTTGAGCCAGTCGCCGCTATCAGTGGGCGAGTTCTGCTGCCCGCCGATTCAGCCAGGAAAAACCGCGTTTTCGGCTCCGGCTTCATGCACGTTCCGTTTGCAGGCGATACGCCTCGGCAACCATCAAAAAGGCCAGGAAATCATAGAGCCCGTGGATAACGACCGGGGTCAGCAACTGCCGCGAACCGGTGATATCCATCATATAAGCCATATAGAATCCGATCAGCCCGGCGATCAGCGCATACATCGGGGTGAGCCAATGCAGAATGCCGAATATGGCGTTACTCAGCAGGAGCCCGCCGGCCAGACCAGCAAACCGTTCCAGCCAAGGTTGCAGAAAACCGCGAAACAGGACTTCCTCGGAAACGCCGGCAACGATCGCCAGAATAAGCAGTTCATGCCATCGACAGACAGAAAGGACCGGACCAAGTATTTCCAGCAGACTGTTTTTGATCGGGTGGAGCGGTCCGACCGGGTAGCGGTAAAAAAGCATGAACAACAAAAACAATGGAAATGTGCCAATGATTCCGTAGATCAATGCAGTGCCGTCAACTAAAAAATTCGAGAACGGATTCACATCGACTGCCCAGCCGACCAGCCAGGCAACGCCGATCATGCTGCCTTCGAACCAGAAAGCCATATTCAAAAATTCTCTACGGGTCCGGATTTGGAGTTCTAGGTCTGCCATGGTAACGGACGTTAAAAACCCAAGAGAGTTACAAACAGCATTTTATTCCGCTTGCAACCTAAACAATTGTCCCGAAATTTACGGATGTCTAAAGGTTTGACAATGGCTGCATGCTTGATTAAGTGAATACGCCGTCGCTTGACGGTTTCTGCGTCTTGAGCGAGGCATTGTGCTAACGGCAATCTGGAACCGTTCATCGTAATTCCTTTCGTGTAATCCATGACCGTTGAAAAATATTCAGGATCGCGGCCACCCGCTTCCGGTAAGAAAATTGTCTGAGGAATGTAAAATCGTCTGGCCGATTGCTCAAAGGAATAGTAGTTTCGCGCGAAAGAAACGTGAGAACATCATAATATGTTGGTCTTCGGGCGGGATTCCCGATAAAAGATATGGCGTCCTATTTTACGGGCCCTTTGAAAATTTTTAGTCCAGTTCGGGTTGGTGTAGTCCGCATGATACCAAAGCGCGCCGCCGGTAGGATCTTTTGAGGCACCGAAATAGATTTCCATAGCCAGCTTCAATGAATTGAACCATTGAACCTGGTTATAGGGCTTATCGGGTCGTCCGTCGCACCACCAACTGAACTGACACTGGTTCAATGCCTGGTATCCGCCCTGGTGGACCACATCACAGGCCGAATCCGGAAAACGGCTATGATAAGACCCGGTTCATGACTACATGGCCCACGGCGCGGCGGCCCATCAGAGATTCACTGCGTGCTTCAAAATAAATATTCAACGCCAGACATGCCATATCCTCGAGAAGCCGGACATACGCCATTCGATTGTCCATGTATGCAACCGCTCGAATATTGGAATTAGCGGTAACCACATTGTCCGGAGTATGGGCTTCTTGCGTACCCGGTTGCTTTCGTTCTTCCATGAATGTTTTCCCGGCCGGGCAGACCGGGTAGACCACAACGACAAGCCCAATGATCAGGTTGCGCGGTAACGGTAGGACGATTTTAACCATCGGTTGAATCTCTCAAGAATCCTGTGCCTGGCAAAGGCGATCATAAGGCCAGAACGGTATGGTAAAAAAAATTAGCGCTTTATTTTTGTGTAAGGTTCGCCTATTGTAATTCAATCAGACGGATCAGGTAAATTCCGAGGCCAAAACCAGACCGATGGTGAAATTACTCCGCCGTTTATAGGCCGGGTTCGCCGACATCTCGAAAGATACCTCACGCATTGAACGATCCCGACCCTTATCGGCCAAGGGGGGAGTATCTTGCGGTTGTCCGTTGACGGAAATGATCGCCGCATCGCTAAATGACCTTGTTTGCAGGTTGTCCTATGATTCAACCGGACTCTGAAACGTTGCACTTGTTAAATCATGTTCCCGCCTTTTCAGGACTGGACGAACACGAACTGCACGATCTTCTGAATATTTCGGCGCGCAAGCGATTCAATAAGAATCAACCGGTATTTACGATCGACCAGGAGGCACGGCAACTTTACGTCGTGGAAAGCGGCTCGTTTATCCTGAATCTCAGGGACCGCAAATTCAAATCCTTCAAAGCCGGCGATCTGTTTGGTGAAGTCGGAATCATCAACGAACATGTGAGGACAGGCACCATTCGTGCGCTCGAAGAATCGGTTTTGATTGCGATCGACGGCGAGGCGCTGTTTGATGGCCGGAGTCTGAAGCCGATGACCGCATTGAAGATTATCCGGGAACTTGCCCGGATGGTGGCTTATTACCTGCGTTCGCAGGAGCAGGTTTCAACGATCGAATTGATTGATAAAGGAGAAACTGAACAGGTCGAATTCAAATCGTCGATGCGCTGGAATGCCAAATCGGGAACCAGCGACCACCTGATCGAACAGGCCATTATCCGGACCATCGCAGCCTTCCTGAATACCAAGGGGGGAACATTGCTCGTTGGAGTCCGTGATGACGGGAAAGTGGTCGGTATCGGGTCCGACCGGTTCGAGAATAGCGACAAAATGATGTTGCACCTGACCCGGCTGATCAAGCAGCGGATCGGTACTCTTCATATGCGCTTCATTCGCTTTGAGGTCGAGGAAATCGATGGGGAGCACGTGCTGCGGGTTGACGTGGATCCGGCCACGATTCCGGCCTACATCACCGAAAGCAACAATCACGAAAGTTTTTGCGTCAGGACCGGCCCGTCAACCACGCAGATACAGGTCAGCAAGATTTATGATTACATTCAAATGCGTTTTTAAAGTATAACGGCAACGCATCCCTGCGTGGCGGGACGCTCTGACGTAATCAGAACGTTCCTCGGCCTTGGATCGTCCGGTGGCAAACGGCAGGACTGTCAAATGTCACGAATCCGCCGGGTATACCGGTGCTTCACCCCCGCCGGGAAATATTCCGGGTCGCCGAATGGCCGGAATTCCAATCGCGGGATTTGTTTAGCCTCTGGAGCATAGTTCGCGAATTCGCTGTTCAATCGCAGCAACTGAGATCGAATCGAAGATGAAATGGCCGACGTTTTATCGGCATCCGCGGCAACCGCGGGCAGCAGTTCAACGACAATGCGCAGGAATTCCGAGCCGGCGCCATCGGTTCCGGCTTCCATGACGAACTTTCCGCTGACCCAACCGGCGAACTCCGGTTGTTCCAATCCGACCACGATGTTTTCAGGATAAATATTGGCTCCGTAGAACGAAACCGTAAAATCCGCGCGGCCGAAGACCCAGACAAACGGCAGAGGAATCGTTTCGGCATCCAAACCGTAAGCCTCGAGCGTAGTGAGTCCTCGGGCGTTAAGAAATCCCATCATCTCTCGATAACTCATGATCCCGCCCCGATCCGCGATGTGATAGCGAATCAGAGGCACGCCATTGTCTCCGGTCACGGCCAAAGTTGCGCCGTCCACGACCTCGAAAAAACGGCTCATCGGATCGTATTGAACCAGCGTCGGCAGACGCGATTCGCCGAACAATTCGCGCGCGACGCCCGGACTGGTGGACAGGAAACGGCGGATCGCGATGCTCAAAGGGGTCTCGTTACCCAACACACCGCCATCGGCTGTACCGTAAAGCGAGGCGGAATCGCTGCACGGCGAGACCGAATTCACTCGTTTCAGCATCAGTGTGCGCCATTCCTCGCTGAAAACTTCGCCCGCGAATACAAATTTTATGTGGTAGCGGCTCCAGTCCATTCCTTGCGCCGAACCGCCGTCGATCACATCTTTGATAAACGGCGGATAGCCGAGCAGGACGGTCTGTTCAAAATGCGGCCCCATCTCATGCACCACGCGCAGGATTTCATCGGGCTTGTTGCCCGGCGTCGCCACAATGAGCGGATAGCCCTTTTGCGCAAGATGCCAGCAACACGAGGTCGTGAATACTCCGCCGACCCAATTGCCGAGCGGGAAACAAACGACCGCGAGGGTATCACGCTCGAACGCCCGGAAACTTTGGCGGAAGACCTGTTCGAACCGCAGAGCCACGTCCAGTTCGTCTAGCATCGCGCGCGGCCAGAAGATGGGACTGCCGGTGGATCCAGACGACACCGCAAGCCGATCACAAGCGGTGATCTGACCACCGTTGCAGCGCTCCGGCAACGGATATTTTTGCATATAGCCGGCTTTATCCAGCAAGGGCAAGGCCTGGAAATCCTCGAACGACGATATCCTTTCCGGAACGATGCCGCGTTCATGCAGAAATTGCCGGTATGCAGGGACCGTGGTGGCCGTAGTGTTGAACAGTTCCAATACGCGTTTACGGGGATCGGCGGCCAAGCGTTCGCTCAAAACTGCATCCAGAGGGCTTTGCAGAAAGGTCGAAAGGCGACTGACGATCGCCGCCGGACGGTCTGTTTTCATTAAACTCTCCGGATAATTTAACGAGCGGGTTCGAAACCGCTGATCGCGTTGATTTGGGCAGCGCATCCCCGCACTGCCGGACCTCCCTATTATATTTAAATGCTGTCAATAATATAGATTTCGATCGGGACTGTGGTTCGTCCGCGACGGAATGAGATTGACGAAAAGCCGAACGGTGTTATGAGGCAGATTGCTGCATTGCAGCAATCTGCGCGATCAGGACTCCGCTTTACCGAGTCTTTGACTTTTGTCAGGCATTGTCGGGAAAGACTTCGTGAGCCGCCCGCATCGACGGCTATCTCGTACCCGCAATGGTGGAGCGGCCCGGCGCTAACGAGGTTATCATCGGTACGACTGAAGAATCACTGTTCGGACCGGTGATTGTTTCCGGAACCGGCGGCATCGCTGACTTCGTAGTTTCAGTTTAGATTACCGAAAATTTCAAGATTGTCAGGCCGGCCGGCCGATTGCCCGGAATCCAGCCTCCATAATTGGCTTCGAGTGTGCCGACCCTGGGCGCTGGATACCCGCTTTCCAGCGGGTAAGACAAGCTTGCCGGCTAACAATGGCGGTAAGGGAAACGCTGAATAAATCCGTCCGGATTTCCGGACGACCTCTACTATATAAAGCTGATGGCACGGTCTCAGGCGGATTTCGCGCCTTACCCGAAAAGCAATTCCCGATTATGCTGCCGGGCTTCCGAGAGACTAATCGAAGGGAAAAGCTGCAATTCAGAATCTTAACGCCCTTTCGTACTTTTTGCTTATTTACAGCGCATAATGGATCGGGTCGGAGCCCAATCCAAATCCGTGCAGTTATCGATCCGCTCCAAACTTTTCCTGGTATTGTTGCTAGCCACCACGGTGGTGGTGGCCGGAATGTACGGATTCATGTTGTGGTCTCTGGAACAGGGTTTTATGCGCTTCGTGGAATCGCGGCAGGAAGACAGAGTCGAGGCGCTGGTGGAGCGGTTCGGTGAGCACTATCGCCGCAATGGAGGCTGGACCAGACTGCGCGGCGACCGGCGCGTCTGGCTACAAATTCTACTGGAGGACCGCTCGGAGCGAGGATTCAGGCATAAGCGCTGGATGCGCAAAGCTCTTCGAGGTTCCGGCAGCGATTGGCCGCCCCGTCCCCCGAACCCGGAGGAGGCCGGGCATTATGTACCGTTGCCGTTCCGGGTGATGCTTTTGGCTGCCGACAAATCCCTGATTTTCGGCCGGCCGGATCGTTTAAGTCTGCTTTCGCTCAGATCCATCGAAGCCGACGGTGAAACCGTAGGCTACCTCGGAATATTGCCCGGTCCCGCGCTGAATGAATTGGGTGAAATCCGGTTCCTGGAGCAGCAAGGAAAATCGTTTGTGATCATCGCCGCGCTGATGGTGCTTTTTGCGGCCGCGCTCGCGCTTCCGCTGGCGTATACGCTGGTCAGGCCCTTGGCGCGCATCGCCGCGGCTTCCAAATCGCTCGCGCTTGGCCAGTACGGTGTGCGGGTCCCGGTTCATGCCGGCGACGAACTCGGACGTCTGGCCCGCGACTTCAACGAGCTCGCGCAGACCCTGGAGAAGACCGAACGGAACCGGCGTCAATGGGTTGCCGACATCTCCCACGAGCTCCGAACGCCCCTGTCAGTATTGCGCGGGGAGCTGGAGGCGCTGCAGGACGGAATCCGCCCGCTGGAACAGCCCGCGATCGATTCGCTTTATGCCGATGTGATACGGCTCGGCCGCCTTGTGGACGATCTCCGTCAACTGTCGATGGCCGACCTCGGGGCGTTGAGCTATCGCAAGGAATCGATCGATCCGGTGGCAATTCTGAACAATGATCTGGTTTCATTAGGCGCGGAATTCCACCGTCAAGCCATTACTGTACATCTGGATAACCGGCTCGATCGTTCCGTGACCCTGTATGGAGACCTCGACCGCCTGTCGCAACTGTTTCGTAACCTGCTGAACAATACCGTACGCTATACGGACTCCGCGGGAAGACTGGAAATTTCTGTCGAGCGGCAGGCCCGGAACCTGGTGCTGGATTTTCTGGACAGTGCGCCGGGTGTTCCGGAATCCGAATTGCCGTTTCTGTTTGATCGTTTTTACCGGGTAGAAGTCTCCAGAAGCCGCGATTTGGGCGGCGCGGGACTGGGTCTGGCGCTGTGCCGTAAAATCGTCGAGGCGCATAATGGAACTATCAGTGCCCGACCTTCGCGATTCGGCGGGCTCGGGATCCGCGTCGAACTGCCTCTGGAATCATGATCGCGCCGTTCCGAGACAACCTGATCCTGGTGGTGGAAGATGAGGTCAAACTGGCCCGCGTCATGGAAGACTATCTGACCAGCGCCGGTTACCGATCTTTTCGGCTCGCCGATGGATTGGCCGTCGCCGGATGGGTTCGCGCCAACGCGCCGGATCTGATACTGCTCGACATCCTGCTGCCCGGCCGCGACGGTTTGGAAATCTGCCGGGAGATCCGCACGTTCAGCCGGGTTCCCATCATCATGGTGACGGCTCGGATTGAGGAAATCGACCGGTTGTTGGGACTCGAGCTGGGCGCGGACGATTATATCTGCAAGCCCTTCAGTCCGCGTGAAGTGGTCGCCCGGGTGAAGGCGGTATTGCGGCGGTTTCGACCGGAAATGCCCGCAGTCATCCCAAAGCTGCTGGAGCTGAACCCGCTCAGTTTCCGGGTGCGCGCGAATGACCTCGAGGTGGAACTCACCGCCGTGGAGTTCCATTTGTTCGAGACCTTGTATCGGGAGCCGGGGCGCATTTTTTCCCGCGACGACCTCATGAACAGGATTTACAATGATCACCGTGTCGTTTCCGACCGCACCATCGACAGCCACGTCAAGAAACTGCGCAAGAAACTGGCCTGGCTGCTTCCGGGTCGTGAATTGATCCATTCGGTTTATGGCGCCGGCTATCGTTACGAGCCTGATCGGGTGGATGAAAATTGACGAAACAGCGAGAATCCGGCGGGTATCCTGAAACTTCCACATTTATCGATTTAATCTTCCGCATTGTTTGCATCATTGCTCCCAATTGCTTCCATGATTGGAGGCTATCGTATTCACCCAAGGAACGGTATAAACCTTCCGGATATGACATTCATGAACCAAGAGGTGATGACGATGAAAATACGGCTTGCAGTTTTTGTGCTGGTGCTCGGCGTTCCGCTGATTGCTCTGGCAGTTCCTGGGGAAAAGAGCGGGGAAGGTTGGCGCCATGGACCGAATATCGAGCGCTTGGCCACGGAGTTGAATTTAAGCGATGAGCAGAAAAGCCGGTTGGAAACCATTTTCAAAGAACAGAAAGCAAAACATAGAGCCTTACGGGAGGAAGGGCACGCCCGGATGAAGGAGGTTTTGAACGACGAGCAATTGAAAAAATGGGACGAAATGCGCGAACTCCGCCACCAGCGCTGGAAGAATAAGAAACACTGCGTTGAGGAATAGGGAGACGGCGCCGCGCTCCACGGACGGAGTGCGAAAGCCGCTTCGATTCAAATCGCGCGGGATCCCCTCAACCTGCGCGGATCGCAGCCAGGAAATGTTTCCGTTCTGATCGGGAAACGCTGAATATATCCATCCCGGATTTCTCAGCGGCCGGCATGAATATTCAAGGTCCTGGCAACAGCTTCCTGCGTTGCAACGCGTTAACACCGAAATAGATGGCAAATCCGATTGCAATGCCGGTCAGCAGGCGTATTATCAGCGAACCATCTTCCTGATTGCCTGGCGATGGATTGGGCACGGGGCTCTCGGCCGGCGCCAAGCCCAAACGCTTTTCCGCATTGGCGATCCCGGTATCCGCAGCGACCGCGACGGGTTGGGGAATCAGCCCCTGGGGCATACCCAATGAGTTATTCGTGTCCCAGTCCTGCCAGACCGGGAACCGGCGTTGCCAGAATTCCTTGGTGAAAAACGGCGCCAGATCGCGGCCATGCAATGTCACCGACCCATCCGGTTGCATATAATCTTTGTACACCACCAGACTTAGGCTGCCGCCTTCCCCCATGCCGTCCGTGGTGAACGCTTTTTCCGTATGATCGTGGAACATCCAGACGCCGGCTCCGAAACTGTGCAATCCGTCGTCCACAGTGTCGATCTCCAAATCCAGTCGCTGGGCCGGAGACATCGCATGCACGTCACGCGTAATTCTTCCGGGGGCGCCGTTATCGACGCCGTCATAATGTGTGGCCGTTGGCTTATGGCCATGTATATGCAGCGCAAGCGGTTCGGTATGGCCGTTCAGAATCCGCAATTTGATTTTCTGATTTTTCTCGGCAACGATTAAGGACTCGCGCAAGGTATAAGGGAAGGCCCGGCCGTTGAGCATGAAATAGTCATCGTCTGCATCTGTGGAATCATACTCCTGATTGATTGCCCAGCTGATCAGGCGGGGATCGTTATATTTTTGAATCAACCGATGCAATTCCTTGTCGGCCGACTGGTAGTGCATATCGTATTCGCGAACATATTGTTCCCGCACCGCAACCGATGGATGGCGGACTTGTCCGGCGCCGATATTGAATGTCTGAACCCAGTTGTTCGGACGGTTTTCTTCGACGACCAGCAATCCCTGAAGCCCCATCGGGATGTGAACCTGGGGCTGGACGTGGCAGTGATAATACATCGATCCTGCTTGTCTGGGCTTGAAGGTATAGGTCTTCGTCTCTCCAGGCATCACATCCATTGCGCTGGTCTGACCGGTGCCGTCATTGCCGACGCCGCCGTGGTCCATGTACGGATGATCGACTCCGTGAAGGTGAATCGAATGCGGCATGTAATGGCTGTTCTCGAGAATCAGGTGCACGGTGTCCCCTTGTTCGACCCGGATTACCGGCGATGGAACGCGCAAGGTGGGATTGGCTTGAATGCTTGCGAAGCCGTTGGTTGACATATCCCGGGTCTTCGGCGCGAATACCCAGAAGCCGGGTTGAACCCCCGGCGCGATGTCGTAAGTCGGCACGAGCCCGGCGAAATCGGGTGAGCGGCCATTGAGTTCCATGATTTCCAACCGAATCGTGATGTTATCGGCATCGCCGTCCCCATCGACATCATCCTTTTTTATAATCGCATCAGTACTGATGTTGGTATCCATCAGGGTATCCATCGAAATATTATTGGTACCCTTTACGAAAAGCGCAACCTCGGCCGGATTGTCGGGAGAACAGACTGGCGACTCCTGGATGTCGATCCCTTCGATCACCTGAGCCTTGCGCCACTCGCCCAGGGTTACTTGATTGCAAAAAGGTTCAGGTTTACCCAATATTATGCGTTCCGAGTCAGGCAGTCCTGTAGCCGCTTCAACGACCGGCAACAGGATAAAAAGTAATATCAAACAACAGCGATGGACGGAGATATAGGGCATGGAATTCCCTCGGGTAAGAAATGGAAAGAATAGAATCAGCGGCGCGCGCAAATTGGTCTAAGTCCTCATGAAAAGTTCCCCGGACCGGAGCACTCCGGTCAAGGAATTTCAGGTCACGAATGCCGAATCGAACCCGGAAGGCTGCCGCGAAATTTTTCGGTTGCGGCCCTGCCGCCGCGGACCCCGGTAGCGACATTAGCGCTTGCCTCAAGGAGACCAATGGATTGGGCTTTTTTAACGCCTTTGACGTTATTATACCCGTGTTGAACCGCACGCGCACTCGGGTGAGGGCAACGAAATTCAAAAGCCGTTTGGCACAACTCGAAAAGAATAATATACTGCCTCAACTTCGAACTCCCGAACGTCCGCTGATCGCACATCCAACTTCGATGCCGGGGTGTTCGAAGAGTTGCTGGACGGTAAATGTAATCGACCTTCAATTTTGTGATCGATAAACCGGGCTTTCAAGATTGTCCAAGGAGATCGAATAATGACGCGGCGGATTACCTTTCTGGCGACCATCCTTTTTCTGACTCTCGCCGTCAGTTCTACCGATATTCATGCGGTGAAAGGCGTATTGACTGGCCAGGTCGTCAAGACCCTGGTGGCGGCGAATGCCTTTGGCCAGTGCATGGCATTACTGGATCGAGAAATCAGTACCGCCAGCAATGCCCCGAACTGTCCGGGTGGATGGGTCACCTTCAGTTGTAGCGGTGTTTTCGCGTCGAAGGATATTGCCTATCGCATGTTGGATCAGGCGCAGTTGGCAAAAGCGTTGGGACGCCCGGTCGTTATCGTAGTTGACGATACCAAGAAACACAACGGAGTTTGCTTTGCGAATCGAATCGAAGTGGAGTAACGGGGTATCAATCAAATCGTGATTGCTCCCAAGGGAAACGCTGAATAAATCCATCCTGGATTTCTCAGCGCTCGGCAACCCTGCCAATGCGATTGGCAGGGTTGCCTCACAAAATCAGACGCTTACGGCGTCCGATTTTGGCATTGCATCCCCGCACTGCGGGAAGCTCTGAATTAATCAGCGCTTCCCAAGGAAACGGGTTTGCAATAAATCATCCCGGCAGTAACGCGAACTGCGGTTAATCTCTGAAATGATCAGGACGCAGGCATGGCATCTCTTCGGTCTCTGGATCACGGTATCGGCCGGGATAGCCGATTTCGAACGAAGCCTCAGTTTTCGGAATCGGTCAACGGATCGTCATCTGGATCGATGAATTCGCCAAGATGCCGGATCTCGTCGGGATTTTCATCGGGCAATGAAATCGCGGTGTAGTTATCCGGATCCATGTATTCGCCAAAATGTTGAATTTCATCGGGAGTTCCGCCCGATAATTCAACTGATCCGCCCGGATCGATCGTTCCCTCCAAAGATTCCACGGTGCGGTCCCCGCTAACGGATAACGGCAGTTCCCGCACGCTTCCATTCGATCCTGAATTTCCGGCTGGTTCCTGATTGCGGGTCGGCAATCGTAGGGTGGGTCGGCTCGTCCTTGAACCGTTACCCGTAGTGATTTGATCCTGTTCTTGAATCTTCGGATCGAGATCAGATTGCGGCGGTGTCCTGTCGGCAGGGTCATTTTCGCCTGGGCTCCAGACCCAAAGGAAAGCCGTAAAAATGCCGAGCGCTACTGCCAAACCGATCGTTCGGCGATTTCTGGAAAATATTGTCATCGGAAGTACGGTGTCCTCGTTGCGCAGATGCGAAGAACTTCGAGCCCCGGTTTGATCGGGACAGCAACCAATCGAACCCTACATCGTTCGTTTGATCATGAACAGTGAAACCATCAGGAATAATGACCCGGGTAACATGGCCGCGATCATCGGTTCGCTGCTGTAGATCAAACCTAGATGCCCCACCAATCGATCAATCATAACGAATACCAGGCCAACCACGATTCCGACCATCATCCTTCGACCCATGGTTACCGACCGGCTTATATTGATTACAAAGGGCACCGCGACCATCAGCATCACCAGAGTTACGAAAGGATCGATCACGCGTTGCCAGAATGCCAGTTCAAACTTGTGTGACTGCTGGCCATTTCCCTTCAGAAACCGGATATAACGGTGCAACCCCAGAATGGATAAATTGCCGGTGTTCACGATCACGACGCTTAAAAAATCCGGATTGATTGCCGATTCCCAAGTACTCTGCTCAGCGTTACCGACCGACACCAGGTTTTCATCGAATCGGGTGGTGAAAACTGTATTTAACAACCAGCGCTTTTCCGTATCGAGATAACTGGCGGTCTCGGCATGCCGGATCGATTCCAGACCCTTTTCGAAATCCAGGTTATAAATCGTAATATCGGCGAGCCGGGTTCGATCCTCGATTTGCCGGATATTGATGAATGAACCGCCGTCCCGTGTCCAGAATCCATAGATTGACCAAAAAGCTACGCGGTTATCCTTGGTCGTCGACTTGAATTCGCGCGCGATCCGATTAGTGGCTGGAGCAATCAGTTCGCCAATGATAATCGATATCAGCGCCAGCATGATGCCTACCCGAATCATCGCCCAGACGATTCGGGCCACGGATACCCCGGCGCATCGCATCGCGATAATTTCACGGTTGTTCGCCATCAAACCCAGCGCAAATATGGCGCCGATAAGAACCGCCGAGGGAAATAGATCATACAGGACGCTGGGTGAAGTCAGGCCAACATACTTGACGACTGCCCAAAAATCGTACCCGCCCTGACCGATCGAACGAAGTTCGTCGGCAAAGGTGAAGAACTCGACGACCGTGACCAAAACAATAAGCGAAACTATAGTTCCCTTAAAAACTTCGGTGGCAATATATTTGTTTAGAGTGTTCACGATCGCGCCAGGCCCGCATTGAAAAGTCTTTCGAAAAATTCCGCCAGCGGCTTGCTCATGGAGCCGAACCGGAAGCACGTCTGAATGTTGCGAGCCGGCGCGATTTGCCGGTCAGCACCATCACGCACCACCGCAAGCCGAGATTCCGGATCGTCAGGCCCAAACCAACTCCAAGCATCGCCGCATAAACCCACCAGTATCCGACCTGAAGCGGCACGGCGCCATTGGTCAACCAACTTTGCGCGATACTCTGCAGATTCTTGTATAGAAGATAAACCAGAAACGCCAGTAGAATATTTCCGTAAACGCCGGTTCTTGGAGCCGCTGACGATAACGGTACTGCAAGCATTGCAAGCACGATCATGCCCAGCGGAATCGACAAGCGTTTGTGCAATTCCGTTATCTTCTGCGGATCCACGTTATCGAAGAGCTCCGCGGTCGGCATGGCTTCTCGGGTCAGCTCCAGCAATTGGTTGCTCGGCGCCCCGATCGCAACCGCATATTCCTCGAATTCCGTAATTTCATAATCCGCCATAGCGTGTTTACCCCGGTAGCGCTGGCCGTCGATCAGGACAATGAACCGCACCCCGTCAATGATCCGGATCAAACCGCGCCGCGACAGGATGATACTCAGCTGATTTTCCTTGCGTTCCTGAACAAAGATATTCGTCATCTGGCTATCCGACGAAATCTTCTCCGCATAGAACACGATATCACCGCGACTGTATTCATTGAATCGGCCCTCGACCAGCAAGCGGGCGTCGGCATTCTCTTTTTCATAGAGCAAAACAATCGCGGTCTGCTTCATCGCCCAGGGATTCAATTCAAAGGACAATCCGCTCGCAATCAACGCCAGGGGCACGACGGGCAAAAGAATATACCGGGTCAGTCGCAGCAACCCGATTCCACCCGAACCGAGCGCCGACATTTCATTATCCCGGTACATCCTGCCGAGTACAATCAGCGCCGCCGCGAATAATGCGGAAGGCATCAATTGCACGGCCACGGAGACCAATTTGAAACCGAACAGCAGAAAAATGGTTTCATTAGAAATTTCGCCATCGAATGCCTGGTTCAGGAGCTGAGCAAATTGCTTGCTCATCAAAATCAGTAACAGAACCGTGAGGACGGCCAGAAACGTTCTCGCCAGATCGAACGATATCAAACGCGCCACGACGGAAAAGATCGCAGAAGACCGCTCCGGTATCGTGTCGGCAGGGTAAGTCGTCATGTTAGAAGATTCGTATCTTGCAGTCCTAAAATCGAAGGTCGGCCAACAGCGGCCGGGCGCGTATTAGTACCCGCGGTTGTCGATGTTCAGAGTTCGGCAATGAACAATCGGCTCAGCTTTTGTATGGCGATCGACAATTTATCCTTACTATTTCGGGTTTCGGCGTGATGCAATTGCAGGTCGGCTTTACGTCCGGTGGATGGCTCCGGTCAACAACAACCTTGACGCAATAGCGAAGGTTGCAGCAGAATGAAAGCGCCAATTCGGATCCCGGCCGAGAGTTTATAGCGGCGGTGTTTTTCGATCGTCAGTCTCTATGTGAGTGTAAGAGGCGGGGGAAGATCCGGAGTTCAGCCATTTTTCCATTTATTCTTCACAATAACAAATAAAGCGGGACAACCGCGATTCGGGGGACTCATGGCTAATAAGATCGCCTATTTTGTCGACATCGTGCTCGTTATCGATTCTACCGGCAGCATGCGGCCGGTTATTAACCGCGTTAAATTACAAGCCCTCGAGTTTCACGGCAAGATTCTCGCGCGCATGGAAGAAAAGAAAAAAACGATTGACCGCCTGCGGATGCGAGTGGTTGCTTTTCGGGATTTCTGGGCGGACAGCGAACCGATCCGGGAAATGCCGGAATTTATCGATATGGAGAGCGCGCCGGAAAAGTTCGATGCCTTCGTCAATGAATTGTGGGCGGACGGAGGCGGCGATGAACCCGAAAGGGGGCTTGAGGCGCTGGCGCTCGCGATCCAGTCGCCGTGGTATAAGAATGCCCGCTCCATCCAAGAAACGCAATATCATCGTCGTCTGGACCGATGCGAGTGCGCATCCTTTGGAGAAAGCGCAGGAGTCGCCGCCAAAAAATTACCCGGATCCCATGCCGGCCAGTCTCGATGAATTAACCGATGCCTGGGAGGAAATGCCGGTTGCAAGCCGGCGATTGTTGTTGTATGCGCCGGACCAGACGCCGTGGAACGAGATCGGTTACAACTGGGAGCAGACGATTTATTATCCCTCAATCGCCGGGGAAGGCCTCGCGGAACACGATATGGATACGATTCTCGAAGCCATCGCCAACAGCATTTGACCGGGTTCGCCTCCGCCGCCCGCGATGGACGCCGAGGGAATGATGTTGGGCCGAAATTTTCCGGGCCGACGAGCTCGCTTCGAGTCCGATTCGAAGTTCTTGTCGGGATTAACCTATAAACCTGTCTGCCGCGATGTCGGGTCCTGAGATCTGTAGCCGGCACCCGCTCAACGATTCCGCGTGCTTAGCCGATCCGGCCCTGGTTTTCCGTTCCGCGGCCGCGCGAGATCACAACGGCAAGATGGATCTGAACCGCTGCGAGGACGCGGTACCGGTTCTGAAGCATTTGTCCGCAGAACGGATATTGCTGGGCGTCGCCGACGGCTTGGGAGGCTATGCGCAGGGATTTGACAATTTCAGCGGCGGCCAGATTGCATCCGCGACCGCGATGAAGGCCGCAGTAAACTATTTCAGCCATTCTTTTTCGGAACTCAAACCCGATGCCGAAGCGCTGACCAATACCATATTCAAAAAACTCAGACACCTCGCGGAAACCCGACTGGCGCCGAGCCGGTTGCAGGGCGCACTCGGCCGCCACAAACTCGCAACGACCTTGGCGCTCGTCGTTTTGGAAGCACAACCGGAACGTTTTAGACGAAAAATCCAATGCTTCTGGATTGGTGATTCAAGAATCTATTTTTTTGATCGGGACGGCTTACATCAATTGAGCCGTGACGATAGTCTGACCCGAGCCGACGCATTCAATTCGGTTTTCGATCCGTCACCGATGTCCCAGTTTCTTGCGGCGAGCATGGAGCGGGATTGGCGGATTCATTTCCGTGAATTTTTTCTCGACAGTCCCGGTGTGGTGATCGCGTGTACTGACGGATGTTATTCGGAGTGGCGAAAGCCCTGGCATTATGAAGCCGCTTTGCAGCAGGCGCTGGAGCACAGCGAATCGTGGCCCGGCTGGATCGACAGGATTCGGATGCGGCTCGAGCCGATGCTGTCGGATGACGCTTCAATGGCCGCCTTTCCGATCAATCTCTCAGGTTTCAACGAATTCAAGAAGCTCCGGACCGAATCCAACGGCATTCTGGAACGGTGTATGGCAGCGGAACGGGAAGGTGTGCTAACGGCAACAGAAATCTGGTCTTCGATGTACAAACCGGTGTATGAAAGGACACCGGCCGTGGACCCTTGCCCGGATTCAAAGACGAGACCCGATGAGTGTATGAACGATCCGGCATCGAATCCAGAATCCGCCGCTCCGATAACCGCCGCAGTGAAAAATTTTGCTGAACCGGCGCGGCGCCGGCCGCGGCTTCTTGCCCGCCTTCATTCGGCCTGGTCGCGGTGGGGGTTAGCCTGGTTTGCCGGTTTCGTTTGCGGACTTCCGTTGGGCGAGACCGTGATCGCGTGGCTGGATTTAATTTGGCATTGGTTTAAATCCTGATGGCTGTCCGCCTGACTTCGGGCAGTCGCTTGCGCGGCTACACACTGACCACGGACATGACTTCGTCCGATGCCGGGACATCGATGTGGGCTTTTGCCGAACAGGATGGATTCGAATGTTTTTTAAAGTGTTATCTGACGCCGGTTTTCCCGGATCGGGACAGCCCGGGGTCGGAACGCTCGAAAGCCCGCAAACGCGAGCGCTGCGAGGCCTTCGAAGCGCGCATGAACCGGGTCGAAACGGTCCTTGGAGAATGCGGACCGGAGGCTTTCCTCGTGCGCAGAATCGACTTTTTCCGCCACGACGGGAGTTATTACAAGATCACCAAAAAGATATATGCGGCTCGGTCCGGCGTATCCACATTGCCGGCGCGGAAACAATTACTGATTTTGCTGTCGGCGGCCTACTCGGTCAGAGCCCTGCATGAACGTTCCAGTTTTATCCATGCCGACATTAAACCCGAGAATTTCATGATTCAACGGACGGGCGCAGGAATGATCGCCAATTTGATCGATTTCGATGCGGGATTTTTTACCGGCCAACCGCCTCCCGTGGAGGACCAGATCGGCGACCAGCGCTATTGGGCGCCGGAACGGATCGCCTGGATGACCCACGGGGGCAGGCTGCAACACGGCCGAAAGGCCGCCGAGCTGCGGCAATCGCTCGATGTGTTTTCGCTCGGACTGACCTTCTGCGAATATCTGGCCGGCACATTCCCGCAGGATCCTCCGGCTTATGCCTATGCCGGCGAAGCGGTGCTGAACGATATCCCGTTGACGCTACCCGAGCCCTTGCAGGCCGGCCTGAAACCGATCATGACGTTGATCCAGACGATGTTACACAGGAATGCGGCTCGCCGCCCGAGCGCCGCCACGGTGCACGAGCAATTGCGGGCCTTCAACCGGCGGCATTTTGTTTCCGAAAGCACTTATCTCAAGCTCGCGGCTTCATGGAAACGAAGTCTGGTCGCAGGCGGCCAATCCCTGCGTGAGCGGTGGGCGTCGCGCACCACCAAAGCGGTTTATCGATCCGCGTCGGAATTGCAGATCCGCGGCTTAAAGACCGGTGAACCGGCCAAGGTTTCGCCGTTCGTCAAACGTTCGTGGTTCGGGACCAAGGCATGAAATTCTATCTTTGCTGCTGCGCCGTTTGCACCTGGAAAGGCAATAAACCGCACCGGGACGGGCAATGTCCGGTGTGCGGAAACGCTCTCGACATACAGATCCGTGAACGCCGTCTTGCGTCCAGCCCCGCGACTAAACTAGTCCTGTCGGGCCTGTCAACGGACCCGAAAATCATGCCGTCATGGTTCGGTTTGTCGATCTTGAAGGACTACAAAATTTCTGGAAAGGCATTGAGTATCCTGCTTAGGGCCGGGCGACCGATCGGCGACAGCCTCATCGAATCGGTTTTGAAAATACGCTTTTCGAATTATGCTCTGCACCGGCTGGCCATCCGTTTCCGGGATCGCCGCTGATCCGCGATCCCGAACAATCGGAAGGCTTACCGCCCGGTCAACAGGGCTAACTGTAGCCAGCCGTTTTTTGCATTTCCCGCCGCTTGCGGTTACATTGCGGCCGGTAGGTCTACGATCCCGTTCCAATCCGAGTTATGACTAAAGCCACTGATTCAGAACAACTGTTCGAAATCGCCAACCGATTTATTCCCGGAGGCGTGAATTCTCCGGTCCGGGCGTTCAAGGGGGTCGGCGGAACGCCGATCTTCATCGACTTCGCAGAAGGCGCATGGATTGTCGATTCGAGCGGAAAGCGATACATCGATTATGTGGGTTCCTGGGGGCCGATGATTTTGGGTCACGCGCATCCGGAAGTACTGAAAACCGTCCACCGCTATGTCGACAAGGGGCTAAGCTTCGGCGCCCCGACCGAGATCGAAACCCGGATGGCCGAAAAATTGTGTGAACTGGTTCCGTCGCTGGAACTGGTTCGAATGGTGAACTCCGGCACGGAAGCCACCATGAGCGCGATCCGGCTGGCGCGGGGATTCACCGGACGCGATAAAATCGTGAAGTTCGAAGGCTGTTATCACGGTCATTCCGATGCCCTGCTCGTAAAAGCCGGCTCCGGCGCCCTGACCCTTGGCGTCCCGAGCTCTCCGGGCGTTCCCGCGGCGATGGCCGAACAAACGTTGACTCTGAAATTCAACGATACCGAATCGTTGTACGATGCATTTTCGGATCTAGGCAGCCAGATTGCCTGCGTGATCGTCGAACCGGTGGCCGGGAATATGAACTGTATTCCGCCGCGGCCCGGTTTTCTGGAAGCTTTGCGGGACCTTTGCTCCCTTTCGGGCAGCCTTTTGATCTTCGATGAAGTCATGACCGGTTTCCGTGTCGCCAAAGGAGGCGCGCAGGAATATTACGGGGTAACTCCGGATCTGACTACACTCGGCAAGATTATCGGAGGCGGCATGCCGGTCGGCGCGTTCGGCGGCAAAACAGAAATCATGCGACAGATCGCCCCCCTCGGCCCGGTTTACCAGGCCGGCACTCTATCCGGAAATCCGATCGCGATGGCCGCCGGATTGAAGACCCTTGAACTGGTGTCGGTTCCAGGCTTTTACGACACCTTAAATGCCATGACCCAAACGCTGGCCCGAGGCTTGGTGGAGAGGGCCGGCGCCACGGGCATTCCGCTGGTAGCCAACCAGGTCGGCGGCATGTTCGGAGTTTTCTTCAGCGAGGTCGATTCAGTTACGAATTTTGACGCCGTCATGAACTGCAACCTGGAGCGTTTCCGGCGATTTTTCCACGGTCTTTTGGACCAAGGGGTCTATTTCGCTCCTTCGGCCTTTGAAGCCGGTTTTGTTTCCGCCGCGCATACTCGTGAAATTATCGATGCCACACTCGATGCTGCGGAAAAAGTCTTTGAATTGCTCGACTAATTCCGTCGAAGGATCAGCACGGTCGCTCCGGCAATCCCCGATTTGATCACGATCGGCGGGTTGCGATGAGCGAAACCATCGAACTGACGCCGTTCTGGTCAGGTGTTCTGGCTGGAGCGGTCGCGATTTTTGTTGTATCCGCGGTGATCATCTGGCTGTTGGCGGCCCGGCATCGAAGAACCGTCACGGCGATCAATCGCCAGGCGGAACAGTGGCTCGCCGACAGGCATCAGCTCGCTACCGGTTTCGCGGTCGCGGAACAGAAAATCGCCGATTTGCAAAGGCTCGAACTGAAGATCGCGGACGAAGAAGTAATTATCGCGGCGCTGCGGGACGAAAACGTCCGGCTGAAATCCAGCTTGGCCGAAGTGACGGCGCGGATCGAAGAGGAACGCATCAAAGCCACCGAAAAGCTCGAAGTGATCAAAAGTACCGAGCAGCAAATGATTCATCAGTTCGAATCCTTGAGCTCAAAAATCCTCGAAGAAAAAAGCAAAACGTTTACGGAACAGAATCAACTGAATCTCGACCGGCTACTTTCACCATTGCGCGACCAGCTCGGGGAATTTCGGAGAAAAGTCGATGATGTCTATGTCGCGGACAGTAACGACCGTGCCTCGCTGAGGGAGGCGATTCGTATTTTGAACCTCGAAAATCAAAGAATCAGCCTCGAAGCGAACAATGGTCCGCGCCTTGAAGGGAGATAAAAAAGTGCGGGGCGCATGGGGGGAACTGGTGCTGGATAAAGTTCTGGAACAATCCGGTTTGCGCAAAGGGATCGAATACCACAGCCAGGGAGGTTTCCGGGATCACGAAAACCGTCTGCTGAAACCCGATGTAGTCGTCCATCTCCCGGAGGGCAAGGATATCATCATCGACTCCAAGGTTTCACTGCTTGCTTATGAAGCCTATTCTTCCGCCGAAAGCGACGAACTCCGGGTACAGGCCCTGGCCGAACATATCCAGGCGATTCGCCTACACATCAAAACCTTGAGCGAGAAGGATTATTCCAGCGTTCGGGGACTCCGGTCGCTGGATTTTGTACTGATGTTCATGCCCATCGAAACCGCCTTTCTGCTGGCATTCGAACATGACGTATCCCTTTTTTCCGAGGCCTTCCAGCGGAACATCATAATCGTGACGCCGACCACCTTGCTTGCAACGCTAAGAACCATCGAAAATATCTGGCGTTACGAAAGGCAGAACGAAAACGCGCGGATTATCGCGGATAAGGCGGCGAATCTTTATGACAAAATCCGCGGTTTTGTCGAAGAATTCGAAAAACTCGGCGTCCAGATCTCAACCGTCCAGGGCACCTATGACGGCGCGCTGAACAAGCTTAGCCAGGGTAAAGGAAATCTGTTACGGCAGGCGAGCAGTTTCATTGATCTCGGCGTCAAAGTGAAAAAAACGCTTTCTAAATCCATTCTGGACCAGACGGCCGGTGATGAGTCAGGAAACTACGAGGGAAATTCAGGATAGTCGAGTAGCCGGAAACGGGATTTCGGTGCCGACCCGAACGGCCCGGATTATCGTTTCATCGAATCGAAGAATTCGGCGTTGGTTTTCGTTTCCTTCAACTTTCCGAGCAGAAATTCGCTGGCCGCGATTTCGTCCATCGGATGCAGGATTTTGCGCAGGATCCAGGACTTTTGCAGTTCTTCAGGTTCGACCAGATATTCTTCGCGGCGGGTACCGGACCGGTTGATATTAATTGCGGGATAAATCCGCTTCTCGGCGATTTTTCGGTCCAGATGGAGCTCCATATTTCCGGTTCCCTTGAATTCCTCGTAGATGACTTCATCCATTCTCGATCCGGTGTCGATCAATGCAGTCGCAATAATCGTGAGACTGCCGCCTTCCTCGATGTTTCTGGCCGCACCGAAGAAACGCTTCGGCCTTTCCAGCGCATTGGCATCGACCCCGCCAGTCAGGACTTTACCCGACGACGGCACCACGGTATTGTAAGCCCTTGCCAAGCGGGTGACGGAATCCAGCAGGATGACGACATCCCGCCGATGTTCAACCAGCCGTTTGGCTTTCTCGATAACCATTTCCGCGACCTGGACATGGCGTGTGGGCGGCTCATCGAATGTGCTGGAAACCACCTCACCAGTCACACAGCGCTGCATTTCGGTAACTTCTTCCGGCCGTTCATCGATCAATAATACGATCATTACGCAGTCCGGGTTATTGAGTTCTATGGAATGCGCGAGATTCTGCAAAATCATCGTCTTGCCTGCTTTCGGCGGTGAAACGATGAGTCCACGCTGGCCCTTACCGATCGGCGCCACCAGATCGATCACCCGCGCGGTTAAGTCCTCAGTGGTTCCGTTGCCCATTTCCAGCGTGAATCGCTGGTTCGGAAACAACGGCGTCAGATTGGAAAATAAGAGCTTTTGTTTGGTGTTTTCCGGCGAGTCGTAGTTGATTTTCTCCAGTTTGAGCATTGCGAAGTAACGCTCGTTGTCCTTCGGAGGACGAATCTTGCCTGAAATGGTGTCCCCGGTCCGCAAATTAAAACGCCTGATCTGGCTCGGCGAAACATAGATATCGTCGGGACCCGCCAGATACGAACAGTCCGGCGATCGCAGAAAGCCAAATCCGTCCTGAAGAATCTCCAGAACCCCGTCGCCGTAAATATCCTCCCCGCCCTTGGCGTGCTTCTTTAAAATGGCAAATATGAGGTCCTGCTTCTTGGACCGGCCGATACCTTCAATTCCTAGGGATTCTGCGGCCTGAATTATTTCGGGAACGGGTTGTTGCTTTAACGCGGTAAGATTCATAGCTTAAGGTTCGGTTTCCGGGAACCATGGGCGAACGAAAGCCACACGGTCGAGTTAGTTTGCTCGTTAAAGGGGGATGCGACGCCAATCCGGCGTTTAAAGGGGGATCAAAGGATTTAGGCTAAAAGCTAGCACAGTATTGACTGCCCGTCCAGCACTCTATGCAAGACGCGCTTCCGTATCAGATGTTATTTTCGATAAATTCGGCTAGTTTGGTCTTCGACACCATGCCCACCTTAGTCGCCTCGACTTCGCCATTTTTGAACAACATCAAGGTCGGAATTCCACGTACGCCGTATCGTTGCGGTGTCTTCGGATTTTCATCGATATTTAATTTTGCAAAAGTCAGTTTGCCTTGATATTCATCTGCGATTTCATTGAGTATCGGAGCAATCATTTTGCATGGCCCGCACCACTCCGCCCAGTAATCGACCAGCACAGGCCGCTCGGAATTCAGTACGTTATCGTCGAAATTATCGTCAGTTACAGAAATGATAGCTTCGCTCACTCTTTTCTCCACAGGGTTGTTTTCGAACTGCCGCCGCCCCATTACATGAATGACATAAAGAGAATATCGAAGGCCGGTCGGGGAAACGGTAACTGAATGCCCATTTTGATCTTACCAGGACAAAATTTTCAAGCGTTAAAGTTTTATCGTGCCCGATATCATTCATCATGGCGACAATTTAGTCAATAAGCGGGCGCCGAAACAATCGCTCCTGCCGCCGCAAAATCGCAGATCATTCGGTATTGGACCGATGAGTCTCGGCATCGTTCGTGTTTGCGGTGAATCAATCAGGAACGGCCACGCACACGAATATTCCTGCAACCCAGAATGGAGTATCCTTTAGCGACCTCGTGCATAGAAACTCAAGCAGGGTTTCTGTAAAGCATCTGAAGTACAATCCGGATCCAGATCCTCGATCCAGTCTGTAGTTGACAAATCAAACCTCTCCACTTGGCGGATCGGTTTTTAATTAGGCGCACATCATGCTCGACAGTCCAGATCAAATCACCGACGACTCGAAAAAACACGTTAACCAAAATGTTTTGACCGAGACTAAATTTGCCAGTTTTGATCTTCCGGCGGCTGTGCTCGAAGGGCTGCAGAGCGCGAACTATATCTATTGCACGCCGATACAGAAAATGGCATTGCCCATCGCATTAAAAGGCCGGGATCTGGCCGGGCAGGCTCAAACCGGTACCGGAAAGACGGCGACTTTCCTGGTGGCGATGTTCAAGGCGCTGATGACGAATCCGGTCAAACCAGACTCCACGCATCCGCGCGCATTGATTATCGCACCGACACGGGAATTGGCGATACAGATCGCGAATGACGCCAGGCAACTGGGCCGATTCACCGATTTCAAGATCAGCCTGGTGTATGGCGGGACGGATTATAAGGAACAAATCGCGGACGTGAGCGACGGCGTCGATATACTGATCGGCACACCGGGCCGGCTGATTGATTTCTATAAACAAAAACTCTTCCGGCTGGACCGGATTCAGGTTATCGTCCTCGACGAAGCGGATCGCATGTTCGATTTAGGATTTATCAAGGACATCCGATACCTGCTGAGAAGAATGCCGGAACCGAATAAACGGCAGGGTTTTCTATTCTCGGCAACCCTTTCCTATCGCGTGTTGGAACTCGCCTACGAGCACATGAACAACCCGGAGATGGTGCGGATTGAACCGGGAAGGATAACTGCCCAATCGGTTATACAATACGCGTTTTATCCCGCCAATGAACAAAAATATTCATTGCTGATCGGCCTCTTGAGGGAAAAGAACCCGAAACGGAGTCTTATTTTCGTCAACACCAAAAAAGCCGCCGAACAGGTCAAGGAGTACTTGAGCATAAATGGATTCGATCCCGGCGTGTTGTCCGGTGATGTGCCGCAGAAAAAACGCCAGAATCTGCTCAAGCAATTTCAGGTCGGGTCGCTCCCGCTCCTGATTGCCACCGACGTCGCCGCAAGAGGGCTGCACGTCTCCGACGTCACCCATGTTTTCAATTTCGACCTGCCCCAGGACGTGGAAGATTACGTGCATCGCATCGGCCGGACCGCCCGTCTCGGAAACAGCGGTGAAGCGATCAGCCTGATTTGTGAAGAATACGTTTATTCCCTGCCTGAAATCGAGGATTTTGTCGGCCAAAAACTGTCGATGCTGCCGATCACGCCAGACCTACTTCCGGAAATCGAAAAGCCGAGTAAAAAAAGATCCAGACCTCCTGCGAAGAAACGCCAGGCCTCCGAAAATAATCGTCACAATCCCAAAACCAACCAGCGCCCTCGCCGAAAAACGAGAAGCAAAAGCGCCGTAAAAACGGGTAGTCAGAACCTCGTAACCGAGATTCCGTCACAATGAATAGAAACGAATCGTCGGATGAAAATCCACCTGAACGACTTTTTATGCCCGAAAAACCGATTATCCTGAAACGAACGACGCTCGCCAAAACCCGCCTGTTCCGTATTGAATCCATGCACCTGCGCTTTAGCAACGGAAACCGGCGCGAGTTCGAACGTCTCGCGAGAAGTACCCGCGGCGGAGGAGCGGTCCTGATCGTTCCCGTACTTTCAAAAACCACAGTGATCCTGATCCGGGAATACGCGGCCGGCGTCGATCGATACGAAATCGGGCTGCCAAAAGGAAAAACCGATCCGGGTGAGGATATCCTGGAAGCCGCAAACCGGGAACTCAAGGAAGAAATAGGCTTTGGCGCGCGGCGACTGACCCTTCTTTCGTCCATGACGATTGCCCCCAGCTATCTCGAGCACGCGACCGACATCGTGCTTGCCGAAGATCTCTATGAAGAAAAGCTGCCGGGGGACGAACCCGAAGAATTGGAACAGATCACCTGGGATATCGACAGAATCAGCGATCTGGTCGCGAGCGGTGAATGCACCGAGGCCCGCAGCATTGCAGCGCTATACTTCAGCCGGGATTATTTGAAAGGCCGGAAATCTTGACCGTGTTCGCCGAAATCCGCTTGGGGATAAAATGCTTCGATATCATCAGATCAATCGCGTTGCAATCCCAATTCGAAAGGAACCCAGGCGTTCTTAGCTACCCGGCCCACGCTTCAAATATGTCCACACCCCCATGCACGGATTTTGCCTCAACCTGGTAGAAACCTTATTCAGCGAAACGGCCCGCACCTCCGGTACATCAGCGTGCAATCCAGGGAAGAATTACGCGACCGCATTGTAACGAGCATCGCCGAAATTAATTCCTCTTATAACCGCTATGATTTACCCTCTTGAAGGTGCGGAACCCGCCTTGAAAATGACCGAATACAGAACCGCTCCGCTGGCTTCTTCGAAAATGCCAGCCGGAATTCCCAACATTATCGCCAATGAAGCAGCCGAACGCTTTAGTTATTACGGAATGCGGGCGATTTTGGTGGTCTTCATGACGCAATATATGATGGATTCATCGGGCCGGCCCGATGCCATGAGCGAAGACGAAGCGAAGGGGTATTTTCATTTGTTCGTATCGGCGGTCTATATCACGCCTATGCTGGGCGCTATTCTGGCCGACGGGATCTGGGGCAAATTCCGGACCATCATTACCCTGTCGCTGGTTTACTGTCTGGGGCACCTCGCGCTCGCGGTTGACGATACGCGGCTTGGACTGATGATCGGACAGGGGTTGATCGCACTCGGCGCGGGGGGCATCAAACCCTGTGTATCGGCGCATGTCGGGGACCAGTTCGGCAGGACCAATCAGCACCTATTGACGCCGGTGTTCGGCTGGTTCTATTTTGCAATCAATCTGGGCGCGTTTGCGTCGATGCTGATCACACCGTGGCTGCTGAGCCAATTCGGCGCAAATGTCGCATTTGCGTTGCCGGGCATTCTGATGTTGACCGCGACCTGGGTATTCTGGACGGGTCGTCACAAATTCGTGCACATTCCTGCGGGCGGAATCGATTTCGTGCGCGAAACATTGAGTCAGACCGGCCTGGCCGCGGTCGGCAAGTTGTCCGTAATTTATCTGTTCGTAGCCATGTTCTGGGCGCTATTCGATCAGACCGGTTCGTCCTGGGTGCTTCAGGCGCAGAAAATGGACCGTGAACTGTTCGGCGTCGAAATCCTGCCGTCACAAATCCAGGCGGCCAATCCGTTGCTGATCATGTTGCTGATCCCGCTGTTTGCCGCGTATTTTTATCCCGGGCTCGGACGGCTGATCCGGCTGACCGCGCTGCGCAAAATTGCGGTTGGAATGGTTGTGACCTGTTGCGCGTTTGCACTGTCGAGCTGGATTCAGATGAGAATCGATGCGGGCTTTTCACCGAGCATCGTCTGGCAGCTGGTCGCGTACGTATTGTTGACCGCGGCCGAAGTGATGGTATCGGTGACCTGCCTGGAATTCTCGTATACCCAGGCGCCACGCAGAATGAAGTCGTTTATTATGGCGTTTTTTATGATGTCGGTAGCGGTCGGTAATCTGTTCACCAGCGCGGTGAATTTTTTCATTCAGAACGAGGACGGCAGCAGCAAGCTCGCGGGCGCCTCCTATTTCTGGTTTTTCACGCTGTTGATGCTGTTCACGTCGGTGTTGTTCCTGTTCACGGTCGGGCGCTACCGAGAAGTCGTGTACGTCCAGGATGAACAGCCAACCGCGGGCGACTGAGCCATTTCCTTGAAACCGATGCCTGAAGCGTGCAGCCGGCGGATTCACTCCGTTCAATGCCCAATTATCCCGGCGATCGCGGAAAAAATCAGGAAGACGCCCGGCGCCATTTCCCTGGGTCAAGGAGTTGTATATTACGATCCCCCGGACCAGGCGCTGAATCGGATGAATGAGTTTCTGCAGAACCCCGATCATCATAAATACGGTTCGGTTCAGGGTATGCCGAAGTTACGGGATGCCATCGCGGAAAAGGTGCGCGGTGAGAACCGGATCAATCTCGACGGCTCTGAAATCGTGGTCACAGCCGGCTCTAACATGGGATTTTATTACGCTGTGCTCGCGATCAGTGATCCCGGTGATGAGTTGATCATCGCCGATCCTTATTATTTTAATCATGAGATGGCGATTACAATGGCCGGATGCCGGCCGGTCTCGGTTCCTGTCGACCGGAATTATCATTTGCAGACGGAGCGGATAGCCGCCGCGATCACCACTCGGACGCGCGCAATCGTCACCATTTCGCCAAATAATCCAACCGGCGCGGTGTATTCGGAGGCAAGTTTGCGGGCTGTTAACGATTTATGCCGGAATAACGGCATTTATCATATCAGCGACGAGGCGTATGAATACTTTGTTTACGGAAAGAACCGTCATTTTTCCCCCGCGTCAATTGTTGGCGCATCGCCCCATACGCTTTCGTTGTTTTCGTTGTCGAAAGCCTATGGATTCGCAAGTTGGCGCATCGGCTATATGGTGATTCCCGCGGGGCTTCTCGAAGCGCTTTTAAAGATTCAGGACACGATTTTGATTTGCCCGCCATTAATTTCGCAGTTCGCGGCGCTGGGTGCGTTAGAGGCCGGGCATGATTATTTCCTGTCGAGATTCGAACGAATCCGGACGATGCGGACGGAACTTCTGCGCCGGTTGAGCGATCTTTCCGAACTTGTCGAGCCGCCGGTTTCCGAAGGCGCGTTTTATATCTTGCTCAAAGTTCGTTCATGCATCGATGATCTAACTTTGGTGGATCGATTGATTCAGGGCTTTAAGGTGGCCGCGATTCCGGGATCCGCGTTTGGAATCCGGAACGGCTGTTATCTTCGGGTGGCCTACGGAATGCTCGACGAACAGAGTGCGGAAGTCGGCGCCAGACGACTGGTGGAAGGGATTCGGGAATTGCTTTCAGCCGTATGATTCATGAATAATGGATTCCAGCTAGAGAGGCTCTGGTTAAATCAAAGATTCCCTGTAGGCGGGGATGCTCTGCCAAATCTACGCTTTCAGCGTCTGATTTTGGAAGGCAACGCCGCCCTAGCAAAAGGTCCGGCGGGAAAATGTGGAAAATCTAAACGCAATCCAAGCGATTTACGGTAATCGAATGAAAAAAATAAAACAGTTTTTAAACTATATCCTGATCGGAGTGCTGACGATCATTCCGGTGGCGATCGTCCTGCAAGTGGTGCTCTTTTTCAAAAATATTGTGATCCGGCTTTTCTTCGGGGTGTACGGGTATTACGAAAGTTACCTGATCACGATACTGGCGTTTGCGCTGACTTTTGGTTTCTTCTGGTTCGTCGGATATGAGACCAAAAATCATAAATCCCATCTGATTCGCGCGGTCGACTATGTGATTGAACGAATCCCGCTGCTCAATTCGATTTATCGGGTCTCCAAAAAGTTGTTGAGCATGATTCGTTTCGAGGGCGAAGAAGGCGATCAAAGGGAAGTGGTTTACATCGAATATCCGAAGGCGGGATTATGGGTGCCGGCGTATATGACGAACCGGCAAGGTGATATGTTCGTACTCTATGTGCCGACCTCGCCGAATCCGACTTCAGGCTTTACGGTGATCGTTCACAAATCCAAGATCATTCGTTCAGCGATGAGTCTCGAAGAAGCCACCAGCTTCGTTGTGAGTATCGGCGTCGACTTTGATAAGAGTGAAGAGGTTCATACACTTCCTGCCCGTATCGGAGAACCATAATTCTCTAAACCGAGTAACCGTTGGGATTCAGGCATTGCCAGCGCCAGATGTCGGCTACCATTTCATCGAGATTTTTTTCCGTTTTCCATCCAAGTTCTTTCCGTGCCAAGGAAGGATTTGCATAAAACGCCGCGATGTCACCCTCACGGCGAGGCGCAAATCTGAAACTGATTTTTTTGCCCGTGACTCTTTCAAAGGTATTAATGACATCGAGCACACTGTAGCCATGTCCTGATCCCAGGTTATAGGGAAGGCAGTTGCCAGGCTCGAAGCGGTCGCCGTCCAGGGCTTCCAGGGCCTTTATATGGCCCTTGACCAGATCCACCACATGAATGTAGTCGCGTACGCCGGTCCCGTCGTGGGTCGGATAATCATTGCCGAACACCGACAACTGCGGCAGCTTGCCGATCGCAACCTGGGCGACATAAGGCATCAGATTGTTGGGTATGCCGTTTGGATCTTCTCCGATCAGACCGCTTGCATGGGCTCCGATCGGATTGAAATAGCGTAATAAAGCGATTTTCCAGGGATTCTTTGCCCGCTGTAGCCGATCCGCCGCCGCTAAATCCTGCAAGATTTCTTCAATCATGCCTTTGGATTTGCCATACGGGCTGGTGGCGCCATAAACCGGCAGGTCTTCCGTATATTCTATGGTCCCCGGCTCACCATAGACTGTTGCCGAAGAACTGAAGACCAGTTTTTTTACATTCGCGGCCGTCATGACCTCGGTCAGTATCAATGAGCCGTAGATATTGTTCTGGTAGTAATGCAACGGCAACCGGCAGGATTCGCCAACGGCTTTTAATCCGGCAAAATGGATCACGGCTTCTATGGGGTGACGGTTAAATACATCGGTTAATGCCGTTTTGTCCCTGATATCGAACGGATAAAACGCGACCGGTTTGCCGGTAATCTGTTCGATGCGAACAATGGATTCGGTCTTGCTGTTGGATAGATTGTCGACTACGACCACGTCATAACCGGCGTGCAGCAATTCCACACAGGCATGACTGCCGATAAAACCGGCTCCGCCCGTAACCAGGAGTGCTTTGTTTCTCATGATTATACTGATTCCTTATGTGTGAATGGTTATTGCGTTCGCGGACACTGGAATTCAGTCTAGTACCGCGACGAAGTTAATTCCAGTCGGAAAAGTTTCCGGTTTTGGGCATGTTCAATT
Organism: Methylococcales bacterium; assembly: GCA_041748915.1. Lineage (GTDB taxonomy): Bacteria > Pseudomonadota > Gammaproteobacteria > Methylococcales > UBA1147 > UBA1147. The sequence continues at coordinate 33,839 of JBGTCG010000275.1, forward strand.
GAAATGGAAAGCGGGGTCGATCAACTCGACTTCGACCGGTTTCCCGGCCGTCACGCCGTCGCACTCGGCCGGCAATACGATAAAGCAGTTACACCGGGACACCGCGCTCAGATGATGAGACTGCTGTTTGCCAGCGGGAGTCACCTGGGCATTTCCGCGCTCATCGAAAAACAGGTTGCCGCGCTGAAATTCCTGCCGGCCCGGCGTCTTGACAATTTCTGAATGGCAGCAAGCCTGCATTCGATGGGTTTTGGTTGGAGCCCCCATCAAGCGCAGGAGCGCCGGCCGAACAACCTGATAGAAGGTTACAAAGACGGAAACCGGATTGCCGGGAAGACCGAAAAAGTATGCGGGTCCGATTTGGCCGAACGCCAGGGGTTTGCCTGGTTTCATTGCAATTTTCCAAAACTCGATCCGGCCTATGGCGGCCAGGGCCTGTTTGACGAGATCCGCGTCACCGACGGATACCCCGCCCGAAGTGATGACCACATCCGAAATCGATGAGGCTTCCACTAACGTATCGAGAATCGCATCGTGATCATCGCGAATAACGCCCAAGTCCAATGGTTCTATCCCGAGAGTTTTCAGCATTCCGTACAACGTATACCGGTTGCTGTCATAAATCTTTCCGGATTCGATCGGCTGGTTTAACGAGACCAATTCATCGCCCGTCGAAAAAAAAGCGATCCGCGGTATTCTTCGTACCCGAATTTCGTTGCAACCGAGAGAGGCGAGAATACCGATGTCGGCAGGCGAAAGCCTTTTACCATTTTCCAGAACCCGTTGGCCCCGACGGAATTCGTCTCCGGGTATTCTGATATTGTCTTTGCGTCGGGTAACCGGGGGAACCTCAATGCTGTCACCGCTCCGGCGGACATTTTCCTGAATAACGACCGAGTCGGTATTCGATGGCAGGACTGCCCCTGTGAAGATACGAACGCATTCTCCATTTTTCACCGGTCCCAGGTACGGCCGGCCGGCCCAGGACGTTCCAGCGATTCTGAAATGAGAGCCGCCGCGAGTCTCCAATTCCGCACTGTTAAATGCATAGCCGTCCATGGACGAATGGGCTTCCGGCGGGAGATCGAACGGCGCATCGATGTTCTCGAAGAGGACTCTGCCGAGACCATCCTTGAGAATAATTTGTTCATAACCATTTAGCGGGGCTATACGGGAATCCACGATTTCCCGGGCTTGTTCCAGTCCGAGCATTGGTTCCCGGGATTTCAGCGCACCGTCTTCAGCCCGCATATTGGCCGATAAAATGATTCAGAATGAAATTGGCGATCTGCTCCGGCCGGTTAATGTCGAGAACCGGGATGTTCCGTTGCGCCGGCAACGGCGAATCGGTTGCGACTGCGATGATCGAGTCGTCAGCCGGATAGAGCAGGGGTTTTCCCAGGCTCGGACGGTGCAGTTCTATTTTCGGAAACCGCTCCCGTTTAAAGCCTTCGACCAGGACCAGATCGAGATTGGACTGGTCCAGATGTCTTAGCTGTTCGGACAAACGCGGTTCGCTCGGATTTTCATGTTCGGTGATCACGGCGCGGCGAAATTTGGAACTTAACATGACCGGGCTCGCGCCCGCTTCGCGCAGCCGATAGCTGTCCTTGCCGGGGTGGTCGATATCAAAACTGTGGTGGCTGTGTTTGATCAGGCCGATCCGGAGTCCACGGCATTTTAGAAGAGGTATCAACTGGATCAGCAAAGTCGTTTTCCCGGTACCGCTGAATGCGGCGATTCCTAAAACCGGGACCATCGATTCAATCATCAGCAATCGTAATATTGCCGATACCAAGCGACAAAACGTTCCACACCAGTCTCAATGGGTGTGCACGGTTTGTATCCGGTATCGGCAATGAGGTCCGAGACATCAGCATAGGTTGCGGGCACGTCGCCGTCCTGCATCGGCAAAAAGTTCTTTAGCGCTTTTCTCCCGAGGGCGCCTTCAAGCACGTGAATAAAGTACATCAAATCAACCGGGTTATTATTGCCGATATTATACAGGCGGTACGGCGCTTTGCTCGATCCGGGATCAGGCCGGTCGCTGTCCCATACCGGATTGGGGGTGACGACGCGGTCGAGCACCCGAACCACTCCCTCAACGATATCATCAATATACGTAAAATCCCGGCGCAAATTACCGTGGTTGAATACATTGATCGGTTGATTGGCAAGAATGGCTTTGGTAAAAATAAACAAAGCCATGTCCGGACGTCCCCAAGGACCATAAACGGTAAAGAAGCGTAAACCGGTGGTCGGAATTCCATACAAATGGCTATAGGAATGAGCCATGAGTTCATTCGCCTTTTTGGTGGCCGCATAAAGGCTGACCGGGTGGTCGACGTTATCATGAATCGAAAAAGGCATGGAAGTATTTGCCCCGTATACCGAACTGCTGGAGGCAAAGACCAGGTGCTCGACCCGATGATTCCGGCAAGCTTCGAGGATATTACCGAATCCAACCAGGTTTGAATTGATATACGCGCGCGGATTTTCGAGGGAATATCGAACTCCGGCCTGAGCGGCCAGATTGACCACGCGGTCGGGTTGAAACCATTCAAAGGTCGAATCGACCAGTCTCTTGTCTTCCAGATTCCCGAAAACCTCGGTAAAGCGGCCGTGCCCAATGATCCTGTTCAGGCGTTCTTTTTTCAATGAAACGTCGTAATAGTCGTTGATATTGTCGATTCCGACGATTTCGTCACCACGATTCAACAGAGATTCCGCGACCGCAGATCCGATAAAACCGGCTGTTCCCGTAATCAGAATTTTCATCGCGATGGGTTTCCGGACTTATAACGCGGCATCCACCTGATCCGCGGGTAAAATGTATTTGACGTCGAAAAGAACACAATCAGGCTTTCCGAGGGCGCGGATTTTGCTTGCTCCCATCTCTTTAAATTGCCGATGTGCGACGGCGACAATAATTGCGTCATAGCGGCCTTTTTGCAGTGTATGGACCAGACCAATGTTCAATTCCTTCCGGGCGTCGTCCGGATCCGCCCAAGGATCGTAAACCTCGGCGGTTATATTGTAGCTACGTAATTCCTCAATGATATCAATCACCCGCGTGTTGCGGGTATCCGGACAGTTTTCCTTGAATGTCAGTCCCATGATCAGGACTTGGGCCTGAGAGACCTGGATGCGTTTCTTGGCCATCAGTTTAATGACGCGTTCAACGACATAGGCCCCCATTTGATCATTAATCCGCCTGCCCGCGAGAATGATCTCCGGATGATGCCCTACTTCCTGGGCTTTATGAGTCAAATAGTAAGGGTCCACTCCAATACAGTGACCACCGACCAGACCAGGCCGGAATGGCAGAAAATTCCATTTACTACCAGCAGCCTCGAGGATCTCGAACGTGTTCAAGCCAAGATTATTGAACAGCATGGCCAGTTCGTTGATCAAAGCGATATTGACATCCCGCTGGGTGTTTTCGATCACCTTGGCCGCTTCGGCAATTCGGATGCTGCTGGTTTTATGGGTTCCAGCCTTGATAACGGTCGCATACAACCAGTCGACAAATTGGGCGGCCTCCGGCGTGGAGCCCGAAGTGATCTTCTTAACCGACGCAACGCCGTGTTCCCTGTCACCGGGATTGACGCGTTCGGGGCTGTATCCGGCGAAAAAATCCAGATTGAAGGTCAGACCGGATTCCGCTTCCAGGATCGGAACGCAGATTTCTTCGGTCGCTCCGGGATAGACCGTGGACTCGTAAATAACGACATCCTTCGGCGCCAAAATTTTTCCGACCATGGCGCTTGCGTTAACCAGTGGATTAAGATCCGGACGCTTGTTCTGATCGATCGGGGTCGGCACCGTAATGATATAGACAGTACAATCTCTGAGATCCTCTGGATCCGACGTGAACCGGAGATGCTCGGCGCCGGTAAGTCGCGCCGGATCGACTTCCAATGACTTATCGATCCCATTTTGCAAATCACCAATACGCTGAATATTGACATCCAGGCCGATCGTGTCGAAATGGTCGGCAAATTCCACGGCAATCGACAGGCCGACATAGCCCAGGCCGATTACACCGATTCTGCATTCAGCAAGTGAACGCATGTCGTTTACTTATACGTATATTCATCGATACTTGAATGGAATGGACTGGATTGATTCTAGCACACGCTGTCACGACTCACCGCGGTTCCAATAATTGGGCGCCCAGATTCTAATTTTTAGCGTAGGACGATGAATAAATGGATAATCTAACTTCGAATGCAGACCCAGTGTGGGCGATTTAAACTTGAGCCATCCGGCCTTATGATCAGGATTTTTCGGCATTACATCTCTGGAATATTCCTCGTCCTCATCTTAATGGAGACCGGCATTTTCGTTTCCTCCGTCTATTGCGGATTACTTTTTCGGTATCAGACCGTGCTGCCGCTCGATATGTCTTTGGTAATCCAGTCGAGCCTATACGCCTCGACCCTGATGTTGGCGAATACCGGCATGGGCATGTATCAACGCAGTCAGACCTGGGGGGAACCGGAATTGTTGCTGCGAATCCTGGCAAGTCTGTTGCTCGGCACATTGTTTATGGGACTGATGTTCTATTCGTTTCCTCCAATCGCGATTGGCAGGGGCGTCTTCGGATATGCACTGCTTTCGTCATTTATGGGCGTGACGATTCTCCGCATGTTGTTCTATTCACTCATCGACCGGAAAGTCCTGAATAGGCGAGTCGTTGTGCTTGGTGCCGGACGCAATGCACGGAAGATAATCGAGCTTGAAAGGAATGCTGCCCAGAACATCGATGTTATTGGATGTATCGCATCAGATTATCACCCGATCCTCGTTCCGGAAGAAAAGTTGATCCGGCCTCGGGTGCCATTGTACGAATATGTATTGAACGAGCAGATCGATGAAATTGTGATCGCACCGGATGATCGCCGCAAGGGACTTCCGGTGGACGAAATCCTGGACTGTAGAATGTACGGATTTGAAGTCATAGATCTTCTGACATTCTTCGAACGCGAGGCCGGCTTTATCCGTGTTGATTCCCTCTATCCCAGTTGGCTGGTGTATTCTGATGGATTCCGGATGGGCTTCGTCAGGATCAGTACCAAGCGGATCTTCGATATTACCGTCAGCCTGATGTTGCTTTTTGTAACCTGGCCTATCATGTTGCTGACGATGATTGCGATCAAATTGGAAAGCCGTTTTAAGGGCCCGATATTTTATTATCAAACCCGCGTCGGCTTGAGCTGGCGGCTTTTCAATGTTATCAAATTTCGCAGCATGCGGTTGGATGCCGAAGCCGCGGGTGGACCGAAAATGGCCCGCGAGGACGATGACCGGATAACATTGGTTGGAAAATTTATCCGGAAATTCAGGATCGATGAATTACCTCAGCTATTCAACGTCCTGAAAGGGGATATGAGTTTTGTCGGACCACGACCCGAACGCCCCGAATTCGTCGAACAATATGCCGAGGCGGTCCCCTATTACTCGGAACGGCTCAGGGTAAAACCAGGTATCACCGGGTGGGCCCAGTTATGTTATTCCTATGGGGATAACGAACGAGATGCGTTGCAAAAACTACAATATGATCTTTACTATGTGAAGAATTACAGTTTATTTTTTGATCTGATCATTATCTTGCAGACCATTGAAGTTGTGCTCTGGAGCAAAGGGGCCCGCTAGGGCAGCTCTGATTCAATCAAAGCTTCCGGCGGTGCGGGGACGCGTTGCCAGAATATACGCATTCAGCGTTCGATTTTGTCAGGCAGACTCAATGGACATTAGGGCTGCCGGCCGATCTGAAATCGAGGGTGGATTTATTCAGCGTTTGCCTAGGCTCGCGCTGCAAGTAAGCGAAGGTCCCCAATTCCTCGGTCGATCGTTACTATGAAACAGATATCCATGTCAATCGCGGAAAAGGGGTGTTCTGCCGGTCTTTTCACGCAGTGATGCTATTTTCAGAATTCTTTTTTCAATAACAATGAATATTGGGTTTCTAAGCTATTCGCTGAGCGCGGTGGCGTTTTTACTGTTGACCCTGTTGATGATTGCCAGTTGGCGGGGACGTGAAGTGGGTGCGTTGCTGGTTGCCGCTTCCGCGTTGACGACCGTATGGGCGTCCGTTTTGGCCTTTCAATCCTTGCATCATTCTCTTCCGTCATTTCTGATCTGGACGGTTGAAATTGTCCGGATTGGCGTTTGGCTGTTATTTGTGCAAAGACTTCTGGGATTCGCCGCGGGAAAGGATCGAAGTTATTCCGGATTATTCTTCCGATTTCGCTATGTAGTTTATGGGATCATTGCCTCCCTGCTGATAATCGAGTGGAGTTGGCCGTTCATCAACTCGGTTTTCCCTGGTTTTTTCGCTGCTAACCTGAAAAATTACGGTTATTTAACTTTGGCTTTGACTGGGATGGTCTTGGTTGAGCAGCTTTATCGGAATACCCGATTGGATTATCGCTGGGCCATCAAATTCATGTGTCTCGCGATTGGCAGTCAATTCGCCTACGACTTCTACCTTTATTCTGACGCACTGATACTACGACATATCGATTCCGATCTTTGGACGGCGCGCGGCGTCGTCGCTGCCTTCGGTGTTCCCTTGATCGCGATCTCCGCCGCAAGAAACCGGGAATGGTCGGTCAACCTTTTTATTTCCCGTGGAATCATATTCCACGCGACCGTTCTGTTAGGCGCGGGGTTTTACCTGGTGTCAATGTGCGCGGCGGGGTATTACATCCGGGCCTACGGCGGTTCCTGGGGCAGCGTCGCGCAAATCGTGTTGATGGTTGCCGCGTTTATGGTTCTGGCCTTGTTGTTGCTCTCCGGGCAGCTCCGTTCCTGGTTCAGAGTTTTTTTGAGCAAGCATTTTTTCAGGCATACCTACGATTATCGCCAGGAATGGTTGGACATAACGTCCATTCTATCCGAATCGGATTCAGAATTACCGTTGCAACAGCGGGTCATCCTCGCGCTGGCGACCCTGGTCGAAAGCCCGAGCGGCATGCTCTGGGTCAGCGAAAACCAGCACTATCTTACCAGGCGCGCGGATTTCGGAGACCCGGATATCGACATCAACAAAATCGATGCAGCCGATCCGTTGATCAAATTCATGACCGAGAGCCAATTTGTGATCAATCTGCCTGAAATGGCTGCGGTACCGGAAATCTATGCGGGGCTGAAACCTCCGGACTGGCTGGAGCCGTACCGGAATGCCTGGGTCTTCGTTCCGTTGTTTCAGAGTAAAGAATTATATGGAATGGTCTTGTTGACCACACCGCGAACCGCGATCGTCTGGAATTGGGAGGTGATTGACATTTTAAAAACAGCGGGCATACAGGTCGCCAGTTATTTGGCGCTGGAAGACGCTGCCTCTGCGCTTGCCGAAGCGCGCCAGTTTGAGGGATTTAACCGTTTGTCGGCGTTTGTCATTCATGACCTGAAAAACGTGATCGCCCAGTTGAGTCTGGTCGTTCGAAATGCGGAACGGCACCGGGACAATCCGGAGTTCATGATCGATGCGATCAGAACGGTCGAACACTCGGTGGAGAAAATGAACCGCTTAATGTCCCAACTCAGGAGCGCGGGACGTGTAGGTGCGGTGAAAGAATGGAGTGTTCAAAAAATACTGAGAAGTGTCGTGCGATTGAGAGCGCGCCAGCGTCCCAAACCTGCTTTTGAAATTCTCGATGCGGCGGATCCTTTGGTCCATGCGGATGAGGACCGGCTGTCTTCCGCTTTCGAACACATTATCCAAAATGCGCAAGAAGCCGCAGGAAAATCCGGAAATGTCCGGGTGACGCTCCAAACCAGTCAGAAAACGGCTATAGTAGAGGTCAAAGACAGCGGACCGGGAATGGATAAACAGTTTATTCAGTCTCGTCTGTTCAAACCGTTTGATACCACCAAGGGACTGACCGGAATGGGTATCGGCGCGTATGAAAGCCGGGAATATATACGATCGCTTGGCGGTGAACTGAATGTGTTTAGCGAAGTGGGGATCGGCAGCGTGTTCCGGTACCAGATTCCGGTGCTGTCCGTTCAATCCGCCGATATTTCCGTTCTGAAGGAGAATGTTTTTGAATAGTCAAGCGTTATTGGTAGTCGAAGACGATCCTGGGCTGCAAAGCCAATTACGCTGGAGCTTCGATCATTATAAGGTTCAGGTTGCTGACGATCGTGAATCGGCGGTCACGGCGATTCGGAAGAATCAGCCTGCCGTTGTGACTCTGGACCTGGGTTTGCCGCCCGATCCTGGCGGCGTTTCCGAGGGATTTCGGACTCTGCAAGAGATTTTGGCCGAATCTCCTCACTCGAAAGTCATTGTCATCACCGGCAACAATGATACGGAAAACGCGGTGAAGTCGATCGGTTTCGGCGCTTACGATTTTTATCAGAAGCCAATTGAGCCTGAGATATTGTCCTTGGTGGTTGAGCGCGCATTCCGGGTTTTTCGATTGGAGGAAGAAAACCGCAATCTGATCCGTCAACATTTTACCTATCCCCTGCCGGGTGTCATTGCGGCCAGTCCTGAGATGCATGAAGTCTGCCGTATGATCGAACGGTTGGCGCCGACGGATGTCACTACGTTAATTCTTGGGGAAAGCGGTACCGGTAAAGAGATTCTGGCCCATGCGCTGCATGCGCTAAGCGCGCGCGCCAAAGGTCCGTTCGTTGCCGTGAATTCCGCCGCGATTCCCGAGAGCCTTCTTGAAAGCGAATTGTTCGGACACGAAAAAGGGGCATTTACGGGGGCTGACCGGCAGGTCAAAGGGAAATTCGAATTGGCGGATGGCGGCACGTTTTTTTTGGATGAAATTGGCGATATTCCTGTTTCGCTGCAACCCAAGTTGTTAAGGTGTTTGCAAGAACGCGTGATCGAAAGAATCGGGGGAAGGAAGCAGATTCCGGTTGACGTCCGGGTTGTCTGCGCGACCCATCAAGATATTCCGAAGTTAATTGAAGACGGCCGGTTTAGAGGCGATTTATATTACCGGATCAACGAAATGGTAGTCAGCATTCCGCCGGTTCGCGAACGTAACGGTGATATTCTTGTGCTTGCCAAAGCCTTCCTGTCCCGCTACGTCGCCCAGATGAATTCCAAACTAACCGGCTTTTCGGAAGCCGCGATCGCGGCCATGGAATCGTATTCGTGGCCGGGCAATGTGCGTGAACTCGAGAGCAGGGTCAAGCGGGCCGTGATTTTGTCTAACGGTCCATTGATCAACATTGACGATCTTATGTTGCCCGAGGGCAAACCGAGCGAGAAAATGACAGGTCTCCGGGAAATCCGGGACTCCGCGGAAAGACAAGCCGTTTGTCAGGCTCTGACCGAATGTAACGGAAACGTCTCGAAAGCCGCGGAAATGCTGGAAGTGACCCGACCAACGCTATATTCGCTGTTAAACAAGTTCAAGCTTAAGGTTTAGTTAGCTTTCCGGTTGACGCACATCCGCCGCAGGAACGTGAGCGATGTCCATTTTTGCCTGAGATCGGGCGGAAGCAACCGGCGACCGTTTATCCGTTCGAAACACTGTTGAAATAACCGCCCTTGAGTCGGCGGAGTCGTTCGCAATCAGACATCGCTCGTGAACGATGGATCGCGCTTTCCGCTAACGTGGGGCAAAATGGACGCCGTGGCCCAAGCGATTCTCGTAATGCCCCCGTCATAATTCTTCGATATACTGGCCGAATGTCTGAATCTGGCCAAATACCTAAAAGCACCCCACTTTCCTCGCTCGGATTATCGTTGTTCCCGCCGAACCGATGGCGGTTTGCCCGTGACCGGCTTGCCCGATATGCAATGGCTATCGGTGGAAGCGGTGTGATCGTTGCGATCGTACTGATTTTCTTTTATCTGATGTACGAAGTCATTCCTCTATTTCAGTCGCCAGCCGTTGACCCCGTCGCGGTTTATTCAATTCCGGGCGACGGTCACACCCTTCTTTATGCCGTCGATGAGCAGGCCGAAATTGCTGTTCGCTATACCGATTCCGGAGAGGTCTTCTTTTTTGATACGAAAACCGGGAAGTTGATCCTTCAGAATTCCTTGGGATTGCCGGCCGATGTCCGGATCAGTTCGCTGGCGCCGAGCGATCCGCAGACCGGCATCATTGGTTTCGGCTTGAGCGACGGGAGCGTAAGGCTGGTAAGGCATCGGTTTATCGTGAGCTTTCCAAACGATATCCGCAAGATCGTACCTAAACTGGAAGTGATATTGGAGGGACAGGATCTGCGCATTTTTGACGAGCGGGTGCCGGTCCAAAAACTCGCGGTGCAAAGCTCTAAAAAAAGCACCACACTGGTTGGCTGGTCGCAAGACAGACCGATTTCCCTCATTCGGTTTGAACAAGAAGAGGATTTTCTAAGCGATCAGGTAACTCTAAAACGGTCCGTAAATCAGATAAAAATATTGCTGGAAAAGATCGGTTATCTGGCGCTCGATAAAGATCAGCAGGTGATTTATGCTGCCGATTATCAAGGCATCCTGCTTCGATACACGATTGACCGTCGCGGCACGGTTCAGTTCGATCAACAGGTTCAAATCGTCAAAGCCGGCGAGACACTCACGAGTCTGGCGTTTCTGAGCGGCAGTCTGTCCTTGTTGGTAGGCGCCTCCAACGGCGCAATCAGTCAGTGGTTTATTGTCACCGATCATGAAAATCGCCGCGCGTTGACCAGGATTCGGGAATTTCATTCGCAACAGGCGCCGATCATCTCAATCGTGCCTGAATTTTCCCGCAAGGGATTTTTTGCCGCAGACGCTTCGGGCAATGTGGGTATTTACCACGCAACCGCTCACCGCACACTGCTGGTCCGGCAAGTTTCCGCGTCCGGCCTGAACTCCTTAGCGATTTCGCCGAGGGCGGACGCCTTTGTCACTGAAAGTCTTTCCGGAAAAACCCATTTCTGGCTGGTCGAAAATGACCACCCTGAGGTTTCCTGGTCGTCGCTTTGGGAAAGAGTCTGGTATGAAAATTATCCGGAACCGGCGTATGTCTGGCAGTCTTCGGCCGCTACCAACGACTTTGAACCCAAGTTGAGTTTGATGCCTTTGAGTTTTGGAACCTTGAAAGCGGCAGTTTACGCGATGCTGGTCGCCACACCGCTGGCTATTTTTGGCGCGGTTTATACCGGGTATTTCATGGCTTCGCGCTTACGCCAGGTGGTTAAACCGGCAATCGAGGTGATGGAAGCGTTGCCCACGGTAATATTGGGGTTTCTGGCCGGATTGTGGCTGGCGCCGACGCTGGAGCTGTATTTGCCCGGCGTTCTGATTGCGTTAGTGCTGCTGCCGTTAGGATTCTTGTCGTTTGCCTATCTGTGGCAGTTTATTCCGGCCTTGATTCGCGTCAAGGTGCCGGACGGGTGGATACCCGTGATTCTGCTGCCGGTTGTCGGATTTTTGGGTTGGCTCAGTTTTGCACTGAGTGTTCCGGTTGAACAATTGCTTTTTGACGGGGATATTCGTGATTGGCTGACTAACGATCTCGGAATATCATTCGACCAGCGAAATTCGATCGTCGTGGGATTGGCAATGGGTTTTGCGGTCATTCCGACCATATTTTCAATTACGGAGGACGCCGTTTTCAGCGTTCCGAAGCACCTCACGGTCGGCTCGCTGGCATTGGGAGCAACCACGTGGCAAACCATGACCCGGGTGGTATTGTTGACCGCGAGTCCCGGAATTTTTTCAGCGTTGATGATCGGCCTTGGCCGGGCTGTCGGCGAAACGATGATCGTATTAATGGCGACCGGCAATACTGCGATCATGGATTTCAGCATCCTTCAGGGCATGCGCACACTGTCTGCGAATATAGCCGTCGAAATGCCCGAGTCCGAGGTTGCGAGCACCCATTATCGGGTGCTCTTTCTGGCAGCTTTGGTGTTATTCCTGTTTACCTTCATTGTCAACACCCTTGCGGAAATTGTCAGGCATCGCCTGAGGCGCCGGTACAGTTCGCTTTGAGGTTATATTTGTGAACGGTCTTCGCTCATCCGATTGGTTTCGAAGTGGCGCGCCGTGGATCTGGTTAAGCGCCGCGGCGGTTTCCCTCAGCATTTTCACTGTCTCGAGCCTGATTATATTATTGGCCGTTCGGGGTTTTGGCCATTTCTGGCCAGACGTCGTTGTCGAGATTAATCAAGGCAATCGGCATATTCTGGGTGAAATCAGGCAAGTTGAATCGATCTCCGCGAGCCGGTTAAAAGGCTTGGGAGTCGGGCTGCCTGCCGGAGAAAAGATGATCGAACGTCACCTGATCAAAACCGGCAATCGGGATATTACCGGTTCCGATTTCGGTTGGTTTTATCAGGTTGGCAAAATTCAAGTTCCGGCAGATGTGTATGTGCTGGAACGGCTAGAATGGGGCAATTTCTACGGTTTCCTGAACGCGGTAAACGGAAGGCAGGGTTCCGATATCTCGCAGATTCTGCAGGATCAGCTTGCGCGGATTCATCTGGTCCAGAGCGAAATCAAACGAATCGAAAAGATCGAGATCGGGGCGGTTAATTTTCACCTCGAAGAGCTACGGTTGAAGGCTCGACGGCTGGAGCTAAATGGGCACTTGAGCGCGGCGGATCAGGCGGTGCTTGATGCGGAACGAAGTCGCCTTGGGAAACAATACCAGTTCCTGCAACGAAAACTGAAGGAGCATTACGACAAAATCTCGCACGGTACCGTCAGTATGACGACCGGAGACCAGACGGGCGTTGAGATTCCTCTTTATAAAATTGTCAGGGCTTATCAACCTAATCAATTTTCAACACTGGATAGATTGCTATTTTACTTTGAGAAAATCTGGGAATTCGTCGCGGATGAGCCGCGTGAAGCGAATACCGAAGGCGGAATTTTCCCGGCAATCTTTGGCACCGTGCTGATGGTTCTTATCATGAGCGTGTTGGTTACTCCGATGGGAGTTGTCGCCGCAGTCTATTTGCGCGAATACGCGAACCAGAGCTTTTTTACCCGGCTGATACGGATTGCGGTGAATAATCTGGCTGGAGTACCCTCGATAGTTTATGGGATTTTCGGGCTCGGGTTCTTTGTTTATTTTTTGGGCGGCGGCATCGACCAGTTATTCTATCCGGAATCTCTTCCCTCCCCAGTCTTCGGGACCCCGGGCTTGCTTTGGGCATCCGTTACGCTCGCGATCCTCACCCTTCCGGTTGTGATCGTCGCCACCGAAGAGGGTTTGGCGCGAATACCGCGCAGTATCCGGGAAGGAAGTCTCGCCTTGGGAGCCACGAAGGCGGAAACCCTATGGCGGACCGTGATCCCGATGGCCAGTCCTGCTATCATGACCGGCATGATTCTCGCGATCTCCCGGGCCGCGGGAGAGGTGGCGCCGTTAATGCTGGTTGGGGTCGTAAAATTGGCGCCTTCCCTGCCTCTCGATGCTAATTTTCCGTTCCTCCATCTGGAGCGCAAATTTATGCATATGGGATTTCATATCTTTGACGTGGGCTTTCAGAGTCCGAATATTGAGGCCGCTCGTCCCCTGGTTTATGCGACGGCCCTGTTGCTGGTCATCGTGATCATCATTTTGAACTTAACGGCAATTGCGGTGCGAAACCACTTACGGGAACGATTTCGTGCGCTTGAAAACTAAAGGTTCTGGGGATGACATTCCCGAACGGCTGAGGTCCGCGGCCGTATTAACCGGATTCGATCCAGGGAGGGCATTTTAGCGATGGCAAAAATCATGAGGACACCGATGACTCATGGGATTGATGTGAGCCTTTTTGATTCGCGCCGTGAGAGTGAACCTCCGGAAACGTTGAACACCTGCCTCAAGGTGCGCGATTTGAATCTTTACTATGGCGAACAGAAGGCGCTGGCAGGTATCAGTCTCGACATACCAGAAAAAAAAGTAACCGCCTTTATCGGGCCGAGCGGCTGTGGAAAGTCCACGCTTCTTCGTTGTTTTAACCGGATGAATGACCTGATCGACAATGTATCCATTGATGGCAGCATTTTGCTCGGAGAAACCGATATATACGATCGAAACCTGAATGTCGCGGATCTGCGACGGCGGGTCGGCATGGTATTTCAAAAACCGAACCCTTTTCCAAAAACGATTTACGAAAACGTTGCCTATGGTTTGCGAATCCAGGGAATCAAAAACCGGGAACTTCTCGACGAAGTTGTTGAAAAAGCGCTGAAGGATTCCGCGTTATGGGATGAGGTCAAAGATCGATTGCATGATAATGCGCTGGGTTTGTCCGGAGGCCAGCAGCAACGCTTGGTGATCGCGCGGGCCATCGCGATCGAACCCGAGGTCATTTTACTGGATGAACCGGCATCCGCGTTGGATCCGATATCGACTTTGAAAATAGAAGAACTAATATATGAATTGAAATCGGATTATACTATTGTCATTGTGACCCACAATATGCAACAGGCGGCGCGGGTGTCGGATTTCACGACTTTTTTATATATGGGTGAATTGATTGAATTCGGACCGACCGAACGGTTATTTACCAATCCGCGCAAAAAGCAGACTGAAGACTATATTACCGGGCGCTACGGATGAAGGAGCCTGAAACGATGCGGCAACATATTTCCAAGCGGTACGATCAGGAACTAGAAGATATACGGAATAAGGTGCTGACCATGGGCGGCCTGGTTGAGCGCCAGGTGTCGGAAGCGATTCGCTCCATCATTGATGTCGATTTGGAAGCTGCCGAAGCGGTGGTCCTCAACGACGTGAAGGTTAACGCACTGGAAGTCGCCATAGATGAAGAATGCACCCACATCCTGGCGAGAAGACAGCCCGCGGCAACGGATCTAAGGCTGGTCATTGCGGTGATCAAAACGATTACCGACCTTGAGCGAATCGGTGACGAAGCGAAGCGGATAGCCCGGCAGCGGATCGATATGGATGGTCAATCCGTAAAGCAGAAGCAGTTTACCGAATTCGAACATTTCGGACAGCATGTTCTGGAGATGCTCGGTGAAGCATTGGACGCCTTCGCGCGCCTCGACGTGAAGCTTGCACTGGCGGTTGCCCATGAAGATAAGAAGGTCGACCGCGAGTACGACAGTATCATGCGGCAGCAAATGACCTATTTGATGGAGAGCCCGCGCATGATTCCGGTTTCGCTGGATATCATGTGGGCTGCGAGGGCTCTGGAACGCGTTGGCGATCGTTGCCGCAATATCTGTGAGTACGTGATCTACCAGGTAAAAGGCAAGGACATCCGGCATATCAGCCTGGACAGGGTTGAACAAGACCTGGATTCCTGATTTTTTCTGACTGCTTTGCCGACAGTTATTCCGGCTCGGATTCGTCAGCACATTTCCGGTTCATCATGCTTGCGGTTGATCGAAAAGCAGTCCGGTTAACCAGGCCTAAACTTTGCCCGGATCACCAGATCGGATGGTCGGCGAATCGATCGCGAAAACCCAAGGCGACGGCATTCAGCCGGATTGAATCTTCATAATTTCAATGCTGCGTTACCCCAGATTGCTGGTAAGCAATTTGAGGTTGAGTGGGGAAAGTTATTTCCCTATACTCCCGGCGGATTCTGCGCCTAAAAGTTGCCGGCTCACCAATGGTTTTCGTCTATAAAAAGAAACTAGTCCTGATATTGCTGTTATTTTTTCTACGGCAAGCGATGGCGGTGGAAAGTTTTATCGTCGAGGATATTCGCGTTGAGGGCTTGCAGCGAATTTCAGAAGGCACCGTTTTCAACTATCTGCCGGTACAGGTCGGAGAACGTTTCGATCTGAACCGTTCGGCGGACGCCATTCGCGCATTATTTAAGACCGGTTTTTTCAAAGACATTCAATTAAGCCGTGTGGGGAATGTGCTGATTGTTACTGTATCCGAACGGCCCGCTATCGCCAGTATTGAACTCAAAGGGAACAAGGATCTGAAATCGGAAGATTTATTGAATGCTTTAAAGGATATCGGTTTGAAGGAAGGACAGGTTTTCAATCGACAGACCCTGGATAAAGTTGAACAAGAATTGCAGCGCCAGTATTTTAGCCGCGGCAAATACGGCGTTAAGATTCAATCCTCGGTGACGCAGTTATCCAGAAACCGGGTGGCCATCGAGATCAACATCTCCGAGGGTACGGTTGCGAGAATTCAGCAGATCAACATTGTCGGAAATCAGGTCTTCGAGGAGGACGAATTGCTCAAGGAGTTCGAGTTGAGTACATCGGATTTACTGTCTTTTTATACGAAGAACGATCAATATTCGAAACAGAAACTTTCGGCGGACCTCGAGCGGCTACGCTCCTATTATCTGGACCGGGGTCATATCAATTTCACGATCGAATCGACTCAGGTTTCCATTACGCCGGACAAGAAGGAAATTTATATTACCGTGAATATCAAGGAAGGTCCGGTGTTTACGCTGGATGAAGTCCGGCTTGCCGGGAATCTGGTTGTCGATCCCGACGAGTTGATTCCGTTGGTGCAAACCAATCCGGGCGATATCTTTTCCAGAAAACTCGCTACCGAGACTTCCAAGGCGATCAGCGAAAGACTCGGTGACGACGGTTATGCTTTCGCGAATGTCAACATGGTGCCTGATATCGATGCCGAAAACCGGACTGTTGATCTGACCTTTTTCGTCGATCCTGGCAAGCGGGTCTATGTGCGCCGAATCAATATCAAGGGAAACACCAAAACCCGCGATGAAGTCATCAGGCGGGAACTTCGACAGATGGAATCCGCGTGGTCGTCGACCGCCAAAATAGAACGTTCGAAAACGCGATTGGAACGGCTTGGATATTTTGAGCAAGTGAATGTTGAAACCCCAGCGGTTCCGGGGACCTCGGATCAGATCGATGTGGAATATTCGGTCGAGGAAAAATCGGCCGGCAACCTTTCCGCAGGGGTAGGATTTTCCCAGACCCAGGGCTTGATTTTCAATGCCAGCGTGACTCAGGAAAATGTCTTGGGGACCGGTAAACGGATTAATTTTACCTTTAACAATAGCAATGTCACGACGATTTATCGGGTTGGCTATTTGAATCCATATTTTACTTTGGACGGAATCAGCCTCGGTTACGACGTCAGCTACATCGCGACCAACGGCACACAGGCCAACGTGTCGCGTTATGCTACGGATGAGTTTCGCTCGGGTGTCAATTTGGGAGTCCCGCTCAACGAATTTGACCGGTTAAGCATGAATCTGGACTTTAGATTCACCAAGATCAACACCTTCATCAATACACCTTGCCAAATCAAAAGCAGCTTCCCGGACGGAACTCGGAATCCTTTTTGTGGCGACACGATTGGATTCGTAGACCAAAACGGCGATAGCTTTACATCCTTTCCGATTTCGATCGGGTGGTCGCACGATTCGAGAGACAAGGCCATTTTTGCGACCGAAGGCGGAATTCAATCCTTGCAGGCGTTGGCGACCATTCCCGGACTGAACCTGGAGTATTACAAGATTAGCTACCGCTTAAAATATTTTTTTCCGATTTCGAGTGACTTCACGTTGGCATTGAGCGGTGATCTGGGTTACGGTGACGGCTATGGAAGAACTAACGGGTTACCGTTTTTCGAGAATTATTTCGCCGGTGGTGTTCAATCCGTCCGGGGATTCCAGGATAATACGCTGGGCCCAAGAGATTCCAACCGAGATCCTTTCGGTGGAAACACCAAGTTGGTTGGCAGCGCCGAATTGTATTTCCCGATACCATTCGCAGGTGAACTGAAATCGGTTCGTCTTTCCGGATTTGTTGATGCAGGTAACGTTTTTGCTAATAGCATTTCATTGAGTGGCCTCAGATTCTCTGCAGGACTCGCAGTCGAATGGCTATCGCCGTTCGGAGCCCTCAAAGTGAGTGTCGCCGAACCCTTTGGTCAAGAAACGGGCGATCGAATCCAACGGTTCCAGTTTTCATTCGGTTCGGGCTTTTGACGAATCGCGACCCCGAACGTCGTCTATGGCGCTTGCGCGCAGAGTCGCTGCGAAATGTTCCTGCTTTGGTGTAAATTGAAAAACTTTATTACATTAGTTTGGAGTTGAGACGATGTTAAAAAAATACCTGATTTACCCGCTGATTGGTACATTGTTATCGACTTCCGCCGCAATGGCCGAATTGAAAATTGGATATATCGATTACGCTCGGGTGCTTGCAGAATCACGGCAGGCGGAACACGCTGAAAAAGAAATGGAAAGCGAATTTTCCCCGCGGAAGAATCGGCTCAACGCATCGAGGGACGATATTCAGCGAATGCAAGACAAACTAAACCGGGATGCTGCGGTGATGAGCGAGACGGAACGGAATAAATTGCAAAACGATATCGTAAAGAAAGCGCGGGAACTAAAACGGACCGAGAATGAATTGCTGGAAGACTTTAATATTCGCCGCAATGAGATTGCTGTTGGTCTGAATAAACAGATTGGCCAGGCGATTAATGAAATGGCGAAAGAGGGCGGATATGACCTGGTCCTCACTGGCGGAGTCGGCTATGTCAGTGACGCGGTCGACGTGACGGCAAAAGTCCAGGAAATCCTGAAGAAATATTGATCGTCGAGTCGGTCATTGGGTTCATGAATCCTATCATGTAAACAAATATAGGAAGGATATGATTGACATACAGAAGATAAGGGACTATTTGCCGCACCGGTACCCTTTTTTGATGGTCGATCGGGTTGTGGAATGCGAACCTGGGAAGCGGTTGCTCGCGATAAAGAATGTTACCCATAACGAACCTTATTTCCAGGGCCATTTCCCGCGGCAGCCGATTATGCCTGGAGTGCTGATCATGGAGGCGCTTGCACAGGCAACGGGTTTGTTAGCCTCTGAAAGTTTGCCCGACGTTCTGGGCAAGGGCATGACCTACTATCTCGTGGGACTCGATAAGGCGCGCTTTAAACGGCCCGTTATACCGGGCGACCAGCTAATGCTGGAAGCTGTCTATTTGAGGCACAAGCGTAATATCTGGGCGTTTGCTTGTCGAGCCGAAGTCGATGGGGAGTTTGTGGCGAGCGCTGAAATCATGTGTGCCGCCGCGGAGCCCGAATCTTGATTCATCCGACGGCAGTTATCGATCAAAAAGCAGACCTCGCGGAAGGGGTATGCGTCGGGCCTTACACCGTAATTGATGCCGATGTCCGGATCGGGCATGGCACTACGATCGGACCGCACGTCGTTATCCGCGGACCGAGCGCGATCGGCGAGTCGAACCGAATCTATCAGTTTGCATCGGTCGGGGAGGATCCGCAGGACAAAAAATATCGGCAAGAAGTAACCTATCTCGAAATTGGGGACGGTAATATCATCCGGGAATACTGCACGATCCACCGTGGTACCAGACAGGATAAAGGCATTACCCGTGTTGGAAGCCACAACCTGTTGATGGCTTATGTCCATGTCGCGCATGATTGTGTAATCGGAAATAATGTCGTGATGGCGAATGGCGCGTCGCTGGCAGGCCATGTGTACTTGGATGACTTTGCGATTTTGGGCGGGTTTACGTTGGTCCATCAGTTCAGTCGCATTGGGAAATACAGTTTTTCCGCGATGGGCAGTTCCATATCCAGGGATGTTCCACCCTATGTGATGGTCGGAGGCAGGCCAACCAAACCCTACGGAATTAATTCGGTCGGACTCGAGCGGATGGGCTTCAAAGCCGAGGCGATCCGGGAAATCCGGAGAGCGTATAAAACCATTTATAAAGCCGGACTCCGTTTAGAAGAAGCGACCCAAGTTCTCGAAGCGATGACTGCGGATACACCCGAAATCGGCTGTCTGGCGGAATTTATCCAAAAATCCGGACGGGGCATTTTGCGATGATGCGGCATCGTCGGATAGGTTGCGGCAACCGGACGAACGACGATAAAATGTCTACTGCCTTGGCATCGTCCTTCGATTCTCGGCGCACACGTAGGGAAGCGCTGAAATTTGATGTGGGATGAATACAAGTTTAAAGGGCGTCATTTAGAATTCCCAGGCGGTCAGGGGGCGGTCGTTCAACGGGTGGTTTTATTTGCGCGAGGCGTATAAGACGTAATCTCCTTAACCAATGTATTTGCGTATTGATCCGTGATTCATTGTCTAATCGCGGGTGTCGACGAAGTCGGGCGGGGATGTCTCGCGGGTCCGGTCGTCGCGTCTGCAGTGGTACTGAACCCCGCAAAACCGGTAAACGGCTTGGCTGATTCCAAGTCTCTTTCAGCGGCGCGGCGATCTCAACTTGCCGTCGAAATCCGCGAGAAATCATTGTACTGGGCTTTTGGCAGGGCGGAGCCCAGCGAGATCGATCGATTCAATATCCTTCGGGCTTCACTGCTCGCGATGGCCAGAGCGATCCGATGCTCCCTTGCCGGCGTCCCGTCGGTATGGGTACGAGTGGACGGCAATTATTTTCCGGATATTGGCTTCGCCGGCGAGGCGGTGGTTCACGGAGACCGTTCAGTCGCCGAAATTTCCGCCGCATCGATACTCGCCAAAGTCTACCGGGATAACGAAATGCTGCTTCTCGATCGGATCTGTCCGGGATATGGTTTCAACAACAATAAAGGATATGCGACCCCAGAACACCTCGACGGTCTTCGGGCCTTGGGCTCGACCCGCTTTCACCGCCGCAGTTTCGGTCCGGTCAGGGATCTGCTACCGGCCGGAGGTTTGCCGATGAGTGGATCCGGGGACGCAGTTCCCGGTTATGATAATCTTTGGTGATGCCATCGAAGTTTCCATGAAGGAACCGCGTTTCATTCACCTGCGCGTCCATTCCGAATATTCGCTGGTCGACGGGATTGTACGCATCAAAGCGCTGGTGAACAAAGTGAAAGAGTTCGGAATGCCTGCGGTCGGCATAACCGATCAGTCCAACCTATTCGGCATGGTCAAGTTTTACCGGGCCGCGTTGTCAAAAGGTATCAAGCCGATCGTGGGAAGTGATGTTTTGGTTTTTAACCCGCGGAATCCGGGTGCTTCATTCAAAATGACCTTGCTATGCCAGAACCGTTCCGGATATCTGGCGTTAACCGAATTAATCTCGAAGGCCTACCTGGAAGGACAGCACCAGGGCGTACCGATGCTTTCGGTGGATTGGATCAGACAGCATAACGGCGGTTTGATCGCGCTTTCCGGGGGAAGCGCCGGTGAAATCGGAAATAGTTTATTGGGCTCCAGGCCCGCGGATGCCGAGGCTTCCCTCGAAACCTGGCTGGATATCTTCGACAATCGCTTTTATATCGAGCTGCAGCGCACCGAACGGGCCGACGAAGAACAATATATCCATAAAGCGATCGAACTCGCTTTGAAATTCGCCAGTCCGGTGGTGGCGACCAACGACGTTCGCTTTTTGAATCGTGACGATTTTCGTGCCCACGAGGCGAGGGTCTGCATCCATCAAGGGCGGGTACTCGACGATCCGAGAAGGCCACGGGAATACAGCGAATGGCAGTATTTCAGAAGCCAGGACGAGATGACCGAACTCTTTTCCGATATTCCGGAAGCATTGAGCAACTCGGTCGAGATTGCGCGCCGCTGTAGCCTTGGCCTGGAACTCGGAAAAAAGTACCTGCCTGATTTTCCGGTTCCGGCCGGTATCAGCGCGGAGAACTATTTCATTCGACTGGCCAGGCAGGGGCTATGCGACCGCTTGGACGTACATCCGCCGATTGGCGCCGCTTCGGAGCAGGAAAACCGGGAGATTTATCAGACGCGTTTACAGCGTGAAATTGACGTCATTCTGCAGATGGGCTTCCCGGGCTACTTCCTGATTGTGGCTGATTTTATTCAATGGGCAAAGAAAAACGCGGTTCCGGTTGGCCCGGGACGCGGGTCCGGAGCAGGCTCTTTGGTCGCCTATGCGCTCGGGATTACGGATCTGGACCCGATCGAATTCGACCTTCTTTTCGAGCGGTTTTTAAATCCGGAGCGCGTGTCCATGCCCGATTTCGATGTCGATTTTTGTATGGAAGGACGGGATCGGGTGATCGAATACGTAGCCGAAAAATATGGGCGGGAACGGGTGTCGCAGATTATTACCTATGGAAGTATGGCGGCTCGCGCGGTGGTTCGTGATGTCGGCCGGGTCCTCGGTTATTCCTATGGCTTTGTCGATTACCTCGCCAAGCTGATTCCATTCGAATTGGGAATGACGCTTGACAAAGCGCTGTCGGGCAGCGAAGAACTTGGGCAAAAATATCAGGATGATGAAGACACCCGGGAGTTGATCGACCTCGCGCGGTCGCTGGAAGGGATTTCGCGGAACGCCGGTAAACACGCGGGCGGAGTCGTGATTGCCCCTTCCCGCTTAATCGAATTTACTCCGTTGTACTGTGAGCAGGGCGGCGCCAATCTGGTTACGCAATTCGATAAGGACGACGTGGAATCCATCGGGCTCGTGAAGTTCGATTTCCTCGGGCTCAGAACGCTGACCATCATCGATTGGGCGGTCGGCGCGATTAATGCCCGCTTGCGCTCCGCAGCAAAAACACCGATCGATATCGGTCAGATCCCGCGGGATGATCCGGCCAGTTACCAATTGTTGAAGGGATGCTCGACTACCGCAGTCTTTCAGCTTGAATCGCGGGGAATGAAAGACTTGATCCGGCGCCTTCAGCCAGATTGTTTCGAGGATATCATTGCGCTGGTCGCCCTGTTCCGGCCAGGTCCGCTCCAGTCCGGAATGGTCGACGATTACATCAATGTCAAGCATGGCCGCCAAACCTCCGAATATGCACATCCCTGGCTCGAGCCGATCCTGAAGCCAACCAACGGCGTGGTCCTCTATCAGGAACAGGTGATGGAAATCGCCCGGAGCCTGGCCGGTTATACCCTGGGTGGCGCGGATCTCTTGCGCCGTGCGATGGGCAAAAAAAAGCCCGAGGAAATGGCGAAACAGCGGGAAATTTTTACTACGGGAGCGGTTAGTAACGGAATAGAAGAGTTCACAGCCAACTATATTTTCGACCTGATGGAAAAATTTGCGGGCTATGGCTTCAACAAATCACACTCAGCCGCCTACGCATTGGTCGCCTATCAAACCGCCTGGCTGAAGGCCCATTATCCCGCCGAATTCATGGCCGCCGTGCTTTCGTCCGATATGGATAACACCGATAAGATCGTAATTTTGATCGAAGAATGCCGGTCCATGAAGCTGGAGATCCTTCCCCCGGACATCAATCGATCCGAATGCCGGTTTTCGGTACCCGGCGAACGAACGATTCTTTATGGCCTGGGCGCGATCAAGGGAGTCGGTGAAAGCGCCATCGAAGCCATTATGCACGAACGAAACTCCGGCGGCCAATACCGCGATCTTTTCGATTTTTGCAGACGTCTGGATCCAAATAAAGTAAATAAAAGGATCGTGGAAGCATTCATTCGCTCGGGCGCGATGGATTCGCTCGACAAGAACCGGGCGCATTATTTAAGGCGTCTCCCGACAGCCATGAAAATGGCAGAGCAGCAGGGACGCATGGAGCAGTCCGGACAGGGTGACCTGTTTGGACTGGGCTCGATACGGCAATTCGACACAGCGGAAAATGCGGATCCCGATGACAACGAACCCTGGACGGAAAGCCGGATGCTCAGTGACGAGAAAGCTACCCTCGGGCTTTATCTGAGCGGCCACCCGATTACCCGCTATGAAAACGAACTGTCGTCGTTTACGAGCGGCCGCATCGGCGCGTTACTTTCCGATCCAAACCGATGGACCGATCGGGGCCGGATCCGAATTGCGGGGCTGATCATGGATTTTCGCACGCGAGAATCGAAGCACGGCAAAAAAATGGCTTTTGCGACGCTGGACGACCGCAGCGGAAGAATCGAGATCGCGGTTTTCAGCGAAGTCTATGCTAATGGCCGGGAGCTTCTTTCCAAAGATGTCATTCTGGTCGCGGAAGGAACGTTGAATATCGACGATTTTTCCGGTTCGCCCCGACTGACCGTTGAAAGCCTCTATAGCCTGGAACAGGCGCGTGAAGCCTTCGCGAGCAATCTGCTGATTCAATGGCGATGCGATGGAATTACACCTCCCGGACCTATGGATACGAACTTCGTAAACGACCTGATGCGGGTAATCAATCCGTTTCGCGGCGGCAAGTGTCCGGTATGTATCGAGTATTATACAGACGAGGCAAAGACACGAATCCAGTTCGGTGATCCCTGGAAAGTGCGTCCGACCGATGAATTACTAAATCGCCTGCAAGATCGGCTTGGGCAAAACTGCGTGCGATTGAATTATTCCGCGTGATGAATAGAGTGATATTATAAAGTGTTCCGACAACAATCGTACCCTGTTACCCGGTCACGGATTTGGAGCGGGAATTAATAAACGTATTTATTATCTGACTCCGGTTTGGATCCGAGGATTTTTCCCGTTTCCGTCAGATTACGTTCGGGTGGTCTTTCCTGAATGATGAAGGTTGTGCTCGGACTTGAATATGACGGCCGGGATTTTTGCGGATGGCAATGGCAGCCGAATTGCCGTTCCGTGCAGAAGACACTGGAGAATGCGCTTTCCTTTGTCGCTGACGAGCCGGTTTCTGCAGTTTGCGCCGGACGGACCGATGCCGGTGTTCATGCCCTTGGCCAGGTGGTACACTTCGAAGCCCGGGCGGAGCGGGCGGTGCATTCGTGGATTATGGGTGGCAACAGCCGCTTACCCCCGAGTATTCGAATTGTGTGGGCGCGTCCAGTGGAGCGGAATTTTCATGCCCGCTCCAGCGCGATCGCGCGTTATTACCGCTATGTGATCCTGAATCGGCCGGTGTATTCGGCCCTTTATCACGGACTGATGACCTGGTGCCATCAACCCCTGAATGTGGAGTCGATGATTCAGGCATCGCGAGTGTTCATCGGCGAACATGATTTTACTTCGTTCAGAGCTCAAGCCTGTCAGTCCAACAGCCCGTGCAGACGCCTTTACCATATCGGTATCCGGAGAGAAGACGAACGGATTGTAATTGATGTTGTCGGTAATGCATTTCTGTATCACATGGTCCGTAATATCGCGGGGATCTTAATCGAGATTGGAGCCGGAAAAAAACCACCCGGGTGGACCGAACAGGTGTTAAGGGCGAAGGACCGCAAACAGGCGGGCGTGACAGCCCCGCCGGATGGACTTTATCTGGCCGGTATTTACTATCCGGAAAATTTCCGGCTGCCCAGGCACCCGATGTTTGATATTCTGCCGGAAGGTGAACGACGATATCAGAAGATTAGATAACGGTCCGACCTGCATTCTAAACTGCTCGTTCTACACCAAGTCAAGTAATCTGAACGGCGATATCCAGAGAATTTCGACCTCGCAGCGCTAATGAACAATAGTAACGATTTTAAACGTACGCGGGTTAAAATCTGTGGTTTAACCCGAACGGTAGATGCACTGTGCGCGGCGAAGCTCGGGGCTGACGCGATTGGATTGGTGTTTTACCCGCCCAGTCCACGCGCCGTTTCGGTGGATGTCGCACGGGAGATAGTCACGGGTTTGCCGCCGTTCGTTTCCGTGGTGGCTCTGTTTGTTGACGAGCGGCCTGAGCGGATTCGTGAAGTGATCGATAGCGTGGCCGTGGATTTGTTACAGTTTCATGGAGAGGAGTCTCCTGAGTTTTGCAGTTCGTTTTCCGTTCCTTATATCAAGGCGATCCGGATGGACAGGCACGTTGATCTCGGCGATATTGAGCGGCGGTACCGCGCCGCGCGCGGCTTATTGCTGGATGCCTGGCATCCCGAGCAGAAAGGCGGAACGGGATTGCAATTCGATTGGACGCAGATCCCGCGGCACTGCCGGATGCCAATCATACTCGCGGGTGGTTTGAATGTGGAAAATGTCAGCAAAGCGCTGGCGCGGACCCGTCCCTATGCGCTCGACGTAAGCAGCGGTGTCGAGATTGGCAAGGGGATCAAGGATCGCGATAGAATGGGTGCATTTCTTAAAGAGGTCCACCGTTTTGATTGTAGAAAAAATGAGTACGGAAACGATTATATTTGACGTGCCCGATTCGCGCGGCCACTTTGGTCCTTATGGAGGAGTATTCGTTGCGGAAACCCTGATCGCCCCGATTCAGGAACTTACCGAGGCGTATCAACGCTATCGCGCGGATCCGGTATTCACGGCCGAACTGGATGCCGACCTTAAGCATTATGTCGGCCGTCCGTCTCCGGTTTATCATTGCGAGCGTTGGAGCCGGGAAATCGGCGGCGCGCAAATTTTTCTCAAGCGCGAAGATTTGAATCATACCGGAGCCCACAAAATCAATAATACCGTCGGTCAGGCGTTGCTTGCGAAAAGAATGGGCAAACAACGGATTATCGCCGAAACCGGGGCCGGACAACACGGCGTCGCAACTGCGACCGTGGCTGCGCGGATGGGGCTGGAATGCGTCGTGTACATGGGCGCGGAGGATATCCAGCGCCAGTCGCCGAATGTATTTCGCATGAAACTCCTGGGCGCGACCGTAGTTCCGGTCCATGCCGGTTCGAAAACATTGAAGGATGCGCTGAACGAAGCCCTGCGGGACTGGGTGACCAACGTCGACAACACCTTTTACATCATCGGCACCGTAGCCGGACCTCATCCGTATCCGGCCATGGTGCGTGATTTCCAGACTATAATCGGCCGGGAAGCGCGCCAGCAGATGATGGAAATGACCGGCCGGCTGCCTGACGCACTGATCGCTTGCGTGGGCGGCGGATCGAACGCGATCGGCTTGTTCCACCCTTTCCTGAAAGATTCTTCGGTCCGGTTGTTCGGGGTTGAAGCGGCCGGAGACGGGATCGAAACGGGTCGCCATTCGGCGCCTCTTTGCGCGGGCCGGCCCGGGGTGCTGCATGGCAACCGGACGTATTTGATGGAAGACGAGGATGGTGAAATCATCGAAACCCATTCGATTTCGGCCGGGTTGGATTATCCCGGCGTCGGGCCCGAGCATGCCTGGTTGAAGGATATCGGCCGGGCGACCTATGTCAGTATTACCGATCGGGAGGCGCTGGAAGGTTTCCATGCGTTAACGCGGTCGGAAGGCATCATTCCGGCGCTCGAGTCCAGTCATGCCTTGGCTTATGCGATGAAACTGGCTCCCCGGATGAGCCGCGACCAGTCCTTACTGGTCAACCTGTCCGGCCGCGGGGATAAAGATATGCCTACGGTGGCGCGAATCGAGGGTATTTCATTATGAATCGAATCGACCGTAAATTCTCAGGACTCGTGAAATCCGGTCGAAAGGCGTTGATCCCGTTTATTACGGCCGGTGACCCAGTTCCTGAATTTACCGTCAATGCGATGCACGGTCTCGTAGCGGCTGGAGCGGACCTGATCGAGCTCGGGGTGCCGTTTTCCGATCCGATGGCGGATGGACCTGTCATTCAACGAGCCAGCGAACGCGCGTTGGCAAACAAGGTCAATTTAAAACAGGTGATCGAATTTGTTCGGCAGTTCCGGGTAAAGGATCAGGAGACGCCCGTCATTTTGATGGGATACTTGAATCCCGTGGAATGCATGGGATACCGTCATTTCGTGGAAGCCTCCCAATCCGCGGGCGTTGACGGCGCACTGACGGTGGACATGCCGCTTGAAGAAGCCCAGGAACTGGCCGGTTTATTAAGGGAAGCCGAGATCGCACCAATCTTTCTGCTGGCGCCGAATACTTCGAGCGAGCGAATTAAAAAGCTTGATGAGATCGGTCGCGGATTTTTGTATTATGTTTCATTGAAAGGAGTAACCGGCGCGTCACATCTGGACCTGTCTGACGTGGGTAAGAAAATTCGGCAGATCCGCGCCAACACCCGCTTGCCGATCGGCGTCGGTTTTGGGATCAAGGATGCCCATACAGCGGCATCCATCGCGCAGCTGGCGGATGCGGTGGTGGTTGGCAGCGCGATAATCAGCCGCATCGAATCCGCACTGGATCAGCCGAAAGCAGAGATTCAACGGCAAATTACTGAGCTTACACAATCGATGCGGGCCGCATTGGACAAATGACTAAAAGCCTATGAGTTGGTTTCAAAAACTGGTTCCTTCAAAAATCCGGACCAACGGCGCCAGTAAGGGCGCGGTTCCCGAGGGTCTGTGGAACAAATGCAGTGCCTGTGATGCGATTTTGTACAAGGCCGAGCTTGAGCGGAATTTCGAGGTGTGTCCAAAGTGCGGGCATCATATGCGGATCAGCGGACGCAAGCGGTTACACCTGTTTCTCGATACTGAAAACCGCCAGGAGATCGGTGAGGATATGAAGCCCAAGGATCCGCTCAGATTCAAGGACACCAAGAAATATAAGGACCGCATCGTTCAGGCGCAGAAACAAACCAACGAGAAGGATGCCATGATTGTAATTGAAGGCAGCCTAAAACGGCGTCCGATTGTCGCTGCGGCATTTAATTTCGAATTTATGGGCGGTTCAATGGGATCGGTTGTTGGCGAGAAATTTGTGCGTGGAGCGACCATGAGTTTGCAACGCGGCATTCCTTATATCGTCTTTACAGCAAGTGGCGGGGCGCGGATGCAGGAATCGCTGATCTCCCTGTTTCAAATGGCGAAGACCAGCGCGGTTCTGGCCCGATTATCGGATGCGGGTATTCCGTTCCTTCCAGTAATGACCGACCCAACCATGGGTGGCGTCTCCGCCAGCCTGGCGATGCTCGGGGATATTAACATCGCCGAACCAAATGCGCTAATTGGTTTCGCCGGCCCGCGGGTTATCGAACAAACCGTTCGGGAAAAATTACCCGACGGTTTCCAGCGCAGCGAATTTCTTCAGGAACACGGCACAATTGACATGATTATCGATCGGCGGGAAATGCGTGACCGAATCCATGAATTGATCGGTATTTTATTACCTGTGGCGAATTCGGCTGACACCGCACCAGTTACTGCCGATTTAAGTCCGATGGAAGTCGGCAGCTGATTCCTCGCAAATTATTTTGCAGTTGGATATTGTTTATCGCCACGTGCGCCATTGTAAATTTCCGGTTGATTCTGTGATGCTTTCTGATGCGATTTGAAACATTGAGCAAATGGCTGGCATGGCAGGAATCATTCCACCCGCGCTCGATCGATTTGGGGTTGTCGCGAGTCCGGTCGGTCTACCTCGGCCTGGATTCCGCGTCCAGTAAGCCACTGACCATTACCGTTGCAGGAACCAACGGTAAGGGATCCTGCATCGCTTTTTTGTCGGCGATTCTACGGGCTGAGGGCTATCATGTAGGAGCCTATACTTCGCCGCATTTATTACGTTATAACGAACGAATCCAAATTGATGGCGAACCGGTTGGCGATGCTGCGATTTGTGATGCATTTGAACGGATCGATCGGGCGCGTGGCGCGACATCCCTGACCTATTTCGAGTTCGGAACCCTTGCGGCACTTGACCTATTCGTACGTTCCGACGTCGATGTTCAACTGTTGGAGGTGGGTTTGGGGGGTCGTCTGGACGCGGTGAATATTATCGATGCGGATTCAATGCTGGTGACGTGTATCGAGATTGACCACGTTGACTGGCTGGGAGAGTCCAGGGAAGCGATCGGCCTCGAAAAAGCCGGAGTTTTTCGTCCCGGTGTAGGCGCAGTGGTTGGGGAAATCAATCCGCCAGACTCGATTCTGCGCTATACGGAAAAGCACAATATTCCGTTGTACCGATTCGGCCGGGACTTTTATTATCGATTGAATGGTTCTGACTGGAACTGGGTTTCCGGAGATATCACGTTAAACGAATTGCCGTTTCCCGCGTTACCTGGCGACCATCAATTTCAAAATGCTGCTTCGGTATTACAAATTCTTAAATTAGTCCGAGAGCGTTGTCCGGTATCACGACAGGCGGTTTGTACGGGCTTGAAATCGGTATCTCTTCCCGGTCGTTTTCAATTCATACCCGGCGCACCGTCAGTATTGCTCGATGTCGCGCATAATCCACAAGCGGCGGGCACTCTGGCCAGATTTATTCAAAAAAATTTTGATCAGCGACGCATAATTGCTGTGTTTTCGATCATGGGGGACAAGGATATCCGCGGAGTCGTTGAAAATCTTAAACCCAGGGTATCGCATTGGTTATTCGCACCATTGTCGACGCCTCGCTGCGCGTCCGAACAGGAGATCGTGGAAATTTTTTCGGTCAGTTGCATCGAGAATATAACGACTGGATTTTCCTGTCCCGAAGAGGCATTTAATGGAGCCGCGCGGATAACCAGCGGCAACGACCTGGTCGTGGTATTCGGTTCATTTTTTCTGGTTGCCGAATTCTTAAAAAATGAGAATCGTTTCCGGCGCCCCGAATTGGTTTCGGCGGCTTTGCAAACGTAATCGATTTCATTTGCGGTTCAGCCCGTTGAACAAATAATGGATCCGGTCTTGAAACAGCGTTTGGTCGGCGCGACGGTTCTATCCGCATTAGCCGTGATCCTGGTTCCGATGTTGTTTGACGGTTCCGGAAATAGGCTGGATGCCCAGGACTTTGAAATTCCGGTTGTCCCTCCCAGCATCGAACAGAGTCAGCCGGAAACGCCTGAACAGCCGGTGAATGTTGAGTCCGTATTGCCGCGGGCATCTCCCCCTGCGCCTGCCCAAAATTTATCGACCGAGGCGACGAAACCCCACCAGGAAAGTCAAAAAACGCTGACAGCCTGGGTTATCCAGGTCGGGAGCTTCAACAAGGTAGGAAATGCGGATCAACTGCGGGATCAGTTACGGAAAGCAGGATTTCCCGCTTATGTGGAGGCTGGAAAGAAGAACGGCGCGCCACTGTTTCGGGTTCGGGTCGGTCCAGAACTCGATCCGCAACGAGCGCGGACGCAGCGCGAAAAAATTGCAAGGAAATTTAAGCTCAATGCCATTGTACTACCGAACGAGTGACCGATCTCGTTAGGTTATTCGGAGACATGGCAGTAGTAGTGTATGGGGGGCTAATTTGGTAGAATCTGATCTACATTTCTACCGAAAGTCGTTGCAGGCCGAAAATTAAGTAGTGAATAGAAATGCCTTAATCCGATGTTATTTTTCGTGAGATGTTCTAAGTGGATTGGCCGAGGTCTGCGGCGGAACGAAAATAAAATCTAAATTGCGGTTTACGAACGGCATGAGTGTTCCGAAATACGATGCGGGGAAGGGGGTGTGAGTGTGCATCTTTGGGTAAGTACGCTCAATGGCCGAATTTAATATCAGAAAGCGACTAAAATGGACTGCTGTAGACAGTTAGGTCGAGCGGCCGTTGAAGAGGATAAAGGTAATTTCAGTTGGATTGGATTGATTACGGATTTATTGGTTCAATCGGTAGGTTTGCAGTCATTGGGCTGATTCGGGGATTAGCCGCAGAAGCAGTTTCGCTGATCGTTTGGATTATCGCATTCTCCGTGGCTCCGAGCTTCAGGCAGGATTTGTCAATCTATATCGGAGCGATGTTTTCGCATGCATCGGTCAGGATTGCGGCGTCGTTCGTGGCGTTTTTCCTGCTGGCGCTGACTGTGGGACATTGGCTCGGACTGGTCCTACGGCAACTGGTTCGTTCGAGTGGTCTGAGGGGATCCGATCGTCTCGCGGGTCTTCTATTTGGAATGGGCCGGGGTGTTTGGTCTGCTGGTTGCAATAATCGTGATCCTAGCTGGTCTAACTCCGTTGCTAGGGGAGTCTTCATGGCGTGAATCGAATCTGATTTCTGTGTTCCGGTCGGTTGCTATATGGACAAAAAAGCAGAGTTCGTTCGGAATCGCTTCAAAAACAGATTATTGATATTGATTCGTCGGTGGTCGCCCAGTCCGGGACCGGCCGACCAAAGAACGGGTTTAGCGATCAAATTCTGACGCCGGGAAACGCGGCCCCATAAATTGGGAAAGTTAATATTTACTACGTTTGTTTAACCATGTGTGGCATTGTAGGCATAGTTTCCGGTCAATCCGTAAAAAACGAACTGTATGAAGCGTTGACAGTTCTTCAGCATCGTGGACAGGATGCCGCCGGGATTGTCACTTACGAAGGAGGGCGGCTTTATCTCAGGAAACGCAGCGGATTGGTCCGGGACGTTTTTCATCCGAGACACATGGCGCAGTTGATTGGAAATATGGGAATTGGGCATGTTCGTTATCCGACCGCGGGTTGCGAAAATACCGCCGAAGCCCAGCCGTTTTACGTCAATTCGCCGTTTGGAATTACGTTGGCCCATAATGGTAATTTGACGAATGCAGAGTCTCTGAAACACGAATTATTTGTCGACGATCAGCGGCATATCAATACCGACTCAGATTCAGAAGTTCTGTTGAACGTTTTTGCTCACGAGCTACAACGTCTGCGGAAAGTGCGCCTTAACGTGGAAGATGTATTTCGAGCCGTTTCGATGGTCCATAAGCGGTGCCGGGGAGCGTATGCGGTTGTGGCCATGATTACCGGATTTGGTATTCTTGGATTTAGGGATCCGCACGGAATCCGACCGTTGGTCTTCGGCGAACGGAAGTCTTCAATGGCCCAAAGCGAATATATCATCGCTTCAGAAAGTGTCGCACTGGATGTCCTCGACTTCAAACTGATTCGCGATATTCAACCTGGAGAAGCGATCTTCATCGAGAAAAACGGAACATTTCATAGTCGCCAGTGCGCGGAAAAAACTGACCATTGCCCGTGTATTTTTGAATATGTGTATTTTGCCCGCCCGGATTCGATTATCGATGGTGTCTCGGTCTATAAAGCACGATTGCGAATGGGTGAAAAACTCGCCGCCAAGATATTGCGGACTCGCCCCGACCACGACATTGACGTGGTTATTCCGATACCGGATACGAGCCGCACGTCGGCATTACAATTGGCAAATGTCTTGGGCGTCAAGTACCGCGAAGGATTTATCAAAAATCGATATATTGGCCGTACTTTCATAATGGCAGGCCAACAAGCCCGAAAAAATTCTGTGCGGCAGAAACTGAATGCAATCGACCTCGAGTTCAGACAAAAAAATGTGCTGCTGGTTGATGATTCGATAGTGCGTGGGACCACGTCCCGGCAAATTATCCAGTTGGCCCGCGATGCCGGTGCGCGCCGGGTTTATCTGGCTTCCGCGTCACCACCGGTTCGTTACCCGAATGTCTACGGAATCGATATGCCGGCCGCCCACGAGTTGATTGCGCATGGCCGAAGTGAAGAAGCGGTTCGTGAAGTGATTGGCGCTGACTGGATCATTTATCAGGATCTGGAAGACCTGATCGATACGGTTCGCCACAAACATTCGAATATTGAACATTTCGATACTTCGTGCTTCAGTAATGAGTATATTACCGGCGATATCAATGACGAATACCTTGCAAAACTCGAGAACAAACGCAACGATAAGGCGAGGTCTAAACATAAAAAGGATGAATATGCCATCGACCTTTATAACACGGTTTAAAAAAATCGAAGGCCAATCATTGAATTGCCCACTGTTTTGGCAAGTTTGGTTTCCATATTAAAGCGACAAGTCATTGAACCAATACGATCGCCCTGACAAATCCATCGAAACTCATGCGATCCGTACCGGACAGGTACGAACCCAGGAATTGGAGCATCGCGACCCGATATTCGTGACCTCCAGTTACGTGTTTGATAGCGCTGCGCAAGCTGCGGCACGGTTCTCCGGACAGTCCCTCGGAAACATTTACTCCAGATTTACCAATCCGACTGTCAGAACGTTCGAAAAAAGACTTGCGGTGATGGAGGAAGGTGAGCGCTGCCTAGCAGTATCATCCGGGATGGCCGCGATAATGTCGCTGGGCATGGGTTTATTGAGGATGGATGATCATGTCGTTTGTTCCCGTAGCGTTTTTGGGAATACGGTTCTATTATTTCAGAACTACTTTGCAAAGTTCGGCGTTGAAACAAGCTTCGTAAAACTAACCGACCTCGGCGCGTGGGAGCAAGCAATCAGAGATCAAACCCGATTTCTCTTCTTGGAAACACCTTCGAATCCACTGACCGAAATCGTCGATATTCGAGCCTTGGCCGAATTGGCGCATGATCACAACTGTTTATTGGTCGTTGATAATGTATTTTGCACTCCGGTCCTACAGAAGCCATTGAAGCTTGGCGCGGATATCGTGATCCATTCGGCAACCAAGTATTTGGATGGTCAGGGGCGCTGCATTGGCGGGGCGATCGTTGGACCCGATAAGTTGATTGAACAGGAGATCTATCCCTTTCTCAGAACCGGCGGCGCCAGCATGAGTCCTTTTAATGCTTGGGTTTTTCTAACGGGACTTGAAACGTTGCCGGTCAGAATGAAAGCCCATTGTGAAAATGCAATGCAATTGGCACATTGGCTCGAAAATCAATCGAATGTCAGGCGGGTTTATTATCCTGGCCTGCATTCTCACCCGCAATATGCTCTGGCCTGCGAGCAACAGAGAGGTGCGGGTGGCGTGTTGAGCTTTGAACTGGACGGAGGGAGAGAAGCCGCGTGGAACCTGATTGATTCTACTTCAATGCTTTCAATTACCGCAAACCTGGGTGATCTTAGAACTACGATTACTCATCCGGCAACGACAACCCACGGGCGATTGTCCGATCAGGAAAAGGAGGCTGCCGGAATCACAGAAGGATTAGTGCGCATTTCCGTGGGCTTGGAATCTATCGAAGATATCCAGAACGATCTCGAGCCGGGAATCGGCTGATTAATATAGCAATAACTCGGGCCATTGCCAGGGCCATTTAATTAATAAAAGGTAAACCCCCGGCTTTGCCGGGGGACTCGCAAAGTTTGACAGATCCGGGAATCATCGTGAGTCTCCCCACCTGTGAACCGCCCAGAGTTCAATAGATGAGGAAACACACGATGAAGACACCAGAAAGTTTAAATCATACAAAATGGGAATGTAAGTACCACGTTGTTTGGATTCCGAAGTACCGTAAAAAGAGCATTTACAAGGAGCTAAGGCCGTATCTGGGT
>JBGTCG010000276.1:0-8689 GCA_041748915.1 Methylococcales bacterium
GTCACGGGTAAGATCGGAGCGAATCTGTTCAATGTCCCTCTTCAAAGCGACTTCAAGTTCCTTTAAATCCCTTTTGGTGGCAAGATTGTTTTCAATAAATTCTGCCTCCGCGGCGGCCAACGCCTCAGCCTGCTGCTCGGTAAATCCGGCCTCTTTAAGGCGTTTGGCAAATTTCAATGTATCGAAAGCAAGGGCGGTCATCAGGTTTGTAAACATTCCGGGACAATCTTTATAGTAACGATCAACAATGAATTCCGCCACTCCGGAAAATGGAAGACGGAGCACTTGGTAGCAGTTCCCCCACAGACCGTTGATTTTGTACATTATCAAGCTGTACAAATCGCCGCCATGGGTTATAGTTCAGAAGGAATGAATATAACCGCCTGCGGGTCGATTGGCCGCAACTGTATCGCAGCCCGCGTTGTTTGCCACCGGAAACGAGAATAGCCCCTGTGAAATCCCTAGTCGACGCCCGAGCACATCGAAAACCCGCATCGCATCCCGGCTGCGCCGGACCATGATTCTTGGGCAATGGGCTTGTCTATGGGAGCGAACCGGCGAATTCCAAGCTATTCGCGGGAATTCTGTCCGCCGTATTCGATGCCGTTATCGTCAGGGCATTGCACCGGGCGCTGCCCGGCCTGCTTAAATTCCCTGACAACCCCAGCGATTCGTCCAGCGAGTGAAATGATTATTGACTGTTCGCAATGAATAAAGTCATCATTTATTGCAGTCAGCTTCTCCCACTCTCACAGACCTTCGTCCTTGCTCAATTGCGAACGCTCAAGCAATGGCGCCCGATCTTGATCGGAAGAAAAAGGGTTCCCGGTAGCCTGTCGCTAAATGGAATCGAAATGGAAATTTTGGCCACTGGACGGAAAAGATGGCAAAAATGGGCGGAATCCATGCGTTATTGGATGAACCGGCCAGACCCCGAAGCTGTAAGGGTTTTTCAGCGTCATAACGCGCATCTTGTACATGTCCACTTTGGCACCGATGCTGTCGAGATTTGGCCAAGCGTAAAAGCAGCAGGGATACCTATGCTGGTGACACTTCACGGTTACGACATCAACATTTATCGCGACTGGTGGGAAAAGGGTCACGGCGGTTTGCGCAAACGCGTTTATCCGCGACGGTTACTATCCATGGCACAGTCGGCGAACGTCGGGTTCGTCGCTGTTTCCGAAGCAGTTCGGCAACGCGCCATCGAATACGGAATCTCCGGTCACAAGGTAGCCGTCGCCTACATCGGTGTCGACACCCAACGATTCCAGCCATCCGGACTACCCTTGGCGCAACGTCGCAAGCGTGTGCTATTCGTTGGCCGTATGGTGGAGAAAAAGGCGCCCCTGTTGATGGTTCGGGTTTTCGCGCAAGTCCGCGAGCAGGTGCCGGATGCAGAACTGGTGATGGCGGGCGATGGACCTTTACGCGGAGATGCCGAGCGATTGGCGAGCGAACTCAATATCCCGGTTACCTTTACGGGGGCTTTGTCCAGCGAGCAGGTCTTGGCGCAAGTGCATGAAGCGCGTGTCTTTTGCCTGCCTAGTGTGACAGCTGCGAACGGTGATGCCGAGGGATTTGGATTAGTATTGCTCGAGGCTCAAGCCTGTGGTGTCCCGGTCGTGAGTTCAGCAAAGGGCGGAGCACAAGAAGGTATCATCGAAGGACGGACCGGTTATCAAGTGGCGGAGCGGGACACAACCGGGCTGGTGGAGCGGCTACGACGGGTACTTGAAGATAGAGAGCCAGATATCAAGTCAAAAGAAGCTGTCTTATTTGTTAAGACGCATTTCGATCTCCGG
Source organism: Methylococcales bacterium (assembly GCA_041748915.1). Taxonomy (GTDB): domain Bacteria; phylum Pseudomonadota; class Gammaproteobacteria; order Methylococcales; family UBA1147; genus UBA1147. The sequence continues at coordinate 1,806 of JBGTCG010000276.1, forward strand.
GCATGTGCAACCTATTTGGAGTCGTGTTACGACTCATACGCAACTTCGGTCGTCTCGACCAATCGAGAACTAAGCGCTAAGCGAGATTCGTGGGCTCCATGAAAGTATTCCGCGCCGCGACGAAGCGAATGCTTAGAAAACCTGGCTTGCGCAAATTCAAGTCCTCCAAGGATTACTGGCATTTACGCTACGTAGCGGGAGGCAATTCGGGTGCCGGTTCCTATGGTCATCTGGCTCAATTTAAAGCTGAGGTGGTTAACCGATTCGTCTCATCGCACGCTATTGCCGATTTAATCGAGTTCGGATGTGGTGATGGTAACCAGCTGCGTTATGCTAAATACGACAAGTATGTCGGATACGACGTTAGCTCGGAAGCTGTACGGATATGCCGCGAAAGATTCGCTGGCGACACCTCCAAATCATTTTTTGTCTTGGATGAGTATGACGGTCAGCAAGCAGAATTGACCATTTCGCTGGACGTAATCTTCCACTTAGTGGAAGACAGCGTTTTCGATGATTACATGACTAGACTGTACTTCGCAGCGCGTCGTTATGTGATTGTGTACTCGTCGAACTACAACTGCATTTCAGACGTACTGATCCCTCATGTTCGACACCGCAAATTCACAGACTGGACCGCTCGTCACCAACCGGATTGGTCACTCATCAAGGCCGTCCCGAATAGGTACCCTTATGACGGCGACCACCTGTCCACGTCATTTGCAGATTTCTACATTTATGGGCGTTGCCAGCCCGATAGAAAGTAGCTGTGCCGATGTATACCGAATATCGGTTAACTCATAATTGGCTTATCAAAAAGCTAGTCAACGATAAAGTTCGACCACGATTAAATCAACTAAAAGGGTCAGTACTCGACTTGGGGTGTGGCACACGGCCTTTCGAGCGGGACATTCGCCAGTTTGCGAGCGACTACTTTGGAATCGACTGGAGTCACTCACTGCATGGGCTGCATGCCGATATCATTGCAAGCCTCCATCATCCGCTTCCCATCTTGGATGAGGCAATTGATCAAGTCGTCTCTTTCGAAGTCATGGAACACCTTACTGAGCCGGCAGTGATGCTCGCAGAGGCATATCGCGTTCTGCGCCACAACGGTCAGATCACGCTCTCTGTTCCGTTTCAATGGTGGATTCACGAAGAGCCGTGGGACTATTATCGTTATACCTGTCATGGGCTTCAATACATGCTCGATCGTGCGGGATTCGAAGACATCTCGATCGAACCTACGTCAGGCTTCTGGTCGATGTGGTTTCTTAAGCTGAACTATCAGTTGGCGCGCCTGGTTCGTGGTCCCAGACCTGTGCGAATAACGGTACGTGCATTCCTGATCCCATTTTGGTGGCTTGGGCAGACGATCGCTCCAATGCTTGATCGCTATTGGCCAGAAGACCGGGAGACGGCGGGCTACTTTGTGACCGCGCATAAGCCGTGAATCTGCGAAATATTGCTTTTTCAGCCAGCCGCTGGACAACTGCGTCCGCATTGTTTCGGGTGATCCTCCAGTTCGCGCAGACTATGATTCTGGCCCGCTTGCTGGTTCCCGGAGACTTTGGCCTGATGGCCCTAATTGGTGCAACTTTGGTTATTGCCAGCCTTGTTTCGGGGTTGGGTCTTGGCAGCGCCTTGATCCATTTCCCCATGCCCCGCCCTGTCGTGTTGTCCACGCTGTACTGGCTAAACCTCGCTGCGGCTATGCTCCTGATGATTCTGTTTGCCCTCGTTTCCTGGCCGTTGGCGGCCTGGTACGACCAGCCTGCCCTGGTCCCGGTGATGCTGGCGCTGAGTTTGTCCTTCCCCTTTGGCGCCCTTGGGCAGCAGTTCAGGACCTTGGCGGAAAAGGAACTTCGTTTTTCCACCTTGGCCTGGATTGAAGGAGGAGCAGCCCTATCTGGCTTCGTAGCAGCCGTACTGACCGCTCTTCTGGGTGGCGGTGTATATGCATTCGTGGCCGCACTTCTAACTGCGACGGTTTTCAGCTCGGCGTTCGCTTGGCTGCTTCTTTCCAAAGGATGTTATCCCGGTTTTCACTTCCGGCTTGGGGAAACGCTGCCCTTCCTGCGCTTTGGCGCCTACAGACTGGCGGATGCCCTTTTCAACAGTTTGCGTATGCAAGCCGATCTCTTCATTGGAGGACTGTTCGTCGACCCTTCGGTAATCGGTATCTACGCTGTACCACGTGACCTGAACCTCAGGGTCGCCAATACCGTTATCAACCCTGTGGTTACGCGAGTCAGCTTGCCGATCATGGCCAAAGTTCAGGGCAACCCGACGGCGTTGAAGTCCGTCTATCTGCAAACATTACGCATGACTGCGTCGGTGAATATTCCGGTGTATGCAGTGCTGGCGATTTTCTCTGATGAAGTCGTTGCGATCTTACTCGGCGAGCAGTGGGGAGGCGCCGGTTTCTATTTTCGCCTGTTCGCTGCATGGGGAATGATTCGGTCATTGGGCAATCCCGTCGGTAGCTTGTTGTATGCGACCGGACACGTGAAACGCGCGTTCTGGTGGAATTTGGCGTTGCTGGTACTGGTGCCGCCCGTACTCTGGCTGGGTGCTTCAAGCGGAGGTATCGAGCGACTCGCGTGGACCATGTTAACGCTGCAGATATTGATTTTTATCCCAGCTTGGTCATTGCTGGTTTATCCGGCTTGTGGCGCGGGATTTAGGAAGTATTTCGATCAAATGTGGCCCGCACTGATTGCCACGGTAATGGCATGTTCGTGTGGCGTCATGATTTCGTGGCTATTCAAATATGAATTCTTGGGCTTTGGCGCAGGTTTAGTTGTCACTGCCGCCGCCTATCTTGCATTTAGTTGGAAATTAAACCGTTCGTGGGTTTATGCGGTGTTGGAGTTCGCGGGACTCGCTACGCGCACGGAAGGACAAGCATGAGTCAATTCAATCATTGAACCGACATGCCAAAACATATTCTACGCAAAATCCGCTATTCCAGCGGCGTACTGACCCGCATATTCCGGCCCGCTGAAACGGATAAACAGTGCCCCTGTTGTGGCTATAAGGGAAGCTTCGATACTTTCGGGCATCCGCCGCGCTATGGTTCCCTCTGTCCCGGTTGCAGTAGCTTGGAGCGGCATAGGTTGCTCATGTTGGCGAATCAGTCCGAGGCCTTTTTCGCGGGTCAGGATGTGCTGCATTTCGCGCCGGAAGCGGTTGTGTCCCGTCTGATCGGTGCGGTAGCCAGAAAGTACCTCACAGCGGACGTCGTTCCGGGTCTCGCGGGTTGTGTACTGAATATAGAACGGATCGAACAACCGGACGAGAGTTGGGATGTAGCGGTATGTTTACATGTCCTGGAACACGTCGATGATCGCGCCGCACTGGCGGAATTGCATCGGATTCTGCGGAAGAACGGACGGTTGGTTATAATGGCGCCGATCATCGAAGGCTGGGAAATCACCTACGAGAATCCGTCGATTTCCACCGACCAAAGTCGTGAAAAGCACTTCGGGCAGTATGACCATGTTCGCTATTATGGCCGGGATATCCGCGACCGCTTAAAGCATGCCGGATTTGATGTCCGCGAGTATACGGCTTCCGGTGCCGATGCAGTTCAATATGGACTTTTGCGGGGCGAAAAAGTGTTTATATGTACAAAATTTGCGTAGGTCCGAAAATCCTTCGGTACGTATGATATGAGCCCGCTGATCAGCGTCGTCATACCAACTGCAAACAGGCCCCATTTTCTGCCGCGGGCAGTCGCCAGTGCCCTATCGGGCATGGATAACGGTGAGGTCGAAGTCATCGTCGTTCCAAACGGACCGGACGAATCCTGGCGCGTCGCGTTAATGCCATTTAAAAACAATCAGTCTGTTCGGGTCGTTCGAGTTGCCGTCGCGAACGCAAACGTCGCGCGCAACGCGGGACTTTCTGAATCGCGAGGGAAATTTGTCCGGTTTTTGGATGATGATGACTATTTGATTCCAGACGCCGCGATTAAGCAGTATGAATTATTTCTAGCCTCCGGAGCTGACTTGATTTCAGGAAACGTTCAAATGATTGACCCTTTAGGTCAATGTTTGGGGGTCTTGCAACAGCCGCACGTGAATGATTTTTGTGCCGCAGTGCTCGGCCCCGGGCGTGTGTGTCAACCAACCGCGCATGTCTATAATCGATCTCGACTCCGCAGTGCACGATGGAATCCAAGGACGGCAGTGCGTCAGGATGTCGAGTGGATGCTCGACTTGTGTGGAGCCGGGGAATTCCAGTGGCGAAAATCCGATTGCACAGTTGGCGTGTGGCAGCACCATGTCGACGACCGAGTTTCGACGTCGTGGGATTTGAATACTATTCGGAAAGCAACTGTTTCCATGCTTACGCGAACCTATGAGAAGCTACTGACGGAAGACCGGATGAGTAAGCCACGACGTCGAGCCATTGCCCAAGGGCTTTGGGGATGTATTCACGCGTCTTTTTTCATGGAACCGTTCTATTGGACGCGAGTAGCCCAGTACGCCAGGGAAGTAGACCAGAGTGGGCGTCCCGTTCAACCATTCTATGATTATCCAATTATTCGATCCATTGATCCGTTATGGGTACAGTGGTTAATGGTTCCTAAGCGGATAAGTTTTTTTAAAAGCCGAAAACTATTAGCGAAATGGTGGCGAAAACGAACCTGGGAAGATTTTTATCTACGCTGACGACGATATATGCCTTCCATAGAAGAGAATATAAAAAAATGGGGAGAGACCTACGATTGGCCGCATCGTGGTGACGAATGGTCGGCCCCTTGGGGTGGTCCTGACATGCAGTGGTATGCGATGTTGCTCCCCCGTATTCATCGGTTTTTGCCAGCCAGGAGAATCCTTGAAATAGCGCCCGGACATGGACGATGGACGCATTTCTTGCGGGATTACGCCGATGAACTGATGATCGTCGACTTATTAGACAGTTGTATCGATGCGTGCAGAACAAGGTTTTCAAGCGATCAGAATATTTCCTATCATGTCAATGACGGAAAATCATTAGACATGGCTCCCGACAGTTCGGTTGATTTCATTTTCAGCTTTGATTCTCTCGTTCATGTCGATGATCTAGTCATCGAGCAGTACGTGAAAGAAATCGCTAAAAAGCTATCCAAGGATGGCGTGGCGTTTATCCATCATTCCAACCTGGGCGATTACGGCTTTCAGATAGAGTACTCTAAAGTCCCTAAGTTAAGGGCTTTATTGAGACTAATAGGCGTGCTGGAAAGAAATCTGCATTTGCGAAGTTCGTCCATGACCGCCGCAAAGATGGCCGATTTTTGCCTGGCAAGCGGACTGTGTTGTATTTCACAGGAATTGGTCAACTGGAATACGAAATCTTCATTGATCGATTGTTTTTCAACCGTAGTCAGAAACGGTTCCAAATGGATTCGAGAGATGAGGACTTTCAGGAATCATTCATTTATGAAGGAAGCAGGGGCCATAAAATTCTTAGCGCATATTCATGGGGAATGATGTAACAATTGTGTTAAAAAGGGGCGGCGCAACCCACCATTCCAAGCTAACATGGTGAAGAAAGAACGCCCCTTGGTTTCAGTAGTCATGCCCGTATACAACGCGGCGCACACCGTCCAGGCGGCCATAGACTCCGTATTGCGACAATCCTACTCAGATCTTGAACTACTAATCTGCAATGATGCCTCGTCAGATTCCACGGGGGAGTTACTTTCCTGGATCGATAACCCTCGCGTTCGCGTAATCGAAAATTCGTCGAATTTGGGCGAGGGACGGACGCGTGATAAAGCGATCAATCATGCGCGTGGTGAGTGGCTGGCGTTTATTGATGCGGACGATGCGTGGAGGCTGAACCGGTTGCGGGTTATGATGGATGTAGCCGGGGAAGTCGGGCCAAGTTTCATATTTGATAATATTGTCGAGTGTCATGACAACCCTTTCGGGATGAAGCCTTGGCGTAACGTCAGGAAAAAGCATGATTTTGGATCATCCGTGGCTAAAGCTGCAAACGTACCTGTCGATCAACTCATTTCCTCCACCAGGTCTCTTATAAAACCCATATTTCCGCTGGCTTGCGTACGGGACCATCAGATCAGGCATTCTTCGCGCTTATATGGCGCGGACCTGGAGTTTTTTCTGAAAATATGGGCGCTTGGTTTGCCGATTTGGTATATACCGGAGCCAATGTATCTTTATCGAATTTGTCCTGGTTCGGTGAGTATCAATCCCGATCGGTTTCGTTTGCTGAGAGGTGTATTGGAAGAGGGCGCTCAGTCGTTTGAGTTTTCATCTGAAATCCAATCAGCTTTTACGAAGAAAATAAACTGGATAACCCAACAAGATAAATACATGAATTTCGTCAAAGCGGTTAAAGACAAAAATTCTTCCGGGATGTTAACTATACTTCGGGACGATCCCTGGGTATTCCATGAACTTGTAAAACGCATCCTGCAGTCCTTTATGTATGATGCTCACAGGATTTTACATAGTGGGCGGAAGCGGAGCTCGATATAGCATGAGCGGCCACGATCGGTGAAATGATTCGATTGATGCCAAGATGTTGGCCCAGATTGCGATATGGACAAGTTTTGAAGCGATGGACGACTACATTGATGTATACAACATGTCTGGAGCTGCAATCCGCATTTTGTTAACAAAATGTACTTTAAGTAATTCGATATGAGCTTACGATTCGGTTGGTATCAATCTCTTACCGCACCGTCCCCACTGGATGAGTTTGACAGTTATGACGATTATTGGACCAAACGAACGGCTAGCGGGGATTTGCCCCCTCTAATGCCACGCTATCAGTTAATTGCCGCCGAGATCCCGGATGGGTCGACGGTTCTGGATATCGGATGCGGCGACGGCAGCTTTCTAAGATACTTGCAATCAACGAAGCCA
>JBGTCG010000277.1:0-33017 GCA_041748915.1 Methylococcales bacterium
GCCCAGAGTCCAGACCCCAACAAGAAGTATCGTGATGGTCGGATTGCATCGGCCTAATGGAGCACCGGCTTACGGATGTGATGCAAACTCCGTTTTTACCTGAGACCGGGCTCTTCTCCGCGAAGCGGCTCCGTCCAACAAGGCGCTGCACCAGAGCGCGCCTATCGTCGCGCCCGGAACTCCCGGGTTGTCCCATCTATTGAACCACTCCACTCACACCTCCCAAGATCATTTAGGCATATTCGTTGCTTAACTTCAGTCGGGAAACAAATGGTTTCCCTAAGCAACGGAACACGCGTTGTTTTAGGTTCCGCATCAGGCCGTCGGGCTGCGCAGCCGTTGAAATCGGCCAGCGATGGCGCGTTAGGTTGCGGACAATCGCTGTAATTTTTTCAAAGTACAGCACTGTAATTTTTTCAAAGTCCATTGGAGAACACGATGAACAAAGACATACTTGCAGGAAAGTGGAAGCAACTGAAAGGCAAAGTAAAAGAAGAATGGGGCGATTTAACGGATGATGAACTTGACGAAATGGAAGGTAAATCTGAGCAGCTCGCCGGCAAGCTTCAAGAAAAATATGGCTTTTCCAAGGCGGATGCAGACAGTAAGGTGGACGACTTCGTGCGTCGTCATGGCGGCGGCTACTAATTCATTAATTTTGAAATTCACGCCTTATCGTAGAAACGCATTCGAACTCTAAACCAGGTGAATCTTGAATGCTCATTGAAAAATGAGCATTCACCGGTTTGGAGATAATAATGATAATTGAGGAATATTTCATGAGAATACAAATCTTGAGCGTTGTGATGGCAATTGGGTTAATCCCTGGATCACTTCTGGCGGCTGAAACCGTAAAGGAGAAAGTCCAAGACACAACGAACGACATGCAACGTGACGTTGACCAAAAAACGAATCGAATGGAAGAAGCAACATGTCTGCAAAGTGATACTGAGTGCTTGAAAGAGAAAGCAGAAAATCGGAAAGACGAAACCACGGACTCGATAGATGATAAAGCGAATGAATTAAAAAACGATGTCGACGACTAAATAACTAACCTAGCCACTGCTCGCCATGGAGAGCAGTGCAGGTATCAAGGTTAAGTTTCAAGGCTGCCGCAGGAGTAGGGGTTGGACGAAACCGCGGAGTCGACACTGTCATCGGGATTCATCCCAGTCCGCGGAAGAGTTGTTTCACATGGGGCTATGATCTTTTCGTCGATATTTTCGTATAGAGGGGCGCTCGAAACTCCCTTAATGCGCCCTTATTGCAAGCAGTGATTTAATTTGAAAAGTCGCCATGTCCGACAAAGCAAATCTCACCAATCTCCAAACCATGCGTGCCGGGGCCCGCGATCATAAGCCAAGCAAGGAGTTCTCACTACGGGCTACACAGCGGATCGGGACGCCGTGGTAGGATTGTTCAATAAGGTGCTGGCCACGGAACTGGTATGCATTCTGCCGAACAAGCGCTACTATTATTCCATGAGCCCTGACCTCAATGCCAAAGGTGCGGACGACGAGTTTCGGGTCCATGCCATTGAAGAGCAGCAGCATGCGGATGTGATTGCTCAGCGCATCGTGCAATTAGGCGGCGAACCGAACCTGTCTCCCGAAGGCATCTTGAACAGGAGCCATTCGGACCCACCACGCGGCGGATGCCTGAGGAGATTCTGGTCAAGGAAAAGGAGCACGGCGAGGATCTGGCCAGTTTCCTCTCGGAAAGGTTTCGGTGACCCGTTCCATCTGGCATTGCCGAGCACGGATACGGCGGGAGAGATGCCTTGAACAGTAGTACGACCGCATTACCCGGCGGTGGAGGCGCGCAGCAAAGTTCCGGCCGGAACAAGGAGTCGGGATACGCCCCCCGGGCGCCGTTTCACGTGATCCTGAACGCCCGGTCGGGACGTGACGATCCTGACGCCACGCAGGAGACCGTGGAACGCATTTTGAGAGACGCGGGCAAGGAGTATTCCATTACCGTTGTCCATAAACCGGCCGATCTCGCGCGGATCGCCGCCGACTGCGTACATCGTGCAGTCCGGGAGCGGGGCACGGTGGTATCCGCCGGCGGTGACGGGGCGACGAATGCAGTGGCTCAGCTAGCCTGGGAAAAGGGTTGTCCCTTGGGAGTTCTGCCCCAGGGAACCTTCAATTACTTTGGCCGTACCCACGGGATTCCCGAAGAAATCGCGGGTTCGGCGCGGCTGCTGGTGGAAGGGCGAGTGACGCCGGTGTCCCTGGGTCTAATCAATGACAAGATATTCCTCGTCAACGCCAGTTTAGGCCTCTATCCCGACTTGTTGGAGGAAAGAGAGCTGTTGAAGCGGCAGTATGGCCGCAGCCGTCCGGTAGCCTTGGTAGGCGGGTTTTTCTTTCTGTTGCGGGAACATCGGAAGATGACGATCCGGGTGGAAATCGCGGATTCCGAACGTACTTTGCGCACCCAGACTTTGTTCATCGGGAACAACGACTTGCAGCTCGCGCGGGTTGGAATTCCATCACCGGCCGAGGAGGAGCGGCCCACGTTGTATGCGACCATGCTTAAGCCGGTGGGGAAATGGGAGATGCTCCGGATAATGATGCGCGGAGCGCTAGGGCGGCTGAGTGAGGAGGAAAACATTATCAATGTTCCGTTCCAGCACATGCGGGTCAAGCATTCTCGATTTGTCCGCGGGCGTATAAAAGTGGCCATTGATGGCGAGATTCTTTGGTTGAAAACACCACTGGACTTTCAAGTTGCGCCGCGTCCGTTATTGTTGATTAAATCGGACACCGCTTCAGTGCCACTGCCCCAGTGACCATGACGCTGATTGCGCATGTTTCCGATCCCCACTTCGGAACCGAACGACCGATCGTTGTGGAAGCACTAGCTGGTTTGCTCCACAGCTTGTCGCCGCAATTGATCGTGTTGTCCGGCGATATCACTCAACGCGCGCGCGCAAGGCAGTTTCACAGCGCGCGCCGCTTCATAGAGCGTTTCCGGTCTGCTGATGTATTGGCGATTCCAGGGAACCACGATGTTCCCCTGTTCAACCTGCCGGCCAGGCTCTTCTGGCCTTATCGCGGGTATCGGAAGAGTTTCGGCGATGAGCTTGAACCCGTATTTCGCAATTCCCGAATCTTGGCGATCTCGGTCAAGACGACCCGCCGGTACCGACATGTGCAGGGAGAGGTTTCTTCCACGCAGATCGCGCGTGTTTCCCATCTGCTCCGGCAAGCCACCATCGGCCAACTGAGGATGGTCATTACCCATCAGCCGGTTTGCGTCATCAAACCCACCGATCACGTAAATTTGCTCCATGGCGCCCAGCCAGCAGTGAGAAGCTGGTCGGAAGCGGGCGCCGATCTAATCCTCGGTGGACATATTCACTTGCCCTATGTCGCCCCGCTACACGGAACGATGCCGGAGGTAAACCGCCGCGTATGGGCGGTTCAGGCCGGTACCGCCGTGTCCGAACGGACCAGGGGCGGCATCGACAACTCCGTCAACATCATTCGCTACCAGGATTCGTCGGGCTTTTGCGCTGTAGAACGTTGGGATTATCAATCGGCCGAAAAAGCGTTTCGGCAGGTAGACATCATGGATTTGCCATTACAGCGATACGAGCCTGGCGAAGAGCTCTGTGTCCCGGCCAGAAGGGATCATGCCGCCTGAACACGAATCGGGCCACGCGCCGGACGATACTTGCAGATTTTACCGACACGCGGCAATTCTTACCGATCCCTGCCCGCTTCGTCTTCCATCCAGGTTGCTATTGAAGTGGTTCAATAGATGTGACCAACACAGTTAAGAGATAATAACCTAACTGGAGGTTGGAAATGCCGAAGGGAGACTGCTGGGACAATGCGGTCGCTGAAAGCTTCTTCGCGAGCCTGAAGAAGGAAGGGATTCCATGGCGGAATTACCAGACGCGTAATGAGGCTCAACACGATATCTTGAATTACCTATCGATGTTTTACCACAGCCGCAGGCTGCACTCGTATCTGGACTACGTTAGCCCGCATGAGTACGAATCAGCAGCGATGGCTGAATCGATGAAGGCCGCTTAACCGGGTTGTCACAAAATGCTTGACCAATCCAATTTGTTGCTATAGCTGATGTGTTCAATATCCGAAAATACGCATGTAAATGCAATATTATGCAAAATCCAAAAATCCGCGATTGGATTCTGGTGAGGGAACTTTTCGGTAGAACATTAAACTAACGATGCGGTAAAATGCACAGCTTTTCCATTAGGATGAACCCGGTTTCAAGGGCTTGGGATCATGAATCGGATGGTTGTTACCGGGTGTTTCATTCACACCTTGCGAAAATGCAATAACAGCAAAAGAACAATACTGCTCAGCATAAAATGAATTTTATAAAGGGACTATCGGTCGCGGTTACGGTGGCGGCATTGGCCGCGCCCGCGATGATGACCGCGGTGTTTGCTCAGGAACCCGAACAAGTGTTGGTGAAACCGTTTACGGGCGAAAGCAAAGTCAAGATGCGCCACGAAATGGACATGGCGGGCATGGTCATGAACGAAAACAAGGACCAGCTTCCGGTCGGTTGCCGGGAAATTTCCGAAAATCTCGAGTTCACGGTTCATGCCGGCCGCAAATACGCGGAACGCTTTCCGGGCAAGATGTTTGCCTATGACCGGCAGGAATGGAACGTAAAGCCGTGCAGCCGGATCACCGTGAATTTCGTGAACGACGATCATATACGACATCAATTCATGATCCACGGCTTGCCTGAATATCTATATCCACCGACCGGAATGTTTCATATCGAGCTGAACGGGTCTGGCAGTAAAACGGCGACCTTCATTGTTCCAAGCGAAGCGAAAACCTTTCTGGTACATTGCGAACTCGCGCAGCATATGGAAAAAGGAATGAAGTCGCAAATGAAGGTCGGCGGTGGCGATGGCGATATCCCGAGCATTCCGGGCCTTACCGAGCCCGAATATCCGGACCAGGCTGAAGCGCAGTGGAACGGTACCCATTGGCTGCTCCTGGCGATGGCGGCTGGCGCGGGCGCCGCCGGAGCATTCGGGATCGGGGTCTATTTCAAAAATTAACCTGATTATAAAGATGCTTCAGCAGCAACGTCATGCCGGCAGGCAGATTGCCGGTATCCAGACTACATGGATGTAATGACAGCTGGCCGTCCCTGGCCTCTGGGTTCCGGCAATCCGTGCCGGAACGACGTGATTTGAGCCATAGCTGAAGCATATTACTAATCAGGAAAATTAATGCCGCTATTTCGGTTTTTTGAAAGGTTTTTTAAAGAGAATACGGAAAGGAAAATGATCGAAACGCAAAATCTCACGAAGTTCTATGATGAGTTCAAGGCTGTTGACGATGTTTCGTTCAACATTCGCAGCGCGGAGATTGTCGGACTCCTGGGCCATAATGGCGCCGGCAAAACCACCATCATGAAAATGCTGACCGGCTATCTCGAACCAAGCTCGGGTTCGGTCCTGGTCGGCAGTCTCGACATCGCGGAACAGCGCGAAGAGATCCAGAAACAGATCGGCTACCTGCCGGAAAACTGCCCGGTCTATCCCGATATGACCGTCGTTGATTTCCTCGATTATGCGGCCGGATTAAAAGGCCTCCGGGGGATTGACAGCATCCAGGCGGTGCGCGCTGCAATCGACCGCATGGAGCTTAGAGATAAAGCCGGGCAGACGATCCAAACCCTGTCGCGAGGCTACCGGCAACGGGTCGGCGTCGCCCAGGCGATCCTGACGAAACCCGCGATCCTGATTCTGGACGAGCCGACCAACGGACTCGATCCCTCACAGATCCAGCATATGCGCGAGATGATCATCGAAATGGGCAGGACGTCCACGGTGATTCTTTCGACCCATATCCTGCGCGAGGTTCAGGCGGTCTGCGACCGGGTGCTGATTATCCGGGAAGGCCGGCTGGCCATGGATTCCCGGATCGAAGATCTTGAAAAAGGGCAACGTTTGTTGCTGGTCATCGACAAGTCCCCGGATGATGCAACCGGGGCGCTGTCCCGAATCGATCGGATCCGGTCGGTGGAGTGTTTACAGACCGGGAACGGACGCAGCCATTACGCGCTGGAGGTCGACGCTCTGGATTGTCCGGTGGACGAATTCGCGGCCCCGGTCACCCGGGCGGTTTTGGATCTGGGCTTCCGGTTCTACGGACTCTACCCGGAAAAACGGGATCTGGAACGGGTGTTCAGCGAAATCAATGCCCAGGACGCGGTGACGGAGGAAAAAAACCATGCAGCATAAGGTTTTTCTGATTGCGCGGAAGGAGATCGCGCGATTTTTCGCCTCCCCCGTCGCCTTTATCTTTTTCGGCGCTTTTCTGATCGTGACCCTGTTTATTTTTTTCTGGGTCGAAACCTTTTTCGCGCGTAACATCTCGGATGCCCGCCCACTGTTCGACTGGATGCCGGTATTGCTGATTTTCCTGGTTGCGGCATTGACCATGCGCAGCTGGAGCGAGGAGAAACGGAGCGGTACGCTCGAGTTTCTGCTCACCGAACCGGTCCGCCCGCTGTATTTCGTGATCGGAAAATTTTTGGCCTGCATGGCCCTGGTCGGCATTGCATTGTTGTTGACCCTGCCCTTGCCGTTCACAATCAGTTTGCTCGGCAACCTGGATTGGGGTCCGGTGTTCGGGGCCTATTTGGCGACGATGTTTCTGGCCGGAGCCTATACCGCGATCGGCCTGACCGTAAGCGCGCGCAGCGAAAACCAGATCGTGAGCCTGATCACGACGGTTCTGGTTTGTTCAGCCTTTTATCTGCTCGGCTCCGATACGCTGACCAATCTATTCGGCAGCCGGCCCGGTGAATTGTTCAAGCTGCTTGGCAGCGGTTCGCGTTTTACTTCGATTACGCGCGGCGTGGTCGATGTCCGGGATTTGTATTATTACCTGAGTATCATCGGTATCTTCCTGAGCCTGAATGTGTATTTCCTCGAATCGGGGCGGTGGGCGACCGAATCGCCGCATACCGCGCACCGCAAATGGCGAATATTGACCTTGTTGCTGGTCGCAAATTTTGCGGTGGCCAATGTCTGGCTGCAGAAAGTGGGCTGGGCCAGGGCCGACCTGACCGAGGGGCGGATCTATTCGATTTCGGATGCGACTCGCCAATATCTGGAGCAACTGCGCGAGCCGTTGCTGATCCGGGGCTATTTCAGTGCCAAGACCCATCCGTTGCTTGCTCCGCTGGCGCCGCAACTCAGGGACCTGATCCTCGAATATGAAGTCGCGAGCCGGGGCAAGGTGCGCGCGGAATTCATCGATCCGCTCGAGCATCCCGATCTCGAAGAGGAGGCGGGTCAAAAATATGGCATCAAACCGGTGCCGTTTCAGGTTGCCGACAAATATCAGGCTTCCCTGGTCAATTCGTATTTCGATATTCTGATTCAATATGGCGACCAGTACGAGGTCCTGGGTTTTCGCGAACTGATCGAAGTCAAGGCGATGAGTGAATCCCAAATGGACGTCGAACTCCGCAATCCGGAATACGAAATCACCCGGAGTATCAAGAAGGTGCTTTACGAGTATCAGAGCACCGGGGACCTGTTTTCCGAACTTAAAGACAACATTCAATTCATCGGTTATTTCTCGCCGGACCCGCAGTTACCGGAAATGCTGATCGAATTCCGGTCGCAGGTCACCGGCGTGCTCGAAGAGCTTAAAAACAATTCGGCGGGAAAATTCAGCTATGAATTCGTCGATCCGGACGCCGATGGCGCCACGGCGGCCAAGGAGATCTCGGAACAATTTGGTTTTCGCCCGATGCGGGCCGGGCTGTTCGATCCGGATACCTTTTATTTTTATATGGTCCTCAAACGCGGTGACCAATCGATTCAGGTGCCGCTCAGCGAGGATTTGAACAAGGAATCCTTCCGCCGGAGCCTGGAAGCGGCATTAAAACGGTATTCCTCGGGTTTCCTGAAAACCGTGGCACTGGTTGCGCCGCCACCGCCGGAACCCAATCCCTACATGCCGCAAATGCAGCTACCGGGTAAGGAGTTTCAGTTATTACAGGGGAAACTCGAAGAGAACCACAACGTAACCACGGTCAACCTGGACAAGGGGCTGGTTCCCGAGGATGTCGATCTGCTGTTCCTGGCCGCGCCGAAGGCCTTGAACGAAAAGCAGCTATTTGCGATCGACCAGTTCCTGATGAAGGGCGGCACCGTGATTTTATCGGCCTCGCCGTTCGAGTCGGTGTTGACCGATGGCGCGCTGAACGCCGCAAAATACGATTCGGGACTTTCCGCCTGGCTGGAACATTATGGGATCCGGATTGAAAACAGCATGGTTCTGGATCCGCAGAACGCCCAGTTGCCGATTCCGATTACCCGCAACGTCGGTGGATTCAGGGTGCAGGAGATCCGGATGGTCGAATATCCTTACTTTGTCGATATTCGCGGCGAAGGATTGGCCGGGCGCGATGGCCTGACTTCCGGAATCACCCAGGTCACGATCGACTGGGCTTCTCCGGCGACCGTGGATGCGGAGAAAAATAAAGAACGCCAGGTGTCGACCTTCCTGAAGACTTCGAAGGAAGCCTGGAATTCGGACTCGATTCAGGTGTTGCCCGATTTTCGTCTGCATGGTCCGCTCGGATTCGTTCCTTCCGGGGATCGGCGGTCCTTTGATCTGGGGCTTTCGGTGGAAGGACGGTTCGAATCGTTTTACCAGGGAAAGCCTTCTCCGCTGCTTGCCGCGAATGATCAGGAATCCCCGCCGGACAAGACCGGAGCAAAAGGGGATGAAAAGAAGGCCGAGCCGCCGGCGGTAATCTCGGGAATCATCGAAAAGTCGCCCGAATCGGCTCGGATCATTCTGTTCGCGTCGAACGAATTTTTGAGCGATCAGACGATCCGGCTCGCGTCGAGCAGCAATGGCACGCTGTATACCAATTCGCTGGATCTCGCCGAGAACGCCGTGGATTGGGCGCTCGAGGACCGCGGACTGCTGTCGATCCGCGGCCGCGGCCATTTCTCCAGAACCTTACATCCCGCGGCCGGACAGACGCAGTCGTTCTGGGAGTACCTGAATTATGGCTTCGCGATGATCGGTTTGCTGTTGGTGTATTTCGCTTACCGCTACACGCGCGGCAGGGCGCAATTGCATTATCGCGAAGTATTAGGAAACGGAGGCGCTTGAGCCATGGCGCGTCAGTCACAAATTCTTGCTATCGTTCTGGTGTTGCAGATTAGTCTCGCGGCCATCCTGTTTCTGACTGATACTGACAGCGGGGCTTTCGTATCCAATGAAAAGCTGCTGGAGCTGAAATTCGATGCGCTGGACAAAATCGTAATCGAAGAAGCAGGGAACCAGACACTGGTTCTGCAAAAACAGGACAAGAACTGGAAATTGCCCGGATATTTCGATTTTCCCGCGTCCCAGGAAAAGCTGGACCGGGTATTCGGAAAACTTTTCGATACGAATGTCGGCTGGCCGGTCGCGACCACCGAATCCGCGGAAAAGCGTTTCAAGGTCGCCGAAAAGGAATTCGAGCGTAAACTGGCGTTCTCCTCCGCGAACGCGGCTGAAACCGTGTATCTGGGCACATCGCCCGGGTTCAAGAAAATTCATGCACGGATCGACGGCGAGAATGCCATTTACGGGATTGACTTCAGCGCCTATCAAGCCAGTACCAAACCGATCGATTGGGCAGATCAGAATATTCTGCATGTGCCGCGTGCGGAGATCGAGGCGATCGAAATCGCCGGGCTTTCGCTGAACCGCGCCGAAGATCGATTTGTGATCACTGGTCTCGCGGATGGTGAGGAGGCCGTCGAATCCGAAGTACAGAGCCTGGTCGCCAGCGTCAGCACAATCGGTTTTCAGGAGGTATTGGGCAAAAGCGTCGATCCTTCCTATCAGCTCGATCCGCCGGTGCTGGATCTGACCGTAGTAAAAAAGGGCGGCGAGCGGATCGGCTACCGTTACGGGAAATTGAAGGATCAGGAGGATTTTGTACTCAAACCTTCGAATTCCGAATATTACTTCAAAGTCGCGAAATACAACCTGGAGAGGTTGCAGGGCATTAACCGGAGCAAACTGGTCAAGGCGGCTACGCCGACGACGGAAGCCGAGAAGGGTCCTGCCGAATCGGCCGATCCGGTGGCGGTACCGCCACGCGAACAGGAATGAATGAAATCAATCGCAGGAGCCGCAGCTTTCGTCATTCGGGTTTAAATGAACGCGCCTGAGCGGCCAGGCGCCAGCCGCTCGTTGCTCGAGGTCGCCGGCCTGCATTGCGTCCGGGACGACAAGGATTTGTTCACCGGCCTGGATTTCAATCTGCACGCGGGGCAGATCCTGTTGGTGGAGGGCCGGAACGGTTGCGGAAAAACCACTCTGCTGCGCATCCTGTGCGGGATCCGGGCGCAGGAATCCGGTACGGTCCGCTGGTGCGGAGAGCCGATCGAAAAACTCGGCGCGAGTTATCACCAAAGGATCGCCTATGTCGGACACCATGATGGCGTGAAGCGGGAATTAACCGTGCTTGAAAATATCCGTCTGGCGCAAGCCCTCGGTAATCCTTCGGAACGCAGCGTCGGCGACATTCTGGAAATAATTCAGCTACTCGGTTACGATGATGTTCCGGCTCAAGTATTGTCAGCGGGCCAGCGCAGGCGCCTGGCCCTGTCGAGGTTACTGGCCACGAACAGCGTTTTGTGGATCCTCGATGAACCTTTTACGTCCCTGGACAGCCGCGGAATTGCGATATTTGCGAATCTGATGGCGACCCATAGCGCGGATGGCGGATTGGTTGTCATGACTTCTCATCACCCTGTCGACCTCAACGGAGTGGAAATCCGGCGCCTGCGCCTGTTCTGATGAATAGGCGATCCCTGACCCGGGCCTTTCTGTTTCTTTTGAAACGCGACATGCTGATCAGTTTCAGGCGACGCTCGGAAGCGATTAATCCCTTGCTGTTTTTTGTAATTGTGGTTACCCTATTCCCACTCGGAATTGGTAGCGATACGAAACTTATTCAAGCAATGGCCCCTGGAGTCCTCTGGGTCGCCGCGTTGCTTGCGTCGATGCTCTCCCTGGACAGTATTTTTCGCTCCGATTTCGAGGATGGTTCGCTGGAACAGTTGCTGTTGAGCGCGCATCCGGTTACCGTGTTGGTTCTGGCCAAGGTAACCGCTCATTGGCTGGTCACCGGACTACCGTTGATGCTGGTTGCTCCATTACTGGCGGTGTTGCTCGGACTGCCCGGTCAGGGCCTTTCGGCCTTGATGCTGACATTGTTGCTCGGAACCCCGGTACTGAGCCTGGTCGGAGCCATCGGCGTGGCCCTGACCGTCGGTTTACGCAGGGGCGGGGTGATCATCTCGCTGCTTGTGCTTCCGCTTTATACCCCGGTTCTGATATTAGGCAGCAGCACGGTGCAGTTCGCGGCCGCGGGCCTGCCGGTAAACGGGCAATTGTCGATGCTGGCCGCCATGCTGGCGCTCGCGCTTGCGCTTGCGCCCCTGCCGACCGCGGCCGCACTACGATTGAGTTTAAGTTGAACAGATTAGTACGCTTTTATCATCAGATGGGCTCTCCGCCCTATTTTTACCGCTTTACCGGCCGACTGCTGCCGTGGCTCGGAGCGGTGTGCTTTGCTTTGGTCGCGGTCGGTCTCTGGGGGGGATTGGTCGAGGCCCCCGCCGATTATCAGCAGGGCGATAGTTTTCGCATCATCTACGTGCATGTGCCGAGCGCCTGGATGTCCTTGTTTATTTACATCGTGATGGCGATCTGTGGAGCGATCGGACTGATCTGGCATATGAAAAATGCAGAAATCATCGCGATCAGCAGTGCGCCGATCGGCGCGAGCTTTACCTTCCTGGCCCTGGTGACCGGATCGCTATGGGGAAAGCCGATGTGGGGCAGTTGGTGGGTCTGGGATGCGCGCTTGACCTCCGAATTGATCTTGCTGTTTCTGTATCTCGGCGTGATCGCGCTCTATGGCGCGATCGAAGACAAAAGGCTCGCGTCAAGGGCGGTCGCGATTCTGGCTCTGGTCGGGGTGGTCAACATTCCGATCATTCATTATTCGGTCGAATGGTGGAATACGCTGCATCAGGGACCCACGGTCACCAAATTCGATAAACCTTCGATTCATATTTCGATGCTGATTCCCTTGCTCGAGATGGCATTGGGTTTCAAATTCATCTACCTGATCTCGGTCTTGATTCGCGCGCGCGGTGAACTCGTGCAGCGGGAAAGCAACAGCAAATGGGTCAGCGAACTTCTGGAAAATCCATGAGTCCGGCGGAATTTTTTGCAATGGGCGGTTATGCCTTTTATGTCTGGATGTCGTACGGGATCGCGCTGGTCGTACTCGCGTTCAATATCATTCAACCGTTGATCCAGCAGAAGCGGGCCTTGCGCGCAATCCGGCACCGGCGACAGCGCCATCAGCGTCAGGCGGTCACGGAATGAAACCGATTCGCAAACAACGGTTGTACCTGATCGTGCTCATGGTGACCGGGGTTGCGGTCGCGGTCGGTTTCGCATTGAATGCATTCAACGAAAACCTGATGTTCTTCTTTTCCCCGAGCCAGGTCATCGCTGGCGAGGCGCCGCGCGATCATGCGTTCCGTCTGGGCGGAATGGTCGTGGACGGGAGCGTCGCGCGCCCCGGTGACGATCTCCTGGTGCGATTCGATTTGACCGATTTCGAGCAGGTGGTTTCGATCGAATATACAGGGATTCTTCCGGATCTGTTCCGCGAAGGGCAGGGAATTGTTTCCAGGGGCCGGTTGCGCGCCGACGGCGTTTTCGTCGCCGACGAGGTGCTCGCCAAGCACGATGAGAATTACATGCCGCCCGAAGTCGCGGACAGCCTGAAAAATCCGTCGAAACCCGTCGCGCCGAAATGAGCGGCCTTATGCTTCATAAAGAATGCAGGCATGGAGGTCGGGTTCGCGCAGCTTAACCCAATAAAATCAAAATTATGCATACACCATTGAATTCGACCCCTGTATCGCAGAACCCAAAACCCGTGGGAAGCCTGTCGGTTAACCGAACAGTGGCAGGCGAACAACGAAACCGGAGACACCAATCATGATCCCCGAACTCGGGCATTTTGCGCTGATTCTCGCGTTCAGCCTGGCCTTGATCCAGGCGATCCTTCCGCTCATCGGAGCGTCCCGGGGAATCCCGGAATGGATCGCGGTTGCGCGTCCCGCGGCGCGCGGCCAGTTGTTTTTTATAGCGGTCGCGTTCGGCTGCCTGACCTGGTCATTCGTGGCGCACGATTTTTCGGTCGCCTATGTCGCCAATAATTCGAATTCCGCGCTGCCTTTTATATACCGGCTCTCGGCGGTGTGGGGCGCCCACGAAGGTTCCTTGCTGTTATGGGCGCTGGTGCTCTCGCTGTGGACCGGCGCGGTCACCGTGTTCAGCAAGGCAATTCCGGAGGATATGGTAGCCCGGGTACTCGGTGTGATGGGACTGGTCAGCGTCGGCTTCCTGCTGTTCATGCTGCTGACTTCGAATCCCTTCGAGCGCATGATTCCATCCCCGCCGGACGGTCAGGATCTGAATCCTTTGCTGCAGGATCCGGGACTCGCGATCCATCCCCCGATGCTGTATATGGGTTATGTCGGCTTTTCGGTCGTATTTGCATTCGCGATCGCTTCGATGCTGAGCGGACGCCTGGACACGGCCTGGGCGCGCTGGTCGCGTCCGTGGACCAATGTTGCGTGGATCTTTCTGACCTCGGGAATCGCGCTCGGTAGCTGGTGGGCCTATTATGAGCTTGGTTGGGGCGGCTGGTGGTTCTGGGATCCGGTCGAAAATGCCTCGTTTATGCCCTGGCTGGTCGGGACTGCTTTGATCCATTCGCTGGCGGTCACCGAGAAGCGCGGCAGTTTCAAGCCCTGGACCGTGCTGCTCGCGATCTTCGCATTTTCACTGAGTCTGCTGGGCACGTTTCTGGTTCGGTCGGGCGTTCTGACTTCGGTTCATGCCTTTGCGACGGATCCCGCGCGCGGGCTGTTTATTCTGATTTTTCTCACGACCGTGATCGGCGGATCGCTGCTGTTATACTCGATCCGCGCGCCGCAGATTCGCAGTACGGGTCAGTTCGAACTCGTTTCCAAGGACTCCGCGCTGTTGATCAACAATGTCCTGTTGGTGGTTGCCGCGGTCTGCGTGTTGTTGGGCACACTATATCCGCTGTTTGTCGATGCGCTCGGAATGGGCAAGATCTCGGTTGGAGTGCCGTATTTCAACCGCGTATTCGTGCCGTTGACCGCGCCGCTCGCCGTTTTGGTGGGAATTGCGGCGCTGATTCGCTGGAAGAAGGACAGCGTTCTGCGCCTTGCGAGGGAAACGAGGACTTTATTGGCGGTCAGCCTGCTGCTGGGTTTCGCGATACCGGCTTTGCTGATGCCGTATTTTTCGTTTATGGCCGCGATCGGAATGGTGCTTGCGGCGTGGGTTGCCGTGACGGCGGTTTACGGTGTGGTCCAGCGGGCGTCCGGCAGCGGATCCGTCTGGCAGCGGCTGAAAAGCGTGCCACGAGCCTTTTACGGGATGAGTCTCGCCCATCTCGGCGTGTCGGTGTTTATCACCGGGATCACGCTGACTTCGATCTACAGCATCGAAAACGACGTCAGGATGGAGCCGGGCGGCGAAATCGAATTGGCCGGTTACCGGTTCCGGCTGGACTCGATGCAAAAGTTCACCGGGCCGAATTTCGTGGCGGACGAAGGAGTGTTCAGCGTTTTTCGAGACGGGAAACGGATCGCGATTCTCGAACCGCAAAAGCGGGTTTACCGCGTGCAGCAAACACCGATGACCGAAGCGGCGATCGATGCCGGCTTATTCCGCGATCTGTTCGTTGCGCTCGGTGAGCCTCTGGGCAGCCAGGGCGCGTGGAGCGTGCGGATTTATCATAAGCCGTTTATCCGCTGGATCTGGCTCGGCGCGGTTTTCATGGCATTGGGGGGCTTGGTGGCGTCGACGGATAAACGCTATCGCATGGCGAGGGTGCCGAAAATGGTCGCAGCAGAGGTGGCCAAGGCCGGGCTTCCGGCACAGGCGGTCCGATGATTCGTTACCTGCTGCCGCTCTTTGTTTTTGCCGTTCTGGTCGTGTTTCTGGGTGTCGGTCTGCGCCTGAATCCGCGGGAAGTGCCTTCCCCGCTCGTCGGCCGGCCGGCGCCGCAGTTTCGCTTGAAAGAACTGCACCAGCCGGATCGTCTGTTCAGTCCGGCCGACCTCAAGGGCAAGGTCTGGATGTTGAATGTATGGGCCTCCTGGTGCGTATCCTGCCGTACCGAACATCCAGTGCTGAATGCCTGGAGCCGCAAGGGCGATCTGATCCTGATCGGTCTGAACTATAAAGATGAACCGGCGGATGCGCTGCGCTGGCTCGAGGCGCTGGGGAATCCCTATACCCGCAGCGTGATCGATCACGATGGCGGGACAGGCCTGGACTGGGGCGTTTACGGCGTGCCCGAAAGTTTCGTGATCGATAAGAAGGGAATCATTCGCTACAAACATATCGGGCCCATCAGTGCGGAAGATGTCGAAACCGTGCTCCTGCCGTTAATCGGACGGCTCCAGGAGGAAACCGCATGAGAAACATGTTGTTGGCGATCGCGATGCTGCTGGGCTGTTGCGCGAACGTAGCGGCAAAGGTCGAAGTGCTGAGCTTTTCCGGCCCCGAGCACGAAGCCCGTTATAAGAAATTGGTCGGCGAACTGCGTTGCCTGGTTTGCCAGAACCAGAATATCGCAGCTTCGGATGCGGATCTTGCCAAGGATTTGCGCCGGCAGGTTTTCACACGCATCGAGAATGGCGAGACCGACGCGGAAATCATCGACTACATGGTTGCGCGCTACGGCGAGTTCGTGCTTTATAAACCGCCGTTGAATGCGAAGACCGCATTGCTCTGGATCGGCCCTTTTGCGTTATTGGCGGCCGGAATCGCGATCATGATCTGGCTGATCCGGTCCCGCAGAAGCCATGCCGTGATGATTCCGGAAGCGTCGGTGGAGCGCGCGCGGAATCTGCTCAAAGACCAGAATAAAATCTCATGACAGTGTTTTGGGCATGGGTCGCGGCGATGTTGCTGGCCGGCATGGCGTGGATTATGCCGCCGCTCGTGCGTCCGAAGCACCGCGCGGTTTCGGACCGGGAACGACAGAATATCGACATCGCGCGAGAACGTCTGCGCGGGCTTGAAGAGGAATTCGCATCGGGCGCGATTGACCGGGAACAGTTCGATCATAGCCGCCTCGAAATTGAACAAATTCTCGCCAGTGATCTGGATTCAGGCGCAGATGACGCGCTACCCGCCGAACCCGCGTCCACCGGCGTCAAGACCGCGATCGTGGTTGGCCTGGGTGTGCCGTTGCTGAGCATTCTGTTGTATGGCGTGTTGGGAAATCCGGCGGGTCTTTCGGCGCAACCCAGGGAAACCGCATCAATCGCCGCACATCCCGGAAATTCCGCGCAGATGCGTTCGGTCGAAGACATGGTCACGCGGCTCGCCGAACGGCTCAAGGAAGATCCGGATAATCCTGAAGGATGGCGTCTGCTCGCGCGCTCCTATTCGGTCCTGCAGCGCTATCCCGAAGCGGTCGAAGCGCTGCGTCGGGCCCGCGGACTGGTTGGTGACGATCCGAATCTGCTGATCGAACTCGCGGACGCGATCGCCACGGCCCAGAATGGCTCGTTTGACGGTCAACCCGCCGAATTGGTCGCGAAGGTCCTGAAAGAATTCCCCGAGCATCCGGGCGGACTCTGGCTCGCGGGCCGCTCGGCGGTGGTCGCGCGGGACTTTCCGCTGGCCTTGAAATATTGGCGGCAACTCGAAGCGGTTCTGCCGGAGCAGGGCGACGGCGTGGAATCCGTTCGTCTGGCGATTACCGAGGTCGAGCAAGTGATGGGCCGGAATGGTGTTGCCGCGCAGCCGCCGGTTGGAAAGACCCAGCCGCCGGAATCCACAGCGGGCATGGCCGCGCCGTCGGGACCTGAAATCACGGTCAAGGTGGCGTTGGATTCATCGCTCGCGGCTGCGGTCGCTTCCGACGATGCGGTATTCATCTACGCGCAGGCCTTGAGCGGCCCGCCGATGCCTCTTGCCGTGACCCGCAAAAATGTTCGCGATCTGCCGATTCAGGTCACTCTTAACGATTCCATGGCGATGATGCCCGCAATGGCGCTTTCGAAATTTTCGGAGGTCAGAGTCATCGCCCGGATCTCAAAGAGCGGAAACGCAATCCCGCAGTCCGGGGATTTCAAAGGGCAGGTCGAACCGGTTTCAGTGCCGGTGAACGCTACGGTCGAAATTCTGATCGCCGATAAAATACCTTGAGTCTGATCAGGAATATCTATTCACCGGTGCTGGCGGAAACCGATCAGGAGGAGTTTGAAACGCTGCTCCAGCATGATCATTTCCGGCTGGAGCGGATCGTATCGGACGGCCATGCGACCCCCGAGGGGCAATGGTTCGATCAAGCGCACGATGAGTGGGTGATTCTGCTTAAGGGTTCCGCGGGGCTCAGAATGGAAGGCGACGCCGAGCCCATCATTCTGCGTGCCGGCGATTATCTATTGATCCCGGCGCATCGGAAACACCGTGTCGAATGGACTTCGCCGGTCGAAAGAACCTATTGGCTTACGCTGCATTACCAGGAATTATCGATTCGTGAATCGGTTGGGCCGGGTCCGAACGGCCGCGAAATTGCGGATCCATGTCCTGATCCGGTGTAGTCGGCCAATGATGACTCGCAAGCGGTCCATGCTTCAGCAAAATAATCCTTGCATTGGCTTATCGTACACTGTACATAGTTGCGCTTTTGCGCTATTTCAATCTCCAGATCAATGCCTACTAGACCATCGTTGAAACGCGTACGTTACGGAACCTTGCGGATTCTGGCAGGGCTCGTGATCGGCTGGGCCGCTATTGCGGGCGCCCGGGAAAGCGCAGAAAATCCCAGGCTGGTATTCGGGTGGCTTGAGGACATCGTAATCGCTCCTTCGGGCTTCAAGGTGAGAGCGAAATTGGATACCGGCGCGAAAACCTCGTCGATTCATGCCGACGAACTTGAAAAGTTTGAACGCGACGGAGAGCCCTGGGTCCGGTTTGTAACCCGTGATCGGCGTCGCAATAACGGCGACAGAATCACTATAGAACGACCGCTTGAAAGAACCGCGAAGGTCAAACGCCACGGGCGGTCGCCGAAGGAAAGACCGGTGATCGAGCTTGAATTTTGTCTGAACCATCGACTGTATAAGACCGAATTTACCCTGACCGATCGCGCCGGGTTCAACTATCCGGTATTGCTCGGACGCAGGATGCTCGAAGAAGAAATTCTTGTGGACTCGGCATTGACATTTACTCAAAAGACGGGGCGTAAGTCATGCATCGACCAGGCGAAGGCCTCTTCATCAGGGGCGGGACGAAAATAGCGCCGTGAACGCGCTATAAATCGCGAGGGGCCCGCCTTGAGTAAAACCACGCATGTCAAAATTCTCGCGCTGATTCTGATTCTCGCGGGCAGTTCACTTTGTGCCTATAAAGCCATCAAGCTCGGCCTTCCGCTGTTGCCGGGCGAAGAAATCGAGGTATGGAGCGTCGAAGCGCGGTTGAAATTCCGCGCCAAAAAGGGTCCGGTCAAAGTCCGCCTGATGCTGCCGTTCGCGCCGCCCGGGCATCTGATTGTCGATGAAAATTTCGTGTCCGGAAAGTACGGCCTTTCCATTCAAAAGGTGGAAGGAAGCAACCGGCAAGCGGAATGGGCGGTGCGCAGGGCTTCCGGGAACGAAATTCTTTACTACCATCTGCAAATCGTTCCCGATAACAGCGACGAACCGGCCGATCCGGGAAAGAAGAAAGCGGTAAAACCGCCGTTTCCTAAAACTCCGGAGTATCCTGAATATCTGGCCGCCGCGGTCGATGCCCTGCTCGATGAGGTTCGGCACAAATCCGCCGATACCGCTACCTTTACCCGAGAGCTGATAGTGAGGCTCAACAGCAAAACCGCCGATGAAAATCTGAAGCTGCTGAATAGCCAAACCGGCTCGGAGTTGGACCGGGTCCGGCAATTGACCTCCATTCTGGCGGGCGCGCGTATCCCGTCGCGCATGATCAATTTGCTCTTCCTGAGCGACGGCGTGCGCCACGGCTCGCTGGTGCCGTGGATCCAAGTGCACGACGGATCGGATTGGATCCCGTTCAATCCCGAATCCGGGGAATCCAAAATACCGCAGGATGCGTTGCTGTGGCAGATCGGTGACCAACCGCCGTTTGAAATAGAAGGCGGCCGGAACGGGGAACTCGAATTTTCGATCGGCCGGCTGTCGCAGGAACCCTTAATGATTGCCGAAAGACGCGCACGGAAAATGAATTCCAGAATCATGGAGTTTTCGTTATTCAGCCTGCCGATCCAGACGCAAAACGTTTATCGAATATTGCTCATGGTGCCGATTGGCGCGATGTTCATCGTGTTCCTGCGCAACATTGTTGGCTTCAAGACGTTCGGCACCTTCATGCCGATATTGATCGCACTGGCGTTCCGGGAGACCGAGCTGATGTGGGGCGTCATCCTGTTCAGTCTGCTGGTGGCCCTCGGCTTGCTGTTAAGGTTCTATCTTGAATACCTGCAACTGCTCCTGGTGCCGCGGCTCGCGGCGGTGTTGATCATCGTCATTTTATTGATGATGACCATTTCAATCTTCAGCCACCGGCTTGGAATCGAGAGCGGACTTTCGGTCGCGTTGTTTCCGATGGTGATTCTGGCAATGACGATCGAGAGAATGTCGCTGGTCTGGGAAGAGCACGGCGCCGGTGAAGCATTGCAGCAGGGGATCGGCAGTTTGGCGGTTGCGGTCATGGCTTATCTGGTCATGCGCAACGAATGGCTGAATCATATAATCTTTGTATTCCCTGATCTGCTGTTGACGGTATTGGCGGCCACCTTGCTCTTAGGCCGTTACACTGGGTACCGGATAACCGAACTGTGGCGGTTCAGATCGGCATTGCAACGCTGAGCCGGCGGCGGATGTCGATACTGCAACGCCTCAGGCCCTGGCGGCGCCTGCGGGAACTCGGAATTCTTGGGATGAATCAACGCAACGGCGATTACATCCTGCGCTACAACCCGCGGCGTAATTTTCCGCTGGTCGACGACAAGCGGAGAACCAAACAGCTCGCCGAAGCCGCGGGGGTTGCCATACCAAAACTTTACGGCGTGATCGAGATCGAGCATCAGATCGACTCGTTGGAATCCATCCTCGCGCAGCATTCGGATTTTGTGGCCAAGCCGTCCCATGGCAGCGGCGGCGAAGGCATTTTGGTGGTTACCGGCCGTTCCCAGAAGGGATTTCGGAAATCGAGCGGTTTGATTATCAGCCAGGCCGAGTTCAAGCATCATATCTCGAATATCTTGAGCGGAATGTACAGCCTCGGCGGTCTTCCCGATGCGGCTTTGTTTGAAAAGCGGGTCAATTTCTATCCGGTGTTCGAATCGATCAGTTATCAGGGAGTCCCCGATATCCGCACGATCGTGTTTCGCGGAATTCCGGTCATGGCCATGATCCGGCTTCCAACCCGCCTGTCCGACGGCAGGGCGAATCTGCACCAGGGCGCGATCGGAGTCGGGATCAATATCAAAACGGGGATAACACTATCCGGAGTGTGGAGGGACCAAACGCTGGATCGCCATCCCGATACCGGAGCACCGATCATCGGGCTGCAAATACCTTATTGGGATGACATTCTGCTGCTGACCGCCCGCTGCTACAACCTGGCGCGGCTCGGTTATATCGGCGTCGACATCGTATTGGATCGGGATCTGGGTCCTTTGATGCTCGAACTGAACGCCCGGCCCGGCCTCAGTATTCAACTGGCCAATGACTTCGGCCTGTTGAACTGTTTGCGCAAGATCGAAAAATTCCTGGTGATTCCGGAATCCTTTCACGATCGTGTGGAAATCGCCAAATCGCTGGCGGATGACTGCGGATCCTCGCAGAAATTCTAATTTTATGACCGATGTCCATTAATCGAGTCGGGCCGACGGGGAACCAAGGGAATCGGCGGTTCATATCGCCATTTGATGATGAACCTCGAGCAGTCTCTTGAGGTCCTCACAAATCGAACACCGATTTTGTTGATTTCGTTTATAGGCTTAACCGTCGTTGTGCAGCGATCTGGACGCGCGTTACACGGACGCGCCTACTGATTGAGATGTGCAAGCACGTAGCGCAATCGCGCCGAGGCCAACAGCGCCGAATTCGCGCAGTTGCCCCTGAGTCAGATCATGCCGATCCTGGCGAAGTCGGCTGCGCTGGCCAACCGGTTTCATCCTGGAATTCAATTACGGGACGTATCCTGGTTATGTGAAACGCCTGGTCGAAAGGCATTTGATCTGACACTGGTAGGTTTTGGCGTGACACGAATCCGAATTCTACCAAAGGCGACAAACGACGATGATGTCACCGCCAAGGAAGAAGATTGATTTGAATATCGTCTATCAAGTAACATGCTGTAATATCGGTACATGCGCATTCGACGATTCGCTCGCTGACCCTACGTTGGTCGGTGTTTGGTCTCCTACCCGATCGTTTGGTTAGCGAAGCGTATATTGGGGTTGCATAGTGATCGGAGTCACACGGGAGGACGTATGTTCGATAATTCGGATAATCGACCCATCCACAACACGAAACAAGCGGTTCCTATTCTTACTGTCAAACTCTTCGGGCGCTTCCGTATCTATAACGCTCAGGAAGCCGTAATCGGCCTACCGCAGCGTCGGGCGCAAGAGCTGTTTTCCTATCTCCTTTTACATCGAAACCGTCCGTACCCGCGTGAAACCCTGGCTTGTCTGTTGTGGGCGGATATCGATGCCGCACAGGCACGCAAAAACCTGCGACAAGCGCTATGGCAAATACAAACTGTATTGCAGAGTGTCGTGGACTTCGATACAAACAGGCTGCTCACATTGGATTCTGATTGGGTACAGCTCAATAGCGTCGATTTCCTGGCTCTGGACGTAAATGTAGTAGAGCAGGCTGTTGACGCTTGCCGGGAAATCCGGGGGGTCGATCTCACGGACACCCAGCGCGCGCAGTTGGAAAACGCCGTTCGGATCTATCACGGGGATCTTCTCGAAGGGTGGTATCAGGATTGGTGCCTTTCCGAGAGAGAGCGGCTACAAAATTATTATCTCACCGCGCTCAACAAACTTGTGGGCTGTTGCGATGCGCGCGGTTGGATAGACTCTGGATTAGCGCATGCCGAACGCATCCTCCGGTGTGAACCCACGGAAGAACAAGCGCATTACCATATCATGCACTTGCATTGGATCGCGGGTCGTCGTACTCAGGCACTGCGTCAGTATCAGCGCTGTGAAAAGATATTGATGCAGGAGCTCGGTGTTCAGCCATCCGAACGGACGAAGATGCTCCACACCAACATTCGTAAAGAGAAGCCAAATCCATTGTCGGTCGGCATTCCTGTCCCGCAGTCGCCGGTTGGCATACCGCCTCTGGATCGTGAGCAACTCACCGACTTCATGGTTTACTTCCAACAACTTCAGGCTCAGTTGGTCGGTCTTGAGGAACAACTCAAGCGCGATATCCGCGCCGTAGAAGTCGCTTTAAGCGGCCGGCAATAAGGAAGTTGCGGAATACTCTCCCGGGATTCAACGTCGTTCGTGCGTTGAACCATTCGCCTTCTTTACCGATTTTTACTGCCGATATTATATCCACGGACAAGCCATTCCGTGTCCCTCGCGACCGAGACGATCGAATAGACGCCCGCG
Source organism: Methylococcales bacterium (assembly GCA_041748915.1). Taxonomy (GTDB): domain Bacteria; phylum Pseudomonadota; class Gammaproteobacteria; order Methylococcales; family UBA1147; genus UBA1147. The sequence goes on from JBGTCG010000277.1 coordinate 22,780, forward strand.
AGACGCTTACTTAACAAACGTCTGTTAAATAGCTTCCAATAATCGCTCAGAGGGGGTTCGATGGAGACTGGAGTGCATCGCGCTATGGCGTCGAGGCAGGAGCGGGGACAACATAAATTCTACGTTCATTTTCGACGGCCTGCTCCCAGAGGTCACGCAAACGGTGACTGTCTCGCGCCCAATGGTGCACGCCGACCTCGACCGCGAGGCTCGTTTCGAGACAGGATTGGACCTGATTATAAAGATGGTTCAGCTGCAACGTCGTACCGGCACGGATTGCCGGTATCCAGATTACATGGATGTAATGTTTGCAGGCCTCTCCTGGCTGCTGGGTTCCGGCACTCCCTGCCGGAACGACGTAATTTGAGCTATAGCTGAAGCAGCTTACTAATCATGAGATTGGAAGAGTCAATACAGCTGAAAGGCGCGGGTCTCTGCTGTTCTCTATTGATTAGATAACTTTCGCTGCCCGTGACCTTAAAACGCAATCGTCGTAAGGAGAAAACCATGATGCAAACTCAAGAATATTCATACGAGTCAGCGGAAAGTGACAAGCAGAAGCCTTTCCCGCCTTGCCCGCCTTCTCCGGTTCCCAGCGACTTCGAGATTCCAGAAGTGGAATGTGAAGACTATTACGGTAAGTTGCCCAAATCGATCGTTGAGAGCCTTAGTGACGCGAAAGACGCAAAAGTCGCGGATGCCGAAGTAAAAAAGGAGGAGGCGTTCAACGCGGCGAAGAACAAAAAACAAGCGGCCCAAGATGCTAAGGCGAATGCTGAACGCGCATTTCAAGACGGAAAGCTTCTCTTGGACAAAAAGGCCGTGAACAGGAAAATTTCGATTAGAAGCGAATATAGAAAGTCACTACGAGAAACCCTCCCGAAGAATTATTGCCCGGGCGGCGATGTAGATATTGAAAACGACAATAAGGTACCACCGGACCAGAAGGCCATCAAAATTGCAGAATTCCGCAAGAAACTCGCAATGGAAGACCAGTGGTATCTGGGAGAACTTCACAAGTACCAGCAGAACCAGTTGCTTGCCGAGAACAACTGGCATTTGGCCGAGGCGCAATTTGGGACCGATTGGTGCACCGCGAAAGCAGACGAGACAAAGGCGGTACGCGAAGCCGAACTGGACTGGCGAACCGCCATAAAGAAGGCTTTGGATGAATCGGCCAAATAGCGGCGGTCGTTTGAAGATGGTCGCAGCGGGGTGCAAAGGCCTAACGTCAACATTGGCAGGGCCACTATCGCCCTGGAACGCGGCGCTTCGAGAAACAACAGCCCGGAGACTGCAAGGCGTTTACCTGCATCGACGCGATGGGAGTCAAAATTGAATGGATCTGATTCGTGAATTCTACGCCAATTAATCAATACTCAAGGAGTACCTAAAATGCCCGTTGCTCTTACTTACCCCGGCGTATACATCGTAGAAAAGCCAAGTGGTGTCCGTACCATCACTGGAGTGGCGACTTCGATCACCGCATTTGTCGGGCGTGCGCAACGTGGTTCCGTCACCGTTCCAGTGCGCGTGCAAAGCTTTGCCGATTTCGACCGTACCTTTGGCGGACTATGGCGTGAGAGCCCAATGACCTATGCCGTTAACCACTTTTTTTACACGGTGGTTCGGACGCGCTGATCGTTCGGATTGTCAAGGACGGCAAAGAAGCGACTGGCCAGGCGGATAGCCTGAACCTGGTCGCCGCGAGCCCTGGCAAGTGGGGTAACAAATTGCGCGTGCGGGTCGATCACAGTACGAGCGATTCGAGCAATACCAAGCGGTTCAATCTTACCGTACGGGATTCCATAACTGTAGTAACCGAACGGTTTCTGAATGTCTCTGTGGATTCAAATGATCCGCGTTTCGTATCCCGGGTGTTAGAGGAGGAGTCGGTGCTGATCAGGACAACCGGCGCTATTGCGGCAACACGCCCCGAAAAATCGCCGGATCCAGGTTCGCCAAATGAAGACCCAATGTCCGCCGACTCAGCGGCCTCGGTACCGTTCAATACCGACGGGGACGACGGGAATCCAATTACTGATCTGGAGGTCTCTGACGCGACAACTCTCGAGGCTGGTCGGAAGGGAATCTGGATGCTTGAGCACGCCGATCTCTTTAATTTGCTTTGTATCCCGCCGCTCGCCCCCGATGTCAACGTCCAGCCCATCACTTGGGCTACTGCTGCAACGTACTGCCAGAAGCGGCGGGCAATGGTGGTGGTCGATCCAGACACCGGATGGTCTACGGTGGCGACCGCCGAGTCGGGAGTAAACTCTCTGCGCAGCACGGTCGGCAATGACAGCGCACGCAATGCGGTCGTGTATTTTCCGCGACTTCGAATCCCGGACCCTCTTAACGAGAATCGGCTGGGTGATTTTGCACCGTGCGGCGCCATTGCCGGAATCATGGCGCGTACCGACGCCCAGCGCGGAGTGTGGAAGGCTCCGGCAGGCCTTGATGCCTCGTTTGTAGGAGTGCCGGAGTTTACCTACAAGCTCACTGATGGCGAAAATGGCCGGCTCAACCCACTGGGACTCAATTGCTTCCGGAGCTTCCCCATTAACGGTAATGTCGTATGGGGCGCCCGAACACTCGTCGGTGCGGATCAGTTGGCGTCCGAGTGGAAATACCTGCCGGTGCGGCGCACGGCTCTGTTCATTGAAGAAACCCTCTTTCGCGGCACGCAGTGGGTCGTCTTTGAACCGAACGATGAACCATTATGGGCGCAGATTCGGCTGAATATCGGGGCCTTCATGCAGAATCTGTTCCGGCAGGGCGCTTTCCAGGGCCGTTCGCCGCGCGAAGCTTATTTTGTCAAATGCGACCGGGAAACGACCACTCAAAACGATATCAACCTTGGAATCGTGAATATTCTGGTCGGCTTCGCGCCACTCAAACCCGCAGAGTTCGTGGTCATCACGATTCAGCAGATGGCGGGTCAAATCGAAGTCTGATAACGGGAGGAATACCATGGCGCAATTTTCCGTGAATGCTCAACGGTTCGATCCTTACAAGAACTTCAAATTCCGCGTGAAATGGGATGGCCGCTACGTCGCCGGCGTTAGCAAGGTCGGCTCGCTCAAGCGCAGCACGGAAATGGTGGAGCATCGCGAGGGAGGTGATCCCTCCAGCTCCAGAAAGTCGCCCGGTCGCACCAAGTTCGAAGCCATCACGCTCGAGCGCGGCGTAACCCACGACACCGAGTTCGAGAGATGGGCAAATAAGGTATGGAATTTCGGGTCGGGACTCGGATTGGAGGTCTCGCTCAAGGATTTCCGTAAAGACATCATCATCGAGGTTTACAACGAAGCCGGCCAAAAGGCGCTTGCCTACAAAGTCTATCGCTGTTGGGTCTCGGAGTTCCAGGCGTTGCCCGACCTCGACGCGAACGCCAACGCGATCGCAATCCAGAACATCAAGCTCGAGAACGAAGGATGGGAGCGGGATTATGAAGTCTCTGAACCCAGCGAACCAAAGTTCGATGAACCCGTTTAATCAACGGCATGCGCGCGCTTTCCGCAAGTGACGTGCTGGGGTTATGGGAAAACGGCCGTGGCCGGCATCCCGTCGACCGCGCACTCGTGCTGCTCCGCGCAGCCCAGCCCCATCACACCTGCGATCAATTGGCGGATTGGCCGGTCGGGCGCCGTGACTCTGCAATACTGGAGCTTCGGATTGCAACCTTCGGCGCGGCGCTTGGGGCGTATCTCGACTGCCCGGCCTGCGGCGCCGTACTGGAGTTTACCTTCGATGGCCGCGCGTTCCAGATGGTGACCGAACCAGCCGAATCGATTGTCGAGGTCGGTGACTGGCGTTTTCGGTTGCCGACAACCCGGGATTTGGCGCAGATCGCCGATGAACTCGATCCCGATACAGCGGCGCGAAGAATCCTGGATCTGTGCTGCTTAAAAAGCGAACTGAAGGCCGCGCCGGAATGGCCGCAGGCGATGTTGCATGCGGTCGAGACGCGCATGGCCGAGCTTGATCCGCAAGCCGATATCGAACTGACTCTCGCCTGCAATGCGTGCGGCCACGCGTGGCAGACCGCATTTGATATCTGCGCCTTTTTCTGGGAGGAAATCGAGGCACGCGCCAGACGGTTGTTACAGGAAGTGCATCTGCTTGCGAGCGCCTACGGTTGGACCGAGCGCGATGTGCTCGCGTTGAGCGACGCTAGGCGCGCCGCGTACCTCGAGATGGCAGGCGCATGAGCGGCTATTTTCGGAGGCTTGCCGAACGCGCCCTGAGTGCGGCGCCGCCGGTTCATTCGATCGCCGGCCGCGTTTACGCCCCGATTCCGGCCGCTCGCGAAATCGAAATCATATCCGATGATGATGTGAAGCCGTTACCGGCGGCCGTCCCCGAGACCGAATCCGCCGCCCCGCCTGACCGGGATGCAATGCCTCCCAAGCCTCATGAGCCGATGACGTCTCCCATCAGACCAAACGCTGAACTCCGAAGATCAGAGCCGCACGACATCGCGACCAGTATCAACCCGCCTTCGGATCAAAGCGCCGGCGAGGTCTTTCCATCGGTCCCCCGCCACGAGAGGACCGATCGACAATCTCCGGAAAGGCTACCCGCGCAGCCCATTCCGGTCGAGGTCTTTCATCCGCGCGTGTGGCATCCGGGTGAACGAGAGCTCATTGACGAATTCGTCCCACTGGTAAAAACCGTCACAGTATTAGACCCCACCGCGCATCAAGCCGGTGGATCGCCGGTCGACGCGAGGCCTCTGTCACCAGTCAAGCCACAATTCAACTCGCCAATGACCCGGCATTCGAGTGACAGGATCTTTGACAGACCTGCTCCGGAGGCCAACGAAGTCCATGTGACCATCGGCCGTATCGAGATCACGGCAGTGCATGCCCCGACGCCATCGAAACCGGCTCCAACCCCGGTCAGGCAACCGATGTCCCTGGACGAATACCTCGCGAAAAGGAACCGGGGCAGCCATGAGTAACGCGCTCGCGATCGCCGGAGTCACCGCAGTCATCAGGGACTTGCTGGACAGCGGGATGATTGACCACCAGGTGACCGACGCCATGGGCAAGGGTGTGACGGTTTCCGCAACCGCGCCGGACAACATCGAGCTCACGGGCGCCAACGCCACGCCGCGGGTCAATCTTTTTTTACACCAGGTGACCGCGAATCCGGCCTGGCGTAACGTTGGATTCCCGTCCCACGATGCGCGTGGCAACCGTACCGATAACCCGCCGCTGGCGCTGGATCTGCACTATCTGCTTACGTCTTACGGTAACGAAGATTTGCAGGCGGAAGTCCTTCTCGGGTATGCCATGCAGCTGCTCCACGAGACACCGGTGCTCGCCCGGGACGCAATCCGGAAGGCTCTCAATCCCTTGCCGGTGAACGGCAATGTTCCCGTGAATGGAAGAATTCTGCCATCCGTGTATCAAGCGCTGCGCACCGCGGATCTGGCCGAACAGGTCGAACAGATCAAGATCACGCCGGCCTCGCTGAATACCGAAGAAATGTCGCAACTGTGGTCGGCCCTGCAGGCTCGCTATCGGCCCACGGCGGCCTATAAGGTCTCGGTGGTGCTGATCGAATCGAGCCGCCCGGCACGCTCGGCTCTTCCGGTGTTGAGCCGGGGAAAGATCGATCCTGCGACGTTGCGCGAGCGCGGCGTGATCGTCGAGCCGGGCTTGGTGCCGGCCGTCCCCATGATCGAGTCGGTCGTGCCGCCGGGCGGCCAGCCGGCCGCGAGGCTGGGCGAGACGATCAACCTCACCGGCCATCATCTCGATGGCGCCGGGCGCATGGTGTTGCTCACGAACGATCGCTTCGAAATCGAAGAGCGGATCCCTGTGATGGCGACGGGCGGCGCAGCGCTGATTCAGTTCTCGATCCCATCGGCGCAAGCCGCGGATTTTCCGGCCGGAGTCTGGCGTGTTGGCGCGCGGATGCTGCGTCCCGATGAGTCCCGTCCCGGTGAAACAATACCTTGCGAGACCAACCGGCTCGCCATGACGCTCGCACCCGAGATCACCGGGCTGCCAATGGGCGTGGCGCGGGACGGAGCCGGCGCCGCGAGCTTCACCATCAACTTCCGCCCGGCCCTGCGCGCCGGACAACCTGTCGTTCTGGTATTGGGCCAGCGTGAATTCCAGCCTGAGCCCTTCGCGCCCGCTGCAACTTCGCTTAACTTCGTTATCGAGGACGCGCCCGTCGGTAAGCATCTCGCGCGGCTGCGCATCGACGGCATCGAAAGCCCCATTATCGACCGCTCGCCGCTGCCGGACAAACCGCCGGTGTTCTTCGACCATCGGATCACCATCACATGAACGAGCCGGATTACAACGACTGGACAGAGGCCAACCAGCGTTATCTGGTCGCGGAGTTTGCGCGCCTCAAGGCGCGGCTGGCCGGCGAGGACTCGACCGCGGCAAAGGCCGCGATCGATGAGCTCCGGGCGATCCTGCCAGCTCCATCCGCGATTGATCGGCTGGTCGATCGCTTCGGCTTGAGCGACTTCGAACGCGATGTGCTGCTGCTCTGCGCCGGCGTGGAGATGGACTCCGGTCTTGCATCGCTGTGCGCCGACGCGCAGGGCAACCCTCAGCGTACCCAAGTGACATTCAGCCTGGCGCTCGCGGTGCTCGAAGAGCCGCATTGGAGCGCCCTGAGTCCGGTACGCCCCCTGCGCCGGTGGCGGCTCATCGAGACTGGTGATGAGAACGGCCTGGCCAATGCCCGGCTGCGGATAGACGAACGGGTGCTGCACTTCCTGGCCGGGGTCAACTACCTGGACACCCGCTTGCAGCCGTTGTTGCGCTTCCGGGACGCCGCGGAGACGATGGCGGATGCCCATCGCGAAGCCGCCCACTCGATATCCGAGGGACTCCGGGCACGCGATACGCTTTACCCGATCATTCAACTGATCGGTGACGACCGGGACGGCCAGTCGGATACCGCGACCGATGTGGCCGCCGGACTTGGGTTGCAACTGCATTGTCTGCGTGCGGAGGACATCCCGGCCGGCGTTCATGAACTGGATGCCGTAGCCGTGCTGTGGCAACGAGAGTCGGCACTCTTGGTTAGCGCCCTGCTGATCGAATGTTCCGAGCGGCCGAACGGCGCGGCGGTCGCGCGGCTCGCCGAGCGGATGGGCGGGCTGCTGTTCGTCGCGAGCCAGGAACCGCTGGAGCTGCGCGGCAGCTCGCTTCGGTTTACGGTCAACAAGCCCGACGCCCCGGATCAACGGCGCTTGTGGGAACAGGCCTTGGGTCCGGCAGCACGGAGACTCAACGGCGCGCTGGACGGGGTCGCCTCCCAGTTTCGGCTAAGCGCGCAAACGATCCTGATCACCGGAGCCGAGATCCGAACCGACATCACCGTCAGCGATGCGCCGGATGAAACACTATGGCGGGCCTGCCGCACCTTGGGCCGACGGACGCTGGATGACTTGGCCCAACGCGTCGAGGCGGTATCCGCATGGGAGGATCTGATCCTGCCCGAACCGCAGAAGGCCATCCTGCGCCACATCGCCGCCCACGTCCGGCATCGGCTCAAGGTGTGCCAGGACTGGGGCTTCGCCGGCAAGAGCTCCCGCGGCCTCGGTCTCAGCACCCTGTTCGCGGGCGAGAGCGGCACCGGCAAGACCATGGCCGCCGAGGTACTGGCCAACGAACTGCATCTGGATCTGTACCGCATCGATCTTTCCTCAACGGTCAGCAAGTACATCGGTGAAACCGAAAAAAACCTGCGCAAGGTATTCGACGCCGCCGAGGACAGCGGCGCGATCCTTTTGTTCGACGAGGCCGACGTTCTGTTCGGCAAGCGCAGCGAGGTCAAGGACAGCCACGACCGCTACGCCAATATTGAGGTGAGCTACCTGCTGCAACGCATGGAGGCTTACAGCGGTCTCGCGATTCTGACCACCAACATGAAGACAGCGCTGGACACCGCGTTTCAGCGCCGCCTGCGCTTCGTCGTGCAATTTCCGTTTCCCGATACCGAGCAACGCGAGGCCATCTGGCGCAGTGTATTTCCGCAGGCGACACCAACCGACCGGCTGGACTACCGCAAGCTGGCGCAATTGCATGTGGCCGGTGGCAATATCCGCAACATCGCGCTCAATGCTGCCTTTCTGGCTGCTGATGCCGACGAGGCGGTCGGCATGGTGCATTTGCTGCATGCTGCCCACGGCGAGGGCGCGAAGCGCGAGCGGCCCCTGTCCGATGCTGAAACGCGGGGGTGGGTATGAAATTCGACGTCACCACAGTGTGCCGCCGGATGCAATGTTTAGTTCGGCGCAAACCCCTTTGGCTATGAAGGCAGCAATCAGTACGTTGGTGTCAAGAACCAGCCTCACGACACATGGTCGAAAACGTCCTGATCGGTCTCAATGCCCTGAGCACGAGCCTTGGCTTGCATCGCCTCTCGCAGGTTTGCGAATGACTGTACGAAAAGGTAATCGCGCAAATCCTCACGCACCAGTTCGGCTTGGGTGCGGTGAGTGCTTTGCATGGTCTCGTCGAGCGCGGTCCGAATATCGTCTGGTATATCGGCGGAAATCACGGTGGACATGGTTATCGGCTCCTCGAAAGTTTGTGGCTAACAGTAACACAGGCGCACTTTGGGATGGAAGCGGGCTCGCCGTTCCATCAATCGAAGACCTTATATGAAGCGAGTCATCGTGCGTATCGATAGTCTCGTGCTCAAAGGCTTCAATCATGAAGACCGGCACGCCATTGCGGCGGGTTTGCAGCAGGAACTGGTCCGGCTGTTCGCCGAGCCGCACGCTGCTCAGCAGTTGACGGCCAAGGGAGACGTGTCGCGGCTGCGGGTCAGCAGCATAGACATCGATACGGGTTCGAAGCCGCAGCGCGTCGGCGTGGAAGCGGCGCGGGGCATCGGACAGGAGATGAAGAAATGAGCGCCGCCGCGCGGTTGCAGAATGCCATTGCCAAACCGCAGCAATCGAGCAATTCGGGCAATGCGGGATTACTGTTGCAGCGCAAGTGCGCCTGCGGATCGCCGACACCTTCGTTGACCGGTGTATGTGAGGAATGTGGGAGCGGGAAACGCTTGCAGGCCAAACTCACGATTGGCGCGAGTAACGACCCGCTGGAACAGGAGGCGGACCGGGTCGCCGATCAGGTGCTGGCAGCGCCCGCAAATGCCGTTGGGAGCGACGCACCTCCACGCATTCAACGCTTCACGGGGCAATCTCACGAACAGGCTGATATAGCGCCCGCGAGTGTAGAACAAGCCCTAACTAGTCCCGGCAGGCCACTGGAACCAGCTATACGGCAGGACATGGAGCAACGCTTCGGACACGACTTTTCGCAAGTGAGGGTCCATTCTGGTGCTGCTGCCGAACAATCAGCAAGAGACGTGAATGCTCTGGCATATACGGTCAGGAAGGAAATCGTATTTGGATCGGGGGAATATGTCCCAGAATCGAGCACAGGGAGACATTTGCTAGCGCATGAGTTGACGCATGTCATACAACAACGCGACAAAGTCGCCGAGGGACATAATACCCTGTGGATCGAATCGCGCGGCGCCCCCGAACAGCAAGCCGACATAATTGCCGGAAGGACACATGGCAACCCGCCACTTCGTATCGACGTAACAAACAGCACCGCAGAGAACTTGTCGGTACAACGAACCGAGCGTTTAAGTGACTCCGACCCAAAAGCTTCTACTGTATCGGATGCTGGCATTGATGCGTCCAAAAAGGCTTCCGAGAGCGATATATGTGCCGGGTATTCAATCGATCATGTAGACATTGCCGAGGCTGCCGCAGTATTTTTCGTGCGCAGGGTGCTAAAACGGCAGGATCTTGTGCCAAAGAGCATCGATAACTGTGATCTGCGACCCATGCCCTATTCCTGTGACGTCGAATTTTCAAACGGTATGATGGTTGAGGTGGAATTAAGCTTAGACCACGTTCGAGCGACTGTAAGCCAAGCCGATAAGGAGCCGGGGCTCATTGGGCGCCCAGTATGCACTATTGCATACACATGCCGCCCCTCAGGCAAACTAGTTTTTTCAGTGCGGGAGTGCTCATCGTAATGAACACGCAAATACAAATTCAGGATATTCAGGCTAAAGCATCGGTTAGACCCGAATGGCACTTACTTAAGCTTTTTAGGGTGTCCGTGGATACGAATATATTTGCGGGCTTGGGGCCTTGGTGTCATTAATCTGGGGTAAGGTTTTGGTCGTCGTTTTACCGCTCGTGGTTCGATCCGGCCTGGGCGGTT
>JBGTCG010000278.1:0-7390 GCA_041748915.1 Methylococcales bacterium
ACCTCATTTTGATTCATAAAGGAAATCTTGTAGATCTGAGTGTCCGTCATCCACGAATTATCTGGGTTGGGAAGTAAAAAGGTGGAGCCGATGAGCAGATTCGAACTGCTGACCCACGCATTACGAATGCGTTGCTCTACCGACTGAGCTACACCGGCACAACAATATTTAATAATTATACAGCCCGCAGATCATGTTACAAGGCCAGAACCCGTAAAACAGATGCGCAATTCATTCAAAATAACTGAAATTAACTGAGCAACGCCCGGATTACGTAAATTCGCGTTGGTTGGCGCGTTCGGCGATACTCAATTATCGCCGGGATTCAAACCTAAAGTGTAAATTCAGCGGTCTTTGCGGACGGCATAAGGCTCCGGAGACAGGCGTGGTTCACGATTGGTTAGAAGATCGGCAAGCAGACGCGCCGACGCGGGTCCCATACCGAATCCGTTCCGGAAATGTCCGCAGTTAAAGCTCAGGTTGGATATCAATGGGTGGCGCCCGATGTACGGAACGCCCGAAGGTGATCCGGGCCGCAGACCAGCCCAATGGTCAATTAGAGATTCTTCGGAAAGAGACGGAAGCAGCTGCCTCGCGAAGGAATGCAATCGCTGCCTCGCCTCGTGGGTCGTGGTTTTGTCGTAACCTGAAAACTCAAGTGTGCTTCCAGCCAGAATGTGACCGTCTTGCCGTGGAACCAGATACTGGTCGTTGTAAAGTACGATTGGTTTTAAAAGTCCGGGTTCGGTCTTATACAGAAGCATCTGGCCCTTGACCGGCACGACTTCCGGTTGTGGTGTGAATGCGTTTGCGAGAATCTTTGACCATGCGCCGGCCGCGATGATGATTTCGCCGGCGGAAAATGTGTGTCGATTGGTCTCGACCGCGCTGATGCGGCGCTCGTTCACCTTGAATTGAACCGCTTCGGTATCTTCGAGCAGGATTACGCCTTTATTTTTTAAGTCGATCCGCAATGCGGAGACCAACCGCGGATTTCTGATCTGAGCAATTTCCGGAAGCCATAACGCCGCGCCGCTCGGGAAATTCGATTGCACCGGCAGTTTGACTGATTTTGTTGGGTCGATTCGATGGGCGGGAATCGCATTGTTTTGGCACCAGGCGAGGACATTTTCCTCCAAAAGATCCAGAATAATCATTCCACTAACGTACCATTCAGGATCGATGCCCGTACTTTCTTTCAGGTCCGACGCGAGACCCGGGTAGATCAGGCAGCTTTCTTTACACAAAGCCATGATTGCTTCCGGTTGTCGCCAAGGGTATATTGGAAACAGGATGCCGCCACCCGCCCAGGACGCTTCTCGGCCAACTTTCTGTTTTTCGATCAGAGTGGTAGCATAACCCGCCGAGGCCAATTCGCGGGCGGTCAAAAGTCCTATGATGCCGCCGCCGATCACCAGATACTCGGATACACGGCTCATGGCGGGTATAATGCGGGGGTCTTCTTGAGATGAAACTGGTGAATTTTCGGGAGCATTCAGGCGGGGCGGTACAGGGCGGTGAGCCTAACGTTTGTTGTGAATTGGCTACAATGTTAAAGGTTTATCGAAAAAAAATAGACTTTTATATTGATTTAAATCGAATAATGGAATAATCTTTAATACACAACATTGTTGTATTTTATTTTGTTTGGTAGTATTAGTAGCGCTTTTTGTTTAGAATGTTGTGAGTCTGCGACAAATGAGGTCGACAACGATGGTTTTAGGCACACTGTTATTATCAACGGGGAGGATTAAATGAACAAGATTAACAAACCGAAGTCGCTGGTATCCCGCATGACGACCGCAGTTGCCGGCGGTACCATTGCTGCAGCGTTAACGATTTTTGCGCCTCCGGCAATGGCTGCGGACCCGACTGAAATGGAATTGAAGATCAAGCAGATGGAGGAATCACTGCGCATGATGCGGCAGGAACTGGACTCGGTTCGCCAGGAAAACGAAGTGCAGCGCGTGGATGCATTGGAAGAACGCGTAACCATGGTCGAGTTATCGGACGACTACGTGAAGAAAGGCAATAGCACGATATTCTTCAGGGGCGGTTTTCAGCATATGACCAATGGGACTCGTGCGAATGAATCGTTCAGCGATTTTTGGGCGAGTTCGAATCCTCCGTTGGGTGCCCTTCTTCCGGGTCCGTCAAATGGCGGCAATCGAGACGCGTGGTACGTCGGCGCGGGTGTCGAACATACCCTGAGCGAGGATCTTTTCGGCATGTGGGACGGGGCGGATATCCTGGGTGAAATCAACTTCCAATGGGCGCGTTACGGTTCGAAAAACGGACTGGCTAACGAAGGTGGGGGCGGTGCTATCAGAGCCGTACCCGCTGCAGGACTCGCGCTCACCGACCAGGGAACGCTCCTTGCTGATGGCGGTAATCCCCTCAATGGGGATTTCGCGAGTAATCTGACCGGTGTCACGATCAGCCAGTTCACGCTGAGCGCGTCGCCGAAAATCAAGTTCCTGCCGGACAGCGCAATCCGTCCCTGGATCATCCCGGTCGGCCTCGACATTCACGTCCTCAGCCCGCCGTCCAACGGTGCGACCTATATCATGGCCGGTATGCAGTTTGGCGGCGGTGTCGAATATACCCTTTGGAAAAATATCGTCGTGGGCGGCGATGCGCGCTATCACTGGGCGCAGAAGATCGACGGATCCGATCCGCGTTACTGGCAGGCCGGCGGTTATTTAGGATTTAAGTTCTAAAGAAGATTCGGGATTCAGTATAATAAAAGCCCCTCGGCGTTGCGCCGAGGGGCTTTTATTTTTTGGGTATTGTAAATTGTCGGAAGGGCTTTGTCCGTTTACAAGAGATGAACGTTCGGACGACAGTGTTGTTCCAATTGAATATGATGCCGCAAACGGCTTTCCGCTTTTAGTATGGATACAATTCGTTCCATCTCGGCCCGATGAAAGGACTTTTCCCGCCATTGGAACCGTATGCAAGCAACCGGCTGGAATTCGATTCGATTCACCGGGTCTATGTCGAGGAGTGTGGAAATCGCCTCGGGTTCCCGGTGGTTTTCCTGCATGGCGGCCCCGCCTCCGGCTGCAAGCGCGACCATCGCAGATTCTTCGATCCCCGCAAATACCGGATAATTCTGTTCGACCAGCGCGGGGCCGGCAGGTCCATGCCGAAAGGGGAAATCTGCGCAAACACCACCCAGAATCTGGTCCAGGATATGGAAAGCATCCGCGAAACGCTCGGCATCGAGCGTTGGCTCGTGTTCGGCGGCTCCTGGGGCGCGGCCTTGGCTTTGCTTTATGCGCAATCGCATCTTGACCGCGTCTGCGGACTGATCCTCAGAGGGACGTTTTTGGCCCGCCGGCTCGATCTCGAATGGTATCTGGTCACTGGCCTGAATCGAATTTATCCGGAGCAGTGGCAACGTTTGATCCATTGCGTGCCGGAAGAGGAAAGAAATGATCTGATCGCTGCGTTTCAACGCCGTCTCAAGGGCACGGATGAGCTCGCCCAACGCCGGGTCGCACGGGAGTGGGAGGCCTGGGGGCGCCAGGTCTCGCTGGGATCGCAGTTCAGCGCCTCCGAATCCGAAGTTTCCGCCTCCGAGCTGATCGCCCAGGTCCGAGTGGAAATCCATTATGCGGCGAATTCCTATTTCATCGTGGAAAATCAAATCATCGATAATTGCGCGCGCATCAGGAATATCCCCATTATCTTGTTACATGGCCGATACGACCTGGTCTGTCCCGTCGAGTCGGCGTATAGCCTGCATCACGCGCTGCCCTCTTCGGTCCTCGAAATATTGCCGAATTCCGGCCATGTTGCACACGGCGAGGAGATGATCGACGGTCTGGTCCGGGCGACCAACGCAATGCTGGACCATGCCAAAAGATGACGGAATCCAGGCACATCATCATTGGCATGACCGGCGCAACCGGCGCGATTTACGGCTTGCGCCTGCTCCAGGTATTAGCGGAGATCGAGGGCTGGACGATCCATCTGGTGGTTTCCTCCGCGGGTGCGCTGAATATCCGGCACGAATTGAATCTGAAACGACGTGAGGTCTATACCCTGGCCGATCAAATCCACGACGTGAGCGACGTGGCCGCATCGATCGCCAGCGGCGGATTTAAGACCGAAGGGATGATCATAGCGCCGTGCTCGATGAAGACGCTCTCGGCGATCGCGCACGGCTTTTCGGACAATTTGATCGCGCGCGCCGCGGATGTGACCTTGAAGGAACGGCGCAGGCTTGTGCTGGTGCCCCGGGAGACTCCGCTGAATCTGATCCAGCTCCGGAACATGGTCGCGGTGACCGAAATGGGCGGAATCATTTTTCCGCCAATGCCCGCGTTCTATGGCGGCGAGAAAACCCTTCCACGGCTGATCGATGAGAGTGTTGGTCGAATCCTTGGTTTTTTTGGGATCGAAACGCAGGGGTTGTACGAGCCCTGGTCAGGAATTCAATGCGCGGCAGTCGACCAACCACAAAACCCGGACGAGTAAAAAAGGGGTTTGACATCCGTAATTCTCGGAATATAGTATCGGCGTATACGTTTAAGTCCCTGAAAGGAATCTGAACTTGATTTCCTTACCGCGGAATCATTCGCTCCAAGCCGTCGCGTTTTTACTGATCACGACGATCCTGCTTGCAGAGTACGTCCTGATCGAGCATGCGATCGAGCACAGTTTCGCGGCGCCGCATGGAATCTGTTTCGTTTGCGAAAAAGCAAACAACTTCCACAAAACGCTGACCGGTTCGATCGGTCTGATTCAAGTCTCCGGTAATAAGGGATATGAACCTCAGATCCAGTTTGCGACCCGGCTGCATTCGTTTCAGGGTCATTTCCAATCCCGCGCTCCTCCGGTTTCAAATCCCGTTTAATTTCTTCACAGACGTTGCCGGCGCCGATTTTTTGCCGGGAGCGAAACTCTGCGTCTACGAATTCGGGGGAGCGAAATGGCGTTACATTGCGCACGATACAGACAGGCCGGGTGCCTGTTGCTTTTGATCGGCTCGGCGAGCGCGGGAGAAAATCCCATCGAACCAAATAAACTGGAAGTCCCTGCGGGTCATTACCAATCCCGCGATCAACTGGAATCGGCTCAATCTGTTACCGAATTGGAGCCGGTACTCGTTACGGCGCCCTTGCGGGACGAAGTTTCTGAATCGACCGTACCGGTCAACCTATTACAAGGTGAAGGACTTCGCATGAAAATGGGTCACAGTATCGGCGAGACCCTGAAGCAGGAACCAGGCATCACCAGCCAGTCATTCGGTCCGGGGGTGGGAACGCCGGTTATTCGCGGACAAGCGGGACCTCGGGTGCGCGTTTTGTCCAACGGCATTGGCAGTAATGATGCTTCGGCAATCAGTCCGGATCACGCCACCAGCACCGAACCGTTATTAGCGGAACGTATCGAAGTATTGCGCGGGCCGGCGACCCTGCTTTATGGCAGCGGCGCCATAGGCGGTGTCGTCAATATCATCGATAACCGCATTCCTGAAGATTATCCCGAGCACCTTTTGGGTGGTGCGGTCGAGCAGCGTTACGACAGCGCATCGAACGAAGAATCCACCGCGCTGAAAGTGGATGGCGGCCAAGGCCCGGTCGCTATTCATCTGGATGGTTTTTATCGGCAGCGCGACAATATCGCCATTGGAGGAGCGGCGATCGACGAGGCCGCCGCGCGGGCCGTCGACCCGACGCTGCCGGCAGGTTTGCAGAACTCCTATGGCGTTTTGCTCAATTCCTCGGCCCACGCCGTGGGTGGTTCAGCGGGGGCATCCTGGATTGGCGATGCCGGTTTCGCCGGTGCGTCCATCAACGGGTTGAAAAACAATTACGGGATTCCGCCGGACGGCGCCGGAAATGAAATCACCCGCATCGACCTCAGGCAAAACAAATATGATTTCAAGAGCAAATTGGAGAACCCTTTCGCTTTCGCCGAATCCTTGCGAATGCGGCTCGGATATACCGATTATCATCATACTGAAATTGCCAGCGGCATCGCGGGTTCCTTTTTTACGAACGAAACCTATGAAGGCCGGATTGAATTGACCCATCAGCCCATCGGTCTGCTGCGCGGGGTTGTGGGAGTCCAGGTTATTTCCAGCGATTTTTCCGCGACTGACAAATCGACCGGCGAGACCCTGGTGCCGCGGTCTCAGATTGATAATATCGGCGTATTCGCGGTGGAAGCCTTGGATGTGGGGATGGTCACCTATCAGTTCGGTGTGCGGGTGGAAAATGCCAGCATCGATCCTCAGGGTTTGTCCGGCTTGAACTACATTCCCCTGAGTGCGTCGGTCTCGGGATTGTGGAAGATAAATGATCAGAACAGTCTCAATCTGGCCATGACCCGCTCGCAACGGGCTCCGCAAGTGCAGGAGCTGCTGACCAACGGTTTTCACGACGCCACTCGCAGTTTCGAAGTGGGGAACATCAACCTCACCAAGGAAACGTCCTATAATCTGGATTTGGGCTATCGCTTCGAATCGGATTGGCTGACAGCCGAGGTCGATCTCTTCCATAACTGGGTCGGCAATTACATCTTTCAGCAGCGCAATGGCCAGTTTGTGACCGAAGATGGCGATCCCTGTCCACCGGATACCGCATGCTCTCCGGTACTCGTTACCCGCCAGGCTGACGCCATATTCAAAGGCCTTGAAGGCACCCTGATCTTCCCTGTGATGGAAAATCACTACGGACGGATCGATCTCAGCCTGTTTGGAGATTATACCCGCGGCCAATTCACCAGCGGCGTCGATGTGCCTCGCATGCCGCCATTGCGTTATGGTTTGCAACTGGATTATTCGAAGCAGAAGCTTTCAGCCTATCTGCGCGTAATGCGTGCCGAAGCTCAGGATCACCCCGGCGAATTCGATACCTCGACTTCGGGTTACGTGCTGTTGAACCTGGGTATGAACTACCAGGTTAAAGCCTATAAGGAAGCCCGGGTTATGCTTTTTGCCCAAGGCAGCAATCTGCTCAACCAAAATATTCGCAATTCGACGTCCTATTTACGCAATTTTGCGCCGGAACCGGGACGCGGAGCGCAAGTAGGGCTACGCATCAGTTATTGAAATCGATTACCTCGCTGCCGGGTCGGGCCGCAACTGTCGGGATCAGTGGAGAATTTTTATCCGGCGGGCTAACGGAACGCGTTCTGGCCGGATAGCCCGGAAAGAAAGGTGGTTCCTGTCCGTATTTTGTGTTAGAAAGATGGGTCTTCGAACATCCCCAGTTACCCGCGAGGAAGAGTAATGGCAAGCCGTTCACTTAATCTGTTGATGAAATCGCCGAAGCCCCTGTGCGCTAAAGCTTTGCGGGTGTTTTTTCGTCAGCAAATTTTTCTGGCGAAGGAGACCCGATGAAATGCAGGTTCCATGAGGGTTTCAGGCGAATCG
>JBGTCG010000279.1:0-6801 GCA_041748915.1 Methylococcales bacterium
CAGGCTTCCTCCAGACATCCCCTCGCGGGTCTGCCCTTGCCGTCGGCTAGTAGTTATTATTGCATCACAATGAAACAATATCGAGACTCCTACAGGGGACTTTCACCCCATCAGTTCATGCCCATGACGGGCGTACACAACCGGCTCAGATTGTGGCTCGTTTCACTCGCACAATCTAACCTTATTCGTTGGCTCAGATTGTGGCTCGTTTCACTCGCACAATCTAACCTTATTCGTTGGGCTGGACAGTCGATAGCGGCGTTCTTGCAGGCGCGAAAATTCCGTTTTTCGAAACCCCGCTCAAGGCAAAGGGTGAACTGGCCGTCAGGGTACTCGGGGTTGCCGGGATGGGCACGATATTACAGCGCGCCAAATCGCCTGCAATCGGCGATATCGAATTAAAGGCGAAAACCGACGTTGCCTTGCTCGAAAAGCTGGCTGGAGAAGAAAAAGTTGTCCGGTTCAAGAAAATCACCGACTGGCTGTTAAAAATGCAACCTCAACTGGTCACCGCGGAAACTTTGGTTTTACAGGGTGCCTTTCACACCATGCCCGCCGCCGCCAATAAACTGAAACCCGGGGAATATGCGTGCAAACAGAGATTCACCGATCCGAGTCCCGCAATTGCCTATGAATCCCGAGTGCTTGAGGGCATCTGGGCTACCGCGCCGTATCTTCATAACGGCTCGGTACCCACGTTGGCCGCGTTGTTGGAACCGGTTGAAAATCGGCCCGCCGAGTTCCGGATCGGACCCGTCTTATGATCCGCAAAAAATCGGGCTGGCCGTCAAACAAACCAAATTCGATTATGTTCTGAAGACGACAGATTGCAAGGGTGCGAACATTAAGTCCGGCAACAGCCGTTGCGGTCATGGATTCGGGACAACGTTATCGAAACTGGATAAAGCGGCGTTACTGGAATATCTGAAGGTGCTCTGAGCGTAATTAAAAGGAACCGTTTTTAGGGTAGTGGTTCAGTTTGAATTTAAATTTCAAAACGATCCACTACCTCTTTTTGTTAAAACAGTCTAATTCGGCAAAATCACCGGGCACGGCATCGGATACCCGGTCTTTCCTCAGATCCCGTTAATTTTGATTCAATAAATAAAGCACATTCAGCTAGAAAAAAATCCGCATAGATCAAAAAATGCGCCAGGATGCTACCGGCATAACCCAGGGCAATCACGTGCGGCCATTGTATTCGATGGATTGATTGGGTTACACCACCTTAATATTCATTGGATGAATCCTAGGTAGACACAATGCCCGTGACGATCTGGTTACATCCGACCAGCCGTTGATCCAATTGCGCTCATGATAAGAGCGCAATTGATGCTATGGCCCGGATCCCGCGCCGGATCGTTTCCTATTTCCGTTCTGTTCCAGACGTATCTAATCATGGCGCATTTGCATAAAATCGTTCCAGAAATAATTCCAGCAAAAGATTATATAATGTCCGTTGTGTTGATTAGCATTGGAATAATTCCATGGAGGGGCTTAAACACCAGGATCTTGCTCGCGACCGGCGCGATTGTGGCTTGATCATTTGGTCGGGCCGTGCATCGCGATTATGGTTTGAAAACTTGACCGGAGAAGAAAACCAGATACGTCGGTTCAGTGAACTGATTGTTTTAGTATTGCTGCTTCATATCTGGATTATCGTGAGTGTGATCGAGCCAAGGGAGTCGGTTCTTCCCGCCAAGCCTCTGGTAATGAATGGGTTTCTGGTTGCACCTTCCGTCGAAAAGTCCAAGGCTGCGGTGCCTGTCGTCAAACGGTCCGCGCCAAAGAATCCCAGGAAAATACGTCCGCCCCCCAAAAAGACTTCCGTCGCGCCAAAACCGCGAAAACCAAGCATTGCTTCCATACCCGGACCGGCGCCCACGCCCGTTGCCTCTGAACCGCAAACCAGTCAAACGCAATCGTCCTCGGCGTCTACTGATTCTCCGGCAGCGGCAGAAAAAAATACCAACCCGGAGCAGGAAATCTTCACCGAAGCCCGGTATCGCCCCGATTACCGAAATAACCCCGCGCCCGAATATCCGCACATAGCACGCAAACGGGGCTGGGAGGGAACTGTTTTGCTATTGATCCAGGTTACGCCGGGGGGACAGAGTGCGAATGTCACGATACATCGTACAAGCGGTCATAAAGCGCTCGACAACGCGGCCGTCGAAGCGGCCAGAAAGTGGACATTTTTTCCCGCCAAACGCGGCGAGACCCCCGAAGCAAGCTCAGTCATTGTGCCGATTCATTTTCGCTTGAAATCTTGATTGGATATTCAGCATCCTTATCGTTGGAGATCGACATGTCGTACCAACTTCCACCCGCTCTGATCATAGACGGTACTTTGTATACCCTGCTGATGTTTTCTGTCGCAACCTGGAGCATCATCCTTTTCAAACTCTGGCAATTCTCGGAAAACAGCATTTACAACCGGCAATACGTTAGAACTTTCTGGGATATGCCCGATTTGGAATCCGCGGAAAACCTGCCGCCGAAACTATTGCGCGG
Organism: Methylococcales bacterium; assembly: GCA_041748915.1. Lineage (GTDB taxonomy): Bacteria > Pseudomonadota > Gammaproteobacteria > Methylococcales > UBA1147 > UBA1147. The sequence continues at coordinate 2,515 of JBGTCG010000279.1, forward strand.
TCCAAAGGCCCGTATTGCGCGCAGTGGTTTTGGCTTGCTTGCCGAGATTCAGGAGTTGAGAGGGGTGGCACTCAAATACCGCGGATCGCCGCAGACGCTCCTCGAACAGGCATTACGCCTGCAGACGCAAAAAGAATTGCGCACCATGGAAGGCGGATTGATTACGCTTGCCAGCATCGGCAGTACGGCGCCTTTTGTCGGGCTATTCGGAACGGTTTTAGGCATTATGAATGCCCTGCAGGATATTAGTAAAAGTGGGTCAGCGAGTCTCGATGTGGTTGCCGGTCCAATCGGCGATGCCTTGATTGCCACGGCTGTCGGCATCGCAGTCGCGGTGCCAGCCGTTTTAGCGTACAACTTTTTCTTGCGACGAGCCAAACATCATCGCATCGACCTGGAAAACTTTGTCGACGGTTTTCTGCGTATCGCATTTGATTGCGACGTCTATCGGGATTAAAGTGATGCCCTTTAAGTCGCAGTCGGACGATCAGGAAGCGATGAGCGAAATCAATGTGACGCCGCTCGTCGATGTAATGCTGGTGCTGGTCATAATTTTACTGGTGACGGCGCCGTTATTGACCCAATCAGTGAATGTCAATTTACCGAAAACGGCGCAAACTACGCCCAACACCGACCCCCGGATAGTACAGCTGGGTATTGATCAAAATGGGCTGATTACTTTGAATAAACAGGCCGTCGCCTCCACCGCGCTACTGGAGGAGGCCCTGAAAAACGAACTATCCCGCGATCCGGAAATCGCCGTGCATTTATTCGCCGACCGCTCCGTAAACTATGGCAGAGTCGCCGAAGCGATGGCGGCGGTGCATCACGCGGGCATCGCTAAAATGGGCTTTGTGACGACTCAGCAATAGCGGTCAGGACGTTCCCCGCCGCGAGTTCGCCGATCACCGTGCCGATTACCTGCGCCTGTCGTGAGAAAGTGGGGCCCCGCGATCTTTCTGGCTACGGCAAAAGCACGTTGATCCTTTTCAAATGAGAACCTGGCCGCTCCAATCCAATGAATAGCATTGCCTTTTTTATTTCTCCCCATGGATTTGGCCACGCCGCGCGCGCCTGCGCGGTCATGGAAGCGATGCGCGAACGAAATGTGGCGATTTCTTTCGAGATCTTTACGAAAGTACCGGAGTGGTTTTTCAAATCTTCGCTGCGGTCAGGATACACCTACCACAAAACGCTGACCGATATCGGGCTCGTTCAACCGTCGCCGCTGCACGAGGATCTTTCCGCAACATTGAAGGCGCTCCATGAATTCGCCCCCTTTGAACAGCAGGAAATCAACCGACTGGCCGCCGCGGCCGAAAAGCAAGGATCCAGTATTGTCGTCTGCGACATCTCGCCGCTCGGAATCGAGGTGGCGCGCGCGGCGCAGTTGCCCTCGGTGCTCGTCGAAAATTTCACCTGGGACTGGATTTATGAGGCGTATGTGGACCAAGCGCCCGGATTCAGACCGTTCATCGACTATTTCAGAGGAATTTTCGACGCCGCCGGCCACCACATTCAGATCCGACCCGTCTGTTGGCCAAAACCGGCCGACCTTGTCGCGGAACCCGTGAGCCGAAAAAAGAAAACTAGCGCCGCGACGATCAGATCTTCTATCGGCATCCCGCCCGATGCGCGGATGGGATTGATCAGCATGGGTGGCATTCAGCAGCGGGATTTTAGTTTCCTGGATCGGATTGGCAATGCCCGCGGGATTCAGTTCGTGGTCCCCGGCACGAGCAGCAATTATAGAAGGCATGGCCCGAATGTCATTTTATTGCCGCATCACTCCGATTTTTATCATCCCGACCTGATCCACGCAGCGGATGTCGTTATCGGTAAACTCGGCTACGGTACCGTTGCGGAAGCCTATTACGCGGGCATCCCATACGTCTACATCGTACGTCCGGGATTTCGCGAAAGCGCTCATCTGGCCGCCTTTATCGAACGGGAGATGAAGGGAGTCGCCGTCACTGAGCAAGTATTTCAGTCCGGCGAGTGGATCAATGACGCCGAACGCCTGAGCCACCTCGAACGCGCCGAACGCGCGGGCCCGAGCGGTTCCGAACAGATCGCGCGATTTCTGATGGAACTCCTGACCCGGGAATTTTATGAAAAAGATCGGCGTAACCGTTAAACCCGCATAAAATAGGGTTTGCAATCACCGCCTACCGATGATTCCGCCGGCGCCGAATTATACCGGGTCTGGGCGTCTTGAACGTCCGGGACATTACAGCGAATTTTGAAAAGTATGATCTTCATTCCGACGGCCTGGCGGCGGCCTGACACATCTACGTTTTATGCGTGGGGCATGAAGGCGTGAACGGTGCGAAGATTATCGTTGCACGTGCATTTTCGGAGTTGATCGATGCGTATTTCTGGAGCGTTTTTCGCCGTTATCCTGGTGGCCGGTTGCGCCACTTATGGTCGCCATCAATGGGATCTGCTGTACGGCGAAGCCGATCCGGAGCGGTTCGATCGCGCGCAAACCCAGGTTTCAACCATCGATTACCGGCGCAATGTCAAGCCGATCCTGGACGGCCGGTGCGTGGTGTGTCATGCCTGTTATGACGCCCCCTGTCAGTTGCAGTTGGGCAGTTACGAGGGGCTCACGCGCGGTGCGCACAAGGACCGGGTTTACGATTCCGAGCGCCTGTTGGCGGCCGATCCGACACGCTTATATCAGGATGCACTGAACAACGCGGCATGGAGGACCAAGGGGTTTTTCCCGGTCCTCAATGAACGGCAGCCGACTGCGGAAGCCAACCTTCGGGCCGGTGTCATGGCGCGGTTATTGTCGCTCAAGCACAGTTTCGCAACTCCGCAAAGCGGTTTGCTTCCGCCGGACCGCTTCGATTTCGGCCTGGACCGCGACCAGCAGTGTGCGGCCAGCGAGGAAATCGATCGATATGAGTCGGAACACCCGGAATGGGGTATGCCGTATGGTTTCCCGGCTCTCGCAACGAGTGAAAGTAAAACTCTGGAGACGTGGCTGGAAGCAGGGGCTCCGGCCGTTCCAGTACCTGAGCCTACTCGTGCCCAGCAGGATCGCATCGCCGCGTGGGAGACTTTCCTCAATGGCGATGACCTCAAGACTCAATTAATGAGCCGGTATGTCTACGAACACTGGTACCTGGCGCACCTTTACTTCGACGATCTTCCTTCGATCGACTATTTCGAACTGGTCCGCTCCAGCACACCGCCAGGGCAGCCTGTCGATCTGATCGCGACACGCCGCCCTTACGATGATCCCGGTGTCAAACGCGTCTATTACCGGCTGCGCCCCCATCTTTCCACGTTGGTTTCGAAGACGCATATGCCGTATTCGCTGAACCCCGCGCGAATGGCACGGATCAAGAACTGGTTTCTTGACGAAAACTATTCCGTGACGACACTGCCTTCCTACGAACCCGAGGTTGCGGCAAATCCGTTCATCGCGTTCGAACAACTACCGGCCCGTTCACGCTATCGGCTGATGCTGGATAAGGCTCAGTTCACCGTGATGGGGTTTATCAAAGGTTCCGTATGCCGGGGTCAGGTCGCACTGAATGTTATTACCGACCATTTCTGGATTGGCTTCATTCACCCCGATCTCTCCTTGATCAACGAAAATGCAGGATTCTTGGCCAGTGTCCTCAAGAACGTCAGGTTGCCGACCGAGCAGCAGAGTAATGCCAGGTTAATCAAATGGTTGGCCTATTCGCGTGAAGAAACAGAATATTTACGCCGAAAATCCGAGTTCATGGATCAGCAATTCCGTGGAAACCACCGCCCTACACTAGCCATGCTGTGGGACGGGGACGGGGACGGCGTCAACCGCAACGCCGCGCTCACGGTTTTTCGCCATTTCGATAGTGCGAGCGTGGTGCAGGGACTGTTGGGAGAACAGCCGCAGACGGTTCTCATCATCGGCTATGCGTTGCTGGAGCGCATCCATTATCTCCTCGTGGCCGGATTCGATGTCTACGGCAATACCGCACACCAATTGGAGGCCCGACTTTACATGGACTTTCTGCGCATGGAGGGCGAAATGAATTTTCTAGCGTTACTGCCCGCGGACGACCGTAACAAAGTGCGTGATCTTTGGTATCGCGGAGTGGGTGATGATATCACATCCTATCTAAACGGAAGCAAAGCCCATTTCGCACTGTAGAGAACAAATAAACTGTCCGGGTTTGTAGCACATGATTTGTCCGGTTTATATCAGGTGTCGAGGAGGTACCTGGATGAGTCGGACAAAGTGGCTACAGGAGACGCGGAAGATGAGGTTTGAAGAAGCATATGGGG
>JBGTCG010000280.1:0-2583 GCA_041748915.1 Methylococcales bacterium
GCCCAAAAAACAGAAGACGTCGCGCGCGGGTTCATCACCGACACTGATCAGCGGGTAGGAAAATTTCGCGACCCGGGTTACCGAGTCAAAATAGCTGGCGAGCTGGCTCGCTTCACCGGGTGAAAGCTCGGATCTCGACGATACAAACAATGCGTCCTTACCCTGCAACGTATCGGGCTCTCCCCAGACATTGAACTGTTTGGCAAATTGACCGTAGATGTTCTGGGCATAGGTCCGCTGCTGATCCGGTGAGTAAAAAGTGAGATAGGCCGCGGTCTTGTGCGAATCGGCAAACAAAAATACCTTATCCGGTCCGCCCAGTTGCTCCTGTAATTGCACCACCTCGGTTGTCAGTTCGCGCCAACCGCTCCAACTGTTCACCTGAAAAATCTGAAATCCGGGTACCAGAAACAGGCCATGGCACAGCCCGATCAGCCCCAGTGAAAATGCGGCTCCCCGCTTGATCCAGCGCGAGCCGAACCAGACCGAGGACCGGAATACAACCACGATACCGAGGATCACGCCGAGATAACCCGGCAGCAGCCAATGGACCTTGACCTTGGCCGTAAAACTGATCAGCACGAAGCCCGCGATCAGAAATATTCCGCTTAGAAAATAAAAATGGGCTTGCGGATAGTCGCGCCACCGCGCAGCCATGTGGTAATGGAATCGGACCAATAAGACGAAAACCAGCGGCATCAACATCGCCAACTGAGTTCCGAGCAATTGAAAAAAGTATTTGATGTGGATCGTTTTCTGCGATGTAATCTCGCCTCCGCGATCCTGGAATTGCATCTGGAAGGAAACCCAGTCATGGTGCGAGTTCCAGTATATTACAGGGCTGAAGACCAATCCCGCGAAAGCCAGCGCCAGCCAGGTATAAGGCGTCACTAACGAACCGCGGCCCCGTGGCGTCAGCAGCAGCGCAATCAATACGCCGGGCAACAGGGCAACCGCGGTATACTTGCACAGCATTCCCAATCCGAGCGCTAATCCGGCGCAAATCAGATTCCGCGCCCTGCCCGTCAATTCGAACTCCTGGACGAAGAAGATCACCAGCAGCCAGAAAAACAACAATGCGGCATCGGGTTGCTGAATGATGGCGAAGGCGTGAGCGAATAGGGTAAGGTTATACAACAGCACCGCTACAATGCCGATATGCGCGGCATCCTTCGCCGACGTTGCGGAAAGCCCGCGAACAACCGTAAAGTATAGAAAGATATTGGTCAATAAAGACCAGATCACCGCCATGAATTTGATTCCAAACCCGTTGTCGCCGAACAGTTGCGTGCCCAGATAGATCGAATAGGCGATCATCGGCGGATGGTCGAGGTAAGCGAGATCCGGATGCTTTGAATACAGCCAATAATAAACCTCCTGAGAGGTTACCGGAGCCAATGCAATATAAATCAGCCGGAACAGGGCCAGACAGGCGATGATCGACCATGCCTGCCCGGAATCACCCGTTCGGCTCCATTGTTCACGAATAATCTTTATCACCGAGGAATCCGATTAACCTGTTGATCGCCGAGCAACTGAACCCCGTCCATCCGCCACTTGCAAATTCTGAGCGCGTGATCCAAAAGTGGCATATCGTAACGATTAACCAGCCCCAAGAACAGCACTTCGGCACCGGTTATAAGCAAGGCGGAGCGTGTGCACAACGCACGCTCCGCCTTGCTGAAAGGATCAGTTCGTTATGATTGGTAGACTAACGACCATCCGATCAGTGGGAATCATTCAATGATCGAGAACGTTGAAAATCTGATCCTTGAACATTTGCGTGCGGTGCGGGTATATAATCGGTCATGGCTCTTTCGTCTTCATGGGTTAATAAGTTAACCTAATGTCCAACATGAAGTATATTACGAAAGAGCCTTTTTTCTTAGGCGAAACTCACGTTATTTAGGCTAATGCCGACTGAATAACACGAAGCTCATAGTCGTTAAACGTCCCAAACTGCTTCCCTCGACACGAGAAGTGACCGTTTTCTATGGCTGAGCCAACCTCATTCCAAATGGTTTCAACCAGACAGGCCAACGGTGAATTGCTATCCCCCCGAACACCGTCGGAGGCAAATAATGACGGAGCCATGTCCGCTTGTGGGGATGGAATTTTGATTGCGGAAGATGGCGGCACTGAGTCAGGGATCTTGGTAACGACAAGTTGTCCTAGATCATGACAGCGATACACATGATGGAAATAGCCGTTTGCAGGATGCGCACGCATCACATTCAACAAGTCTTGAAGCTCTTTCCGCGCGTCGCCGCATGGACTGTCTGCGGCGCCAATTGGTGTACGCATTGCACCAATCAAGAATGGAAATGTTAGAGAATGGCGTAATTCAACCGTTTTCCAATAGTCCAGTAAATCAATCCAGCGTTCGTCCACCAGAATACCTCTCTTAAAATTGATTTCAAAAAAAGCGTAACCAATATACGCCCCAGGGCAATCGGGCTTAAATTCCGCCAATCACCCGAAGCAAATAATCGTTGTTCCACCCGGCCTTCAAGCGTTTAGTCTTGACGCCGACTTTCGAGGATTTTTCCTTCTTGATCAGGTTGACAGCGATATGGCGGATTA
>JBGTCG010000281.1:0-21072 GCA_041748915.1 Methylococcales bacterium
TCGACATCATGCGGACGGTCCACAATTACATCTTGACCGGCAAGGATGGCAAGACGCCGGCCGAACGCCTTGGACTAGCTCAGGCACCCCTGAACTACGAAGACATTATTTATTTTTCATCAACAGATTAAGTCAACGGCTGGCGGAATTCCGAGCAACGGGTTTTCGCGGTAGAAGCACCTTTAGATCGTCGAATGGGTAAGGCTTTCTGCAAGAAACTCGCGCAGAAGGCCCTCAGATCGCCGCAAATTTCCGTGGGCAGCGTTAAGAATCGATCAAGACCATGTATTATATGCGGTTTTTGATTAATGGGGTTAGTTATCGGCCACGAAATCGCGATGCAAAATCGCGGATGTTTCGAAATATAAAGCCGGAACTCCCATTGCCTGGCGGCTCATGCGATGCACAATGAAAAAATCCATCCTGGATTTTCAGCGGCCGGCGGCATCAAATCGCATTGGGTGCGCCCTTACAAAAGCAAACCCCCGAAAGCGTCGATTTCGGCAGCGCAACCCTGCACTTCGGGAACCTCTGAATTAATCGGACCTTCCTTAGCTGGCCTTGTGAATAAATTTCAATGGATTAATTTTTCTGCCGTTTTGCACCACTTCAAAATGTACGTGGGTACCGGTCGAATGGCCCGTTGAACCCATATGGGCGATGGCATCTCCTTTATTGACCCGATCGCCGACCGTAACCATAAGATCTTTGTTATGAGCGTAACGCGTAACATAGCCATCGCCATGATCAATCGCGACCAGTTTCCCGTAACCTCCATCGCTGGAAGCCCAAATAACAAGGCCGGAAGCAACCGCAAATACCTTGGCTCCCCGTTTCGCGGTAAAGTCCACGCCGTTATGGAAAGTGCGGATTCCGGTAAAGGGATCGGTCCGCCACCCGTAGGATGAGGTTACCCAGCCTTTCTTTACCGGCGGGCCGGCCGGAGTCGCCTCCATTTCAAGCTCGCGCTCGGTCAACAGCTCGCTGAACGCTTGCAGCTGAAGTTCTTTTTCTTGTAACTCGACCGAAAACGTCTCGACCTCTGCAATTAAATCCTCATAGCGTTGCGATTTTCCGAACGGATCGACCCTATTTCCGCCGATTGCGGGCATTTGAAAAAAATCGAATTCGTCGTTGCCGATATCCAGTTCCTCAACCACCCTCTGGCCCATCACGTTGACTCGAAGCATTTGCGATTGCAATTGCCCGAGCCGCAAAGCCAGCGCGTTGAGCTGGATTTCCGCGGGTGGCGCCAAATTGGCCTCTATTTCGCTCGGGGATTGCAAAACGAGCCTTAAATCAACATCTTGTTGTGCTTGACGAAAACCGTATTGGGTTCCAAGATAGAATATGCAACAAAACAATGGGAAAAAAAACAAGGTCGACAACAGCATTCCTTTGCGCAAACAGATCGCCCGGGTTTTACCGACGCGCGGATGAACCAAAAAAACTTGCATTCTGCCGCCCGTTGAATAATCCTCACCAACTTCGATCATTTGTCTCATTCTAACGCCCGTGAAACCAATTCTTGTGTATCGATTGATAGAAAATGGTAATTCGGTCCCCGCTCGCCTACAGGAACAAGTTTCCGAGCACATCCATTTGCTAAGAATCGTGCGGCAAATTCTCCCGGAATCACTCGCCGATCTTCCGGTCGGCTGTGTGCGTAAAAATGCAGAGCTTGTCATTCTGACCGAATCCGCGGCACTGGCTTCGCAGCTTCGATTTCTGACTCCGGTCATTCAGGAAGCCCTGAATACAATGGATCCACCGCGAATCACTTCGATTAAACCGAGGGTTATCCCACCGCTGAAAACCGATATTACCCGCCACACCGCGCCGAATGTCCCGTCCCTGGAATCGATCAAAACAATACGCGGATGTGGCAACTTTTTTTCCGCCACCGATCTACGACAATCGTTGATAACACTTGCCGATACGCTCGAACAACAACATATAAGTGCCCACGGTGACTCGTTCAAATGTTGATCGCGCCTCGGAATGAGCACGAACACAGTTTATCCTGCAGCCGGTACCGGCTGCATATACGAAATTGGAGCCTGACTGGCATCGTCAAAGGTCACCGATTCCCACGCATCTTTTCTTTTCAGTAATTCCCTGAGCAACTGATTGTTCAATGCGTGGCCCGATTTGTAGCCATTAAAGGCGCCGATCAAGCTATGGCCCAATAAATAAAGATCGCCAATCGCATCCAGAATTTTATGTTTTACAAATTCGTCACCATAACGCAGGCCATCTTCATTCAGAATTCTGTAATCATCGACTACAATCGCATTGTCCAGACTTCCCCCCAACGCCAGATTCCTTGAGCGCAGCGCCTCGATATCCCTCATAAAACCGAAGGTTCTGGCCCGGCTGACTTCTTTTACAAACGAGGTCGATGAAAAGTCGATGGTCGCCGTCTTGGCTTCTTCATGGAATGCCGGATGGATAAAATCGATCGTAAAGGTCACTTTGAATCCGTCGAACGGCTCGAAATAAGCCCATTTGTCCCCATCCTCAACCATTACTTTCTGCTTAATGCGGATGAACCGTTTCGGGGCCTCCTGATCCTTGACGCCCGCCGACTGCAACAAAAACACGAACGGTCCTGCACTCCCGTCCATGATCGGCACTTCCGGCGCACTGACATCGATTAACGCATTATCGATCCCGAGGCCGGCCAGCGCGGAAAGCAAATGCTCAACGGTCGAAATCTTTGCGGTTCCCTGCACCAAAGTGGTTGAAAGTAACGTTTCACCAACATTTTCAGGTCTTGCCTCGATCACAACGGGTTCATCCAGATCCGAGCGTCGAAATTTAATGCCCGAGCCGGGCGCCGCCGGATGAAGAGTCAAATAGACCTTTTCCCCGGTATGCAGCCCGACCCCCGTGGCTCGAATCGCGTTTTTCAATGTTCGTTGTTTGATCATAGACTCTTGATTTGCCCTTTTGTAATATTGCATCGCAGCAAAGATCGGACCATAGTACCACAAGCACACCGGCCTCAAAAGGTCGAATTCTATTCCGAGACAACCGCGATACTATTCTTTCAAGAAATCATCAATCCGCCTGCCTGCGCAAAAATGCCGGAATATCCAGATAATCGAGATCGACTGGCTTGTGATTGTCGGTCCCGGTACGTTTTCCCTCGATCCTCTTCGCGCGCATCGCGGACGGCTTTTCCGTTGGATCATAAGCAGCCGTTTCCAGCGCGGTTTTCTGAACCAATCTGATCGCGGGTTCAGGCACGCTCGGCTGACTGCCAAGGCCGGTTGCGACCACGGTTACCCTGATTTCTTCATGCAGATCCGGATCGATGACCGTTCCCACCACCACCACCGCATCCTCGGACGCAAATTCCTTAACCGTATTTCCGACCTCGTCGAATTCTCCTATAGCAAGATCCGTACCGCCAGTGATATTGACAAGGATACCGCGGGCGCCCTGCAGGTTGATATCCTCGAGCAACGGACTCGCGATTGCTTTCTCCGCCGCTTCCCGCGCCCGATTGTCTCCGGTGGCGACCCCGGTTCCCATCATAGCCATACCCATTTCTGCCATGACCGTGCGGACATCGGCAAAATCGACATTGATCAGTCCCGGACGGGTAATCAGATCGGCTATTCCTTGAACCGCGCCATGCAGTACATCATTGGCCGCTTTGAATGCGTTCAATAATGAAACATCCCGGCCCAGGACCGGCAGCAGTTTTTCATTCGGAATCGTGATCAGCGAGTCCACGAACCGGGACAATTCCTCGATACCTTTATCGGCGACGGCGCGCCGCTTCTTGCCTTCGAACCCAAACGGACGGGTAACCACGGCGACCGTTAACATCCCCAGCTCTTTGGCGATCTCGGCAAAAATCGGCGCGGCGCCGGTTCCGGTGCCGCCGCCCATTCCGGCCGTTAAAAAAATCATGTCCGCACCCGCAATCGCTTCCTGGATCCGCTGCCGATCGTCGAGCGCCGCTTGCCGGCCGATGTCTGGGTTCGCCCCCGCGCCGAGCCCTTTGGTCAATTCATTCCCCAATTGAATGATGGTTCGCGCCGAAATATTCTTCAACGCCTGCGCATCCGTGTTCGCACAGATAAATTCGACCCCGTCGATCTTCGTATTCACCATATGGTTAACCGCATTTCCGCCGCCGCCGCCGATGCCGACGACTTTAATGACCGCATTCTGCCCGTAGGCATCCATTAATTCGAATTTCATGGTAACACCCTCTTCGTCAAGACCTTAAAATAACTACCCAATTAAAAATTGCCCTGAAACCAACCTTTCATCTTCGCCCACATATTGTTTGGATCCACATCCGCCGCAAACATCGGTTTTTGTACCGGGTGCCTGTTTTGCTGGCCAAACAGCAACAGTCCCACGCCGGTTGCATAAATCGGATTCCGTATCACGTCCGTCAATCCGGTCACGAATTGCGGTAATCCGAGGCGTACCGGCATATGGAAAATCTCCTCGGCCAGTTCAATGGCTCCTTCGATCTTCGCGCTGCCGCCACTCAAGACGATCCCTGCACCGATCAAATCCTCGAAACCGCTCCTTCGCAATTCGCTTTGCACCAACATCATCAATTCCTCATAGCGAGGTTCAACGATTTCCGCCAGATTCTGTCTGGATATCCTGCGCACCGGACGATCCCCGATACTATGTACTTCGATCGTCTCATCGAGAGAGGCCAACTGCGTGAGCGCGCAGGCGTATTTAATTTTGAGGTCTTCCGCATGCTGGGTCGGTGTACGAAGCGCGACCGCGATATCGTTGGTTACCTGATCGCCCGCAATCGGAATCACCGCGGTATGACGAATCGCACCTTCCGTAAAGATCGCGATATCCGTCGTACCGCCGCCGATATCGACGAGGCAGACACCGAGATCCTTTTCATCCTCGGTCAAAACCGACGTACAGGACGCGAGTTGCTCGAGAATGATGTCTTCCGCCTCGAGCTGGCAGCGGCGGATACACTTGATCAGATTCTGGGCCGCGCTGACCGCGCCGGTGACCATATGCACCCGCGCTTCCAGGCGGATGCCGGACATTCCGACGGGCTCTTTGATGCCTTCCTGACGGTCGATAATGAATTCCTGCGGCAATATGTGCAGAATCCTTTGATCGGCCGGAATCGCGACCGCTCTCGCGGAATCAATCACCCGATCGACATCGCTTTGGGTGACTTCCTTGTCCTTGATCGCAACGATGCCATGGGAATTCAAACTCCCGATATGGCTACCGGCGATCCCGGCGAACACCGAGTTGATCTTGCAGCCCGCCATCAATTCCGCCTCGTCGACCGCCCGCTGAATGGAATGGACCGTCGATTCAAGATTGACCACCACGCCTTTCTTCAGGCCGCGCGACTGGCTGGATCCGATTCCCACGATTTCGATGCCCCCCTCGTTGGTCACTTCACCGACGATTGCCGCAACCTTGGAAGTTCCGATATCAAGGCCGACGATCAGATTGCGGTCTGTCTTTTTTGTCATTTATAATTTCTCTGAACCCGTATCAAATGCTTCGTGCCGCCCGGTTGCGACGCGGATCGTTCTGCTTCACGAATGAACTCCATTCCGGCTCGGCGCCGGGTTTCCATTCCACCGCATAGCCGTTTCGATAACGCAAATCCACGCGGACCATCGATTGGATCCGTTTTTCGCCCAATAACGGCAGCGTAGCGATAAAGCGGCTGAAGGTCTCCACCGGCGATTCCCGTCCCAATTCAATAATCAAACCGTCCGCTAACTGAACCGACCACGACTCGCGCTCGCTGACCTGGAGCTTTTCCAGCGTCAATCCCAGATCCCGAGCACTGAGCTGCATCTGATTAAAGGCGATAAGTAATTGCCCGGCTTGATCGAGCGGTCCAACGATCCAGGGCAAATGACGGAACGGTTTGATATCGGCCGGTGGAAATCCAACGCCGGAGGTACTCAGCAGGCGATTCTCGCCAAAACGGGCAAACGGTACTTGCTCTTCCACTCTTAACACCAGCACGTCCGGCCAGATCCGCTGCACCTGAATGGCTCCGACCCAGGGAAGCCGTTCCGTGATGGACCGGATCTGTCCAAAATTCAGGTTCCAGTATCCCGATTTAAGCAAGGGCCGGACGCTGGCTTCCATTTTGGATTTGTCGATATATTTGAGCGCCCCTTGGATGCGCACGAATCGCACCGCGCAATATTCCTGCTGCAGCGGTCTCAAGCCGAAGTGAGTCGCCGCGGCAAGACCAAAAAGGCAAATCGCGATTGCCAGACAGACCGGATGCCGCCGGGCAATCCACTGTTTGAGCTGCTCGGTATTCATCGTCGTTCGATCACCCATTCCGCGCGAAACTGGTTTCCAGGATCTTCCAGACCAGGTCATCAAATCCGATTCCCATGACCCCGGCGGCCATGGGGATCAGACTGTGACCGGTCATGCCGGGCACGGTATTCACTTCGATCAGCCACGGACGGTCCTGATGATCCAACAACAAATCCACACGTCCCCAACCCGATACCGCAACCGCATCACAAGCGCGCCAGGCCAGTTCCTGCAGTTGCTTCTCGAGATTTTCCGCGAGTCCGCAGGGACAATGATATCGGGTCGAATCCGAACGATATTTCGCCTCGAAGTCGTAAAACTTGTTCGGCGTCTCCAATCGGATCAGCGGCAACCGCATCTCGTGCAAAAAGCCGGCGGTGTATTCCCGGCCCTGGATCCAGGCCTCGGCGAACACATCCTGACCTTGCCGGGCCGCCGTGCGGCGCGCATCCGCCAGTTCCTCACGGTCACCTACCTTGGTAATGCCGATACTGGATCCTTCCTGAGCCGGTTTCACGATGACCGGAAAACCGAGTTCTTGTTCACACCGCTCAAGATCGTCATCGCCGCGCAGGACCATCCAACCGGGGGTCGGGATCCCAATGCCCTTCCAGATCAGCTTGGTTTTGAGCTTATCCATGGCGATCGCCGAGCCCAACAACCCGGATCCGGTGTAGGGTATTTGCAGGGCTTCCAGGAAGCCTTGCAACACGCCATCTTCACCGCCTCTGCCATGGACAATGTTGAAGACCCGATTAAAGGACTGACCGGAAAATGCGCGGACGGGATCATCGCCGAGATCGACTCCGACCGCATTCACCTTCTTTCTTTGCAGGGCCGCGAGCACCGCGTTACCGCTGGCTAAAGAAATCTCCCGTTCGGCCGCATTGCCACCCATGGCCACGGCGACCCGGCCGAATTCGATTGGATTGTTAACCGATTGGGTCATGATGTTTGTTCGCCTCGTGGCGCAGCCTCGCCGACAATTTGTACCTCGGGAACCAGCTTGACGCCCTGTTTCCGCTCGACCTCGACGCGAACGAATTCGATCAGGGCTTCGATATCACAGGCCCGTGCGCGATTCCGGTTGACGATGAAATTGGCGTGCTTTTCCGAAACGCAGGCGCCGCCGATGGTGAAACCCTTAAGCCCGCTCGCATCGATCAGCCGCGCGGCATGGTCATCCGGCGGATTCCGGAACACCGAACCGCAACTGGGCAGATTCAATGGTTGGGTTTCCAGACGGTTTGCAAGGAACGCCTTGATTCTTTTACGGCTTTCTGCGCCGTCACCGGCCTTCAGGATCAACCGCGCCGCGGCAAAGAATTCATCCGCGGGTCCGATCACACTCCGGTAACCGATTTCGAAAGCGCCTCGATGCCGAACCCGGCATACGCCGGTCCGATTCAACGTCAATACCTGATCAACCAACGACCAGGTCTCGCCGCCGAAAGCACCCGCATTCATCGCGAGCGCTCCGCCGACGGTGCCCGGGATTCCGGAAAAGAATTCGGCTCCTGCAATTCCACGTTCACCACAGAACCGGGCCAGATGCGGACACAATACCCCGGCTTCGGCATAGACCGACTGCTGTCCCTCTATTTTCAACCCGTTCAGGCGGCCACGCGTAACGATCACGGTCCCGCGGATGCCTTGGTCACGAATCAATAAATTGCTGCCCATGCCTAACCAGAACAACGGCTCCGAAGCCGGCAATTCCTGAAGAAATGCGGTCAATCCTTCCATGTCACGCGGCCGGAACAACCGATCGGCCTTGCCGCCGACCCGCCACGATGTGTACCCGGCCAAGGGTTGATCGATTAGCAGATCGCCGTGCGGACACGGTCTTGCATCGGAATCTGCCATCGATTCCTCCGGTGGTGAGGAGTTGCGTTGCGTCAGCGAGCTCACGGACTCCCCCAGGCCATCTCGGCGTTCAAAATCGTCGCGAGTTGCGCGGGCAGTTCCGCGGCGATCTGTCCAACGTTCCCCGCCCCCATGGTGATCAGGAGGTCGCCGGCCTTCAGCACCGAGGACGAAATATTCGCCAGATCATTCGGATCGCCGACGAAAATCGGATTCACCTGCCCGCGCAGCCGGACCGCGCTGGAAAGGGTTCGTCCTTCGGCGCCCGCAATCGGAGTTTCTCCCGCACTATAGATATCGAGCAGAATCAGCACATCGACCGCGGAGAGTTCCTGCACAAAGTCTTCAAACAAATCGCGTGTCCGTGTATAGCGATGCGGCTGAAAAATCAACACCAGACGCCGCGCTGGCCAGGCCACCCGCGCGGCCGCTATCGTTACGGCGATTTCCCGCGGATGATGCCCGTAATCATCCACCAGAACAATCGTGCCGCCCGCCAACCGGAGTTCACCGAGGATCTGGAATCTGCGCGCGATGCCCTTGAATTCCGCGAGGCTTTTCGTGATTGCCTGATCGGGAATTCCCATTTCGGTCGCGACGCAGATCGCGGCCAGCGCATTCAACATGTTGTGTCTGCCGGGAAGGTTCAGCGCGATATCGAGAGCGCCGAAAGGTCCCCAGCGCCGAACCTTAAAGTAGGTCCTGAGTCCGCGCTGGGTAATTTTCTCTGCCCGGACGTCCGCATCGGGCCGGGTACCATAGGTTTTAACGGGCTTGGAAATTTTGGCAAGAATTTCCCGGATGCCCGGATCATCCAGACAAACCACGGCGAGGCCATAAAACGGTACATGATGCAGAAATTCGACAAAAACGTTCTTCAGTGAGCCAAAGTCGCCCTGATAGGTACCCATATGATCGCAATCGATGTTGGTTACGACTGCGATAATCGGTTGCAGATAAAGAAACGAAGCATCGCTTTCGTCGGCTTCCGCAACCAGATATTCTCCCTGACCCAATTGCGCGTTGGTACCCGCGCTGTTCAACCGGCCGCCGATCACAAAGGTCGGATCAAAACCCGCTTCCGCGAAGATACTGGCCGTGAGACTCGTGGTTGTAGTTTTGCCGTGCGTTCCGCCAATCGCGATCCCGAAGCGAAAACGCATCAGTTCGGCAAGCATTTCCGCGCGCGGAATCACCGGGATCCGATACCGCCGAGCAACCTGGATCTCGATGTTTGAGCTGTCGACCGCGCTGGATACGACGACCACATCAACTTTCTCGACATTTTCGACCCGATGGCCGATCTGGATTGTCGCGCCGAGTTTACTTAACCTTCGTGTTGCTCCGCTGTCCTTCAAATCCGAACCGGATACCGTATAACCAAGATTCAGAAGAACTTCCGCGATCCCGCTCATACCGGAACCGCCGATTCCGACGAAATGAATCGTATGCATTCGATCCGGGCGGAATGGTTCCGATTTACGGAAGGACGAAAAGGATGGGCGAATCATGCCGCCTCACCGAGACAAGCGTCCGCAACCGTTTTTGCGGCATCGGGTTTGGCCAGACCCGCAACCGCTTGAGCCATCGACCGGAGCCGCGGACAATCTTCCAGGAGGGTATTCAGCGCCTCGCCCAGATCCGCTTCCAGATCAACGCTTTCTGGCACCAAAACCGCGCCTCCGGCATCGACCAGATACCGGGCGTTGCTGGTTTGATGGTCATCGATCGCATACGGAAAGGGCACCAATATCGCGGGCAAGCCGACAACCGCAAGCTCGCTGATGGTCATCGCGCCGGAGCGGCAGACCACCAGATCCGCCCACCGGTATGCGGCCGGCATATTTTCGACGAACGCGGTTACGCGCGCCTCGACCGCAAACCCACGGTACGCGTCTTCAGTCTGCGCCTTCATCGGCGAACCGGTTTGGTGGAATACCTCGACCTTTCGCTTCAGCCCGCCGATCACTCGGGGCATACATTCATTGAGCCTGCGCGCTCCCTGACTGCCGCCCAGGATCAGAATACATATCATTTCCGTCGGGACGTCGCGGGGTTCATGCCGAACCGCGACAATCTCGGCGCGTACCGGGTTCCCGGTCCAGACCGCGCCGACGGCTCGATCGAAACTCCCTGGAAAGGCCTCCAATACCCGGTTCGCCAAGGAAGCCAGCATCCGGTTGGTCGTTCCCGGAATCGCATTCTGTTCGTGAATAACCATCGGAATCCGCATCAGCCAGGCCATGAATCCACCCGGCCCCGAGACGAAACCGCCCATCCCGATGACGACATCGGGCCTGCGCCGGCGCAGAATCACACCGGCCTGGCAGCAGGCCCAGCCCAGCAGCAACGGCGCCTTGATGCGCTTTAGTCCACTCTTGCCCCGAAAACCGGTCACGGAAAGCCAATCGATCGCAAAACCGCTACCGGGAACGACGCGTGCTTCGAGTCCATTCCGGGTACCCATCCAGAATACCTGATTGCCGGTATCCGAAAGGTAGCGGGCAACCGCGAGCGCGGGGTAGACATGGCCTCCGGTGCCTCCGGCAAGAATCATCACACGTTTGGCCATTTCAAATCCTTGCTCCGCCGGAACTGCCTGGTCCCGCCGTTTCATGGTGGACCCGCAGCAACAATCCGATGGCGCAGCACATGACGATCATGCTGCCGCCTCCATAACTCATCAACGGCAGCGTGAGTCCCTTGGTCGGCAGCATGCCCATGTTCACTCCCATATTGATCGCTGCTTGAATACCGAACCAGATGCCGACTCCATAGGCCAGATAGGCGGCAAATTTGAATCCGGCCTGCTCCGCCGTTCTGGCGATCGCAAAAGCCTTCCATACCAGGAACGCAAACAAGGCAATGACCACACACACCCCCGCAAGGCCCAACTCTTCTCCGATCACGGCGAAAAGAAAATCGGTATGTCCTTCCGGCAGGTAATACAGTTTCTGCATGCCGGCGCCAACGCCAACCCCGAACCATTCACCGCGTCCGAATGCAATCAGGGATTGGGTGAGCTGAAAACCGGCAGCGAGAGGATCCGCCCAGGGATCCCGGAAGGTCGTGAACCGTTCCAGTCGCTCGGGTGAAAAATAGATCAGGATCAAACCGAGCACCGCCAGCAAAAACACCAGCAGCCCGAACTGCCAAAGTCTGGCTCCGCCGAGAAACATCAATGCCAGAGCGGTAGCCAGAATCACTGCGGCGGCTCCGAAATCCGGCTCCAGCAGCAGCAGAATACCGGCGAAGGACAACTGCATCAGCGGTCTGATCATCCCGAAGATCGAGGTTCGAATAAACTGAACGTGCCGGTTCATATAACCGGCCATATAAATCACGGTAATCAATTTCACGATTTCGGATACCTGAATTCTGAATCCGCCGAGCGATAGCCACCGGACGCTCCCGTTCACTTTCACTCCGAGCCCCGGAATCAGAACCGCGACCAGTAATGCGAGTCCGGCGAGAAACAGCCACTGTCCTGATTTTTCCACATGCTTCAGGGGAACAGTCATTATCAACAGCGCCGCGACCAACCCGATCAGAATGTGGCCAATTTGACTCAGCGGGTAATGCCCCGCACGATCCGCCGAACCAGCCACCAAATGCATTGAAGCCGACATGACCATGATATAACCAATCAACAGTAAAGTTCCGGTAACCGCCAGCAGCGGTATGTCCAGCCGCCAGCGATAATCTCCCAGCGCGACACAGAGGTCTGACCGTAAGTGTTCAATGCGCACGGATCAGTTCCCTGACCGCCTGTTCAAAAACCCTGCCCCGTTCCTGATAATTCTGGAACTGATCCAGACTGGCGCAGGCCGGAGACAGCAGCACGGTATCACCTGGCCGCGCGATACCGGCCGACATTTCAACCGCGTTTCCCAAATCAGTCGCCTTGACGCAAGGCGCCTCCGCCGCAAAAAGAGCCTGTAAGCGATCCGCATCCTTGCCGATCAGTACGAGAGCCCGCGTCTTTTCCTTGATCAATTCCTTTAATCCGCCGAAATCCGCGCCTTTTCCGTCGCCTCCGGCAATCAGCACAATCTTTCCGGTTAAATCTTCCATCGCCGCGATGCAGGCGCCGACATTGGTGGCCTTGGAATCGTTGATCCAGGTAACGCCGTTGAAATCTTCAACCCACTGCATCCGGTGGGGCAGCCCCGGAAACTCTACCAACGCCGCCAACATGCCTGCCATCGGCAATCCGACCGCCTGGCCGAGTGCCAGCGCGGCCAATACATTGGATAAATTCTGGCGGCCTTTGATTTTCACCGAATCGACGCGGATCAACGGATTTTTTCCGTGAACCAGCCATTCGCCGTCGGCGAGCTCGCGCACGCTAAAATCCAGGGAGTCATTTCCGCTCAGGCCGAACCGCAGGGAGGGATGGTCCTTCCTCGCCATGGCGGCGACCGCCGCATCATCCTGGTTCAGGACCATAACGGTGCAATTCGAAAAGATGCTTTGTTTAACCCGGGTATAGGTTTCGATATCACCATGCCGATCCATATGATCCGCACTGATATTCAATACCGTCGCGGCGGCACACTTCAAAAGCGAAGTCCGTTCCAGTTGAAAGCTCGACAGCTCCACGACATAGAGGTCGGGCCGATCCTCGTCGTCCACCAGGTTTAGCGCCGGTATGCCCAGATTGCCGCCGACCCGTGCGTCCCAATCCGCTTTTTTCGCCATCATTCCGAGCAGACTGGTCACCGTGCTCTTGCCATTGGAGCCGGTAATACCGACCACCGGAGCGCTGACCACGGAGGCAAATAAATCGATGTCACTGAACAGTGGTATTCCGGCCTCGAGCGCTTGAAAAACTTCTTCGGTATCCAGCGAAACCCCGGGGCTGACGATCAAATGAGTAGCCGCCCCGAACGCCCGCCGATCATATTCGCCGAGAAAAACCGGGATATCCGTCCCGAGTTTCCGCAATTCCGCGAGGCAGGGCGGATTCTCCCGATTGTCGGTCACCGCCACCTCGATTCCCAGAAACGACAAAAACCGGGCCACCGACAAACCGGTCATCCCGAGACCCACGACCAATACCCGCGATTCCCCTGGAACAATACCGAGCGAGGACATCGCCATCCGGGAGTCGGCGTTGCGCGCGTAGCGGTCGGTATCTGCTGGCATCATCTGAGTTTCAGCGTCGCGAGTCCGACCAGCACCAGAATCACGCTAATGATCCAGAACCGGACAATGATTCTGGGTTCCGGCCAGCCTCGAAGCTCGAAGTGATGATGGATCGGCGCCATCCGGAAGATCCTCTTGCCGGTCAGCTTGAAGGAAACGACCTGTAGCATGACCGAGACGGTTTCCATCACAAACACTCCGCCCATGATCATCAATACAATTTCCTGCCGGACCATGACCGCCAATGTCCCGAGCGCCCCGCCCAAAGCCAGCGCGCCCACATCGCCCATAAATACCTGCGCCGGGTAAGCATTGAACCATAAAAAACCCAGGCCCGCGCCGACCAATGCGCCGCAAAACACGACCAGCTCACCGACGCCAGGCAGGGAAGGAATCGCGAGATACGCCGCGAAATTGGCATTTCCCGATGCATAGGCGAAGATACCCAGCGCGCCTCCGACCAGCACCGTCGGCATGATCGCCAGGCCGTCCAGACCGTCGGTCAAATTGACCGCATTGCTGGTTCCGACAATCACCAAAAAGGCGAGCACGATATAAAACCAGCCCAGATCGAGCCTCACGGTTTTGAAAAAAGGAACGATGAATTGGGTTTCCGCCACCACGGTAGAGGTCTTGAACAAAAACAACGACGTCGCAGCCGCAATCAAGGACTGCCAGAACAGTTTTGCGCTAGCCGACAGGCCGTTGCTGTTACGTTCCACTATTTTCCGGTAATCGTCAATAAAACCGATCAGACCATAGCTCAGAGTAACAAACAGCACCGCCCAGATATAGCGATTCTGCCAATCGGCCCAAAGCAACGTACTGATACTGATCGCCACCAGGATCAGAGTCCCGCCCATCGTCGGTGTGCCCTCTTTGATAAGATGGGACTGCGGACCCAGTTCGCGCACATTTTGTCCGATATTGCGCGCACTCAAACGGCGTATCATTCCGGGACCCACCATGAACGAAATGATCAGGGCCGTTAAGGCGCCGAGAATCGAGCGGAAAGTCAGGTACTGAAAGACGCGAAATCCGCTTTCCCAGTCGGTCAATAAATTGGCCAGATACAACAGCATGACTAGTTCAGCCCCGGGTCCCGCAACTCGGCAACGACCCGCTCCATTTTCTGGCTGCGGGAACCCTTGACCAACACGACGACCCGGCTGTTCAGCATGCTTTTCGACGCCTCGATCAAGTCCTGTTGTTTCTCGAAGTAAATCCCGCCCTGGCCGAATGCGTCGACGGCCCTCGCCGCATCCGTTCCAGTCGCCAACAGATGCGTGACCCCGTTCTCCTTGGCATAAAACCCAACTTCCGCGTGCAATTCCGCGCTGGATTCACCGAGTTCTGCGAACGCACCGAGGATCACCCAGATTTCGCCGGGTAATTGCGACACTAGGTCAACCGCCGCCGCAAACGAGGACGGATTGGCGTTGTAAGTATCATCGAATAGAAGGCTCCCCTGCAATCCCGCGACCGGCTGCATCCGGCCATGCACCGGCGCAACTTTTTCGAGACCCTCCCTGATCTGTTCGAAGCTGATCCCGAGAGCCAGCACCGCGGCCACCGCAGACAGTGCATTGCACACGTTGTGCTGGCCCGCAAGGCGCAGGGTAATCGGGGTTTTGGCGTCACCGTAGCAAAGCATGAACCGGTTCGAAAATCGCTCCCCTTTCCAGTCCATCTCGATGCCGGTGGCGCGCACATCGGCATGCGACTCCAAACCGAAGGTAATCACCTCGCGGTTTCCTGCCAGTTTGCGCCAGAGGTCGAAATACTGATCATCGATATTCAGAACCGCAACGCCCGCATCGGGCAGCGCTTCGACGATTTCACCCTTGGCGCGAGCGACCCCCTCCAGATTACCGAAGCCTTCGAGGTGGGCCGAACCCGCATTCGTGATGATCACCACGTCGGGCAGCGCGAGTCTCGCGGTATAGGCAATTTCACCGAAATGATTCGCCCCCATTTCGATGACCGCATACCGGTGCCGCTCATTCAATCCGAGTAGCGTCAGCGGAACCCCGATATCGTTGTTGAGATTGCCGCGCGTATACAGCACTTCGCCCTTGACCGCCAAAATTGCCGCAACCATTTCCTTCACGGTGGTTTTACCGTTGCTGCCGGTCACTCCGACCACGGGCACCGCGCACCGTTTTCGCCATTCCCTGGCCAATTCGCCCAGTGCAATCCGCGTATCCCGGACCTTGATATTCGGCAATCCGGCCGCGGAATCACGTGCAATCAACGCCGCCACGGCGCCCTGTTGCCGCGCAATATCAAGGAATTCATGGGCATCGAAGTTTTTGCCTACGATGGCGACGAACAGATCGCCGGCTCGCAGATCACGAGTGTCGGTACTTACGGATGAGAAGGCAGCGTCCGCACCAGTCAGTCGGCCACCAACAATCCGGGCGGTTTCGCTCAGCGACAGTTTCATCGGACGGCGCCTCCGACCGGAACTACCCGTTGCTTCAAGGCTTCCACTACGGTGGCCTGGTCACTGAACGGGTATTTGACACCGTCGATTTCCTGGGTATTTTCATGTCCCTTACCCGCTATCACGATCATGTCTCCGGGACCGGCGCTTTGGATCGCTTCGAAAATTGCCCGCCGCCGATCGCGTTCTACACGAATCTTCGGATTACTGCACCCTTTTAGAATTTCCTGGATGATCGCGGAACCATCTTCATGACGCGGGTTGTCGTCGGTCAGCACCACATGATCGGCCTTGATCTCGGCAATTCGTCCCATCAAGGGTCTCTTGCCGCGATCGCGATCTCCGCCGCAACCGAAGATGACCCACAAGGCGCCGTGACAGTGCATTCTGAGTCCTTCCAGGATGCTTTGGAGTGCATGCGGAGTATGCGCATAGTCGACGATAACGGTAGGGGCATAGCCCCCACAGGAGAATCGTTCCAATCGTCCGGCTACCGTTTTTACCGATTGCAAGGCATCAACGGCTTTCGCCAGCGGAATTCCCAACTCAAGCATTATGCCGAGTACGGTGAGTAGATTATCGACGTTGAAATCACAAAAAAAGGGGGCCGATACAAGTACGGTACAACCTTCGAAATGTACATTGAATCCGACCCCTTGATCGTCATGGCGCAACGCGGACAACTTCAATCGGACAAACGGGGAATCGGCATTACTACTCTTGGAAAAACCCATGATCCGGACATGGGACGGCACTGCGGCCAAAATTTGGTCCGCGTGCCGATCGTCGAGATTGACAACTACGAACTCCAGTCCCGGAGACAACAACAATTTCAGTTTTGCATTGACATAAACCTGCATGGTTTTGTGATAGTCGAGGTGATCCCGGGTAATATTGGTAAACGCAGCCCCGATAAAGCGAACCGCACGGGTCCGTTTCTGCACCAGCGCGTGCGACGAGACTTCCATCGCGACGAACCGGATGCCTTGCTCCCGAAACGCGGCAAGTATCCGTTGCAGTTGAATCGGTTCCGGGGTGGTATTTTGCAGCGGGCGAAGCTTTTCCGGACGCCCCCAGCCCACGGTGCCAATCACGCCGCATGGCTTGAATTTCGATAGCGCCTGAGCGAGAAAATGACAGCAGGATGTCTTCCCATTGGTGCCGGTAATCCCGATCAAATCGAGTTGCGCGGACGGATGACCAAAAAAGCGGTCGGCGATCGGCCCGAGTTCAAATCGTAACGCCGGCACCGGCACCAGCGGGCACTTGAGGTCCTTCCGCCATTGCTCGATTGCTGGTTGATCGAAGCCGCGCGGATCATACACGATCGCGACCGCCCCGTTTCTGACTGCCTCGCCACTGAATCGCAGGCCATGGTCGCGAGCTCCGGGAACCGCGAAAAATACATCCCCCGAGGTCACTTCCCGGCTGTCGACTGCAAGGCCCGAAACCGAAACATCCGGCACGGTATCCGGATCGCTGCACGCACCGATGAGATCGCGCAACCTGGCGGACGGGAATTTCGATTCCAGCTCGGTCATATGGTTCCTTCCCGTTGCGGCTGGACCAGAGGCATGGAGTTTTCCTGATCGGGCTGGATTCCCAGGAGTCTGAGAACACTGCCCATCACACTGGAAAAAACCGGCGCAGCCACCAATCCCGCATAATAATCCCCGGTATTCGGTTCATCGATCAACACGACCATCACGATTCTGGGCTCGCTCGCGGGCGCCATTCCCGCGAACACCGCGAGATAGCGATGACCTCGATAGCCTTCGGCGCCAGCCTTTTTGACGGTTCCGGTTTTTCCGGAAACTCTGAATCCAGGTACGCTCGCGCGAACCGCGGTACCCTCCCGGGCGACGACATGCTCCAACATTTCGCGGACGATTTTCGCGGTTTTCCGGGACATCACGTGAGTCGGCCGCTCGGCCGGGTCATCCCCGTTGATCATCCGAACGTGAAGCATTTCACCGTCGTTGGCAAAGGCGGTGTAGGCCCTCGCAAGTTGAAGCGCGGAAACGGATAAACCATACCCGAATGAAAGCGTCGCTTGCGCAAACGGACTCAGGTTTTCATAGCCAAGCAGTTTGCCAGCGGCTTCGCCCGGGAAACCGGTTCCCGGAATTTGACCGATCCCCAGGCGGTTATAACATTCCCAAAATGACGCCGGAGCAACCGACAGCGCCAGTTTGCTTACGCCCACGTTACTGGACTTCTGCAAAATCCGAACAACATTCAATTCACCATAATTGTGTATATCGCGAACCAGGTTCCGGCCGACGTGGAATCTGCCTGGACTCGTGTCGATCACCGAATCCGGCCGCACCGTACCCTGTTCCAGAGCACAGGCCACCGCAAAAGGTTTCATGGTCGAGCCTGGTTCAAAAATATCGGTGATCGCCCGGTTCCGGTATTTCCCGCTATCCGGACGCCGTTCCGAATTCGGATTATACGAAGGCTGATTGACCATTGCCAAAACCTCTCCCGTGCGCGCATCGAGCATCACCAGACTGGCCGAATGCGCCCGATGCTTGATGAAGGCAGTCTTCAGTTCACGGTAGGCGATATACTGCAATCTCTGATCGATGGTCAG
The DNA here is from genome assembly GCA_041748915.1 of Methylococcales bacterium. Classification (GTDB taxonomy): domain Bacteria; phylum Pseudomonadota; class Gammaproteobacteria; order Methylococcales; family UBA1147; genus UBA1147. The sequence continues at coordinate 18,372 of JBGTCG010000281.1, forward strand.
TTCCAGATCTCGCCCGGGAACAGGATCGCGGGTTTTTTCGACATTGGCAACCGCTTTCCGTTTACCGTCGCGAATGACCTTTTTCCGGCCTGCTTTGCCGCTCAGCCGGTCCTGATAGGCCAATTCGAGCCCTTCCTGGCCAATGTCATCGATATTGGTAAATCCGATCAGGTGAGAAGCGATCTCACCGGCTGGATAGTACCGTTTATATTCACGTTTAAACAATACGCCGGGCAGTTCCACCGCGGCCACCTTTTTTTGCAGTGCGGGATTGATGTGTCGTTTGATGTAAACAAACCGTTTTTCGGACTTCGGCTTCGTAAGATGGTCCAGCCGCAACGGGGAAATGCGCAACAGGTTCGCGAGGTTCTTCCGCTTGGCCGGTTCCGATCCGAACTGCTGCGGATCAACCCAAACCGAATGAACCGGTGCGCTGATCGCAAGCAGTTCGCCGTTGCGGTCGACAATTTTTCCCCGATAGGCTGACATGGGCACCAAACTGATATATTGAAATTCAGCGCGATTTTGCAGAAACTCCCGATCCAGCAACTGCAGATCGATCGCCCGGCCGACCAGCATGACCATGATGCCGAGCAAAGCCAGGAGTAGAATCCGGCGCCGGTCCGAATACGCGATGATCGGGTCCCGGTTAATGATCACTTTCCGCACGATCCGCCGAGGGAGCCTTGAGATAGACGATCGATTCCCGCCCGGGTCGGACCAGACCGATTTTTGATCTCGCCGCGCTTTCGATCCTGTAATATCCGGCCAGCGTCGTTCGTTCCAGTTGCAACTGACCCGACTCGATTTCACGATTTTCCAGCTCCATTTCCAGTTGCTGTATTTCCATGAATAAATCCCTGCAGTGATCGTTCTGATAAATGACTGCTGCGGCGGAACCGGCAACCAATAAAATCAAAAGCACCGGAACCATTCAAGCCACCCGCTCCGCCGCCCTCAGAATTGCGCTCCGCGCCCGTGGATTCGTGGCGATTTCCAGTCGACCGGGCCGTATCGCCCGGCCCCTCGAGACCAACCTGGGACGATAGGCCGAACCATCCACCGGCAAATTCGCCGGAAAATCTCCGCCCCGGGTTTCCCGCCGTATAAAACGCTTTACGATCCGGTCCTCTAACGAATGAAAAGAAATCACGACGAGACGGCCTCCCGGTTTCAATACCCTAAGCGCCTGCTCAAGCCCGGCCTGCAATTCTTCGAGTTCCCGGTTAAGAAAAATTCTGATCGCCTGGAAACTTCGTGTCGCGGGATGTTTGTTCGGGTCCCGTGAAGGGACCGCCGTTTCGATCAATCGGGCTAGCTGCAAGGTTGTCTTGATCGGATCCGCCGAACGCCGTTCAACGATCGCCCGCGCGATTCTGCGCGAATAACGTTCTTCTCCGAAAGTCTTCAGCACCTCTGCCAACCTCCGCTCCGAAACCGTTTCCAACCATTGCGCCGCTGTGATTCCGCTGCCGGTGTCCATACGCATGTCCAGCGGGCCATCGTTGACAAAACTGAAGCCGCGGCTCGCATCATCCAGTTGCGGCGATGAAACTCCCAGGTCCATGATGATTCCGGCGACTTTCGCGAGCCAGTTCCGCGCCGAAACCCGGGATTCCAGAGCCATCAGGGCCTCCTTCTCCAGCTCAAATCTGGGGTCCTGTCCCAGGTCCAACGCAGCCCCGGAATGAATCGCCTGGTCATCCCTGTCAAACGCGAGGAGTTTTCCTGCCTTCCCGAGATACTGTAGAATGAGACGACTATGCCCCCCTCGCCCGAACGTACAATCGATATAAATTTCTTCCGGTTTGATTGCCAGCGCCTGAATCGATTCCTCAAGCAGCACCGGCAAGTGTTCATCACGCCTCATTCGGCCTAGATGACCAGTTTGCGCACAATCTCCTTCAATTCTTCCGAATCATCCTGCAGCAAGGCGTTCACATTTTCTTTCCAGGCGTCTTCGGCCCATATTTCGAATTTGTTAACCAGGCTGCATAAAACAATTCGCTTGTCGAGCTTTGCGAATGCGCGCAACTGCTCCGGCAACAAGATCCGTCCATGACCATCCATGTCACATTGCGACGCGTACCCAAGTATGAAACGCTGGAGACGCATGGCCGATTTGTTAAAAGACGGCAGATTCTTCAGCGTTTCTTCCGCCCCCTCCCACAAGGGAAGCGGATACATTACAAGGCAGCCATCCATATTCGCGGTTACCACCAGATTGCAGTTGCAATCCTTTTCCAGATCGGCACGATATTTTACGGGGATCGAGAATCGGCCCTTCCCGTCAAGATTGATTGTATGGACACCCCGAAAAGCCATTTTTTCCCAAAATTTTCTACTTTTTCCCGATATGGCCCACTATAAAAACGAATTTTGATCAAGTCAAGCCGTATTGTCGAAATATTTTCATTTCTTTTCGGAATCGTCGAAGCCTTTTCTTGGGCGATGAGAAAACGCTGGTTATACAATAACGTGCGGATACCCTGGCGCGGCATCTGGATGCTCGTCAGGAGGCTTGGAAAAAAGTCGAATGCGGAGTATTTACCCGTCATTTACTAGGAGGCTGTCCGAGAATAGAAAGCCCGCGATCATGCATCGCAGACCCAAGATGCAAGAGCAGGCGGGCATGAGTTACGGTATGCTGTTGTAAATAGGGATAAAATCTGGTGTTCTGGTGGCAATTCCGGGTATAATA
>JBGTCG010000282.1:0-4006 GCA_041748915.1 Methylococcales bacterium
AAGGCGTTAGCCAGCCGAAAAACCAGGAATCCGCGCCACCCCGCCCACGCCAGTAGGCCAAACGTGCGACGCCGGCGCTAAAAAATGCCCGAAAATGGCAGCCGGGCGCTTCAGCCAAATTCCAGCCGCGGATTTTGGGCAATGATCAAACTGTGGCAAAGTGCGGACCGTGATCATACAATTACTGTATTCATTCGGATACAATAAGTCAAGTCAGCGCAAGCTGGAACCACAAACCGGTTCCCACACATTGTGACGGAATGAAGGCTGCCGGTACCGGTGAGAGAAGTTAGCCTGTTGGTTGGGGTGACGCAAGGAACCCCAACGCAACCTTGCTACGGCCCTGTCACTGGAAAGGGATCAGGTTATGTTACCGCGCCGAACATCCCGGATTCCATTTCATTGCATCCGGGCTATGCTTGCTCGGCGAAATTGACCGTGAAAAACCAGGTTGCACCTGGAATATGAGCACGGCGGTAGTCCGTCATGAAGTCCGTTTAACCTTATGTAAGGCTTCGCACTCGAACGATGCGCTTCGTTCCTCGGCGCATCCTACGCGGGCTGGTCCGGTTTATGCCGGGTTCGCGGTCAGTATTCAATCCGCACCAAGCCTATAAACGTGCGCGATGCGCCCGGGATCACGTTGAACCGGTCCGCCAGCGTCGCCACGTAGTACCGATGGTCCGGAAGGTTTTCTACATTGAACTGGAGCGACAACTTGGAAGAGGCCACGGGTAACTGGTACTTGACGAGCGCATTCACTCGCCCGTAACCGGGTAACTGGAAGGTATTTCCGTTGTCGCCCTCGCGCTGCCCGAGGAGAAAGACGCCTGCGCCAAAACTCAGACCCCGCAAAGGTGCCTGCTGCACATCGTACTTGGCCCACAGGCTGCCCGAATGTCTCGGGACGTTGAACAGACGATTCCCCTGATTATTGCCCTTGGTGATTTCGGCGTCGGTATAGGCGTAGGTCGCGATGAGGCTCAGACCTTCCGTGACCTCTCCTGCGATATCCACTTCGATGCTCTGGCTGCGCGCCTCGCCGATAACGTCGGAAAACGCGGTGCCCGGAATCGGAACCAGCACGTTTTGCTTGGTCAGATGATAGAACGCCACCGTGGAGGTGAACCGCTTATCGAAGAACTCAGTCTTGAAACCGACTTCGTATTGTTCGGCGGTCTCGGGCGAAAACAGCGTTCCGTCAGCGGACACGCCGGTATTCGCGCGGCCCAGGGACTCGACATAATTGCCGGAGAAGGACAACCAATCCCAAGGCTGATAGACCAAGCCGACGCGGGGGCTGAAACGCTCATTGTCCACCTCTTGGAGGTTGGCCCCGGCATCGGCGAGTGACTGATCGGTGCCGAAGGCCAGCCCCACCCCGAAAGAAGCCCAATCGTAGCGTCCACCCCCGAGGATATGGAGCTCGTCCCAGAGGGTGATCTGATCCTGGAAAATAGACGCCGGTCCAATCGTTCCGTTGGTCGAGGAAGAAGTTCTCTTGCGCCCGGGACAAATCCACGCCCGAGAGCCCGTAGACGGGGTTGAAGATGTTGATGGAACCCGCAGGCAAGCGGAAAGCGCGGACTTCGTCGTTGAGGTTGTAATAGTCCCACCCGACCAGGACCTTATGCTCGGCCCCCCAGGTGGAAAACCTGCCGGTCACATCCAAGGTGCCGAAGTAGGAATCGGCTTCGTCTTCGCCGCGAAAAAAACGCCGGTCCAGGACCCCGGTCGTTTCATCCAATGCGAATCCGGTGGTTTGCGGGTCCACCACGTCGCGGTTGAAGTTAACGAACCGGGCACGGAGTTTCCAGTCATCCGTGAATTCATGGTTAAGCGTCAAACCGGTGTTAAAGAGCTTCGTATTCGACTTGTCCGTGGCGGGTTCGCCTAAGTATCGGGAAATGGGAATGTTAGCCGGTCGGTTGCCGATCGCCACTACGCCGTGGTCTTCCTGGGTATCCTCGTCGGAATACATGAAGTCGAGATCGAACTGGGTGCGGTCGCCGATGTTCCAGGTTAGCGAAGGCGCGACAAAGATTCGGTCGGTAACAGCGAAGTCGCGGAAGGAGTGCTTGTCGAGGTACTCCAGATTGAACCGGTACAAGAGCGATCCATCCGAGGTAGTCGGGCCTGTGGCGTCGGCCGTCGTGCGATACAGGTCAAAGGAGGCGAACTGCTGCTGCAAGGAATAGTAAGGAGTGGCCAGCGGGCGCTTGGTGACCACGTTGATGATTCCGCCCGGCTCGATGCGCCCGTAGAGATTGGCCGCGGCGCCCTTGACGACTTCGATGCGTTCGGCGTTGGCGGTTGGAATTCGGCTGGCTGGAAACCTGAACCCATCGAGGTAATTGGCAAAATTCGTGTTGAAGCCCCGGATTATGAGGTCCTCGGAGAAACCGCCGAAGGTGAAGCCCTGGAACACGCCGCTGACGTTCTTCACGGCATCGCCCAATTGGATGGCCTGCTGGTCCTCGATCACCGCCCTCGGCACAACCTGGATAGAAATTGGCGTCTCCATGATCGGCGTGTCGGTCTTGGTCGCCGTGGTGGCGTTGGTGCGGTTGTAATCCGGGTTGTACGGGTCGTCCGGACCGTAGCCGCCGGCTTCGGCTCTCACGGTCACTTTCCCGAGCGCGACCGAGTCGCCGGCATCAGCGACCTTTACGGTCTCCTGCATACCGAGCACGACGCTGTCGTTGGCACTGAAGCGGTACTCGATCAGGGTGTTTTCAAGCAGCCTGCCCAGGGCCTCCTCGGCCCTGTAGGTTCCACGCAGCCAGGGCTTTGCAGGTCTTTTGCGATTTGACTGCGGTAGGTCAGCGTGAGATTGGACTGCACCGCGAATTGGGTCAATGCTCCCGCGAGTGATTGCGAGGCGATGTTGAATACGATGGGCTTTCGTTCGTCGTCCGCGAACACCAGTTGACACGACAGAAGACCCGTCATGAAGGACGTCATGAAGGAGATGATTTGCACCGCACCCGATATTCGCCGGAAGCGAGCCGTTTTTCCGGCACGCCGATTGACCATGATTCTCCCCTTGACTGGTTATAGCGGACAATTCGCGCATTTCGCGCGTTCATGCTCATAAAGACGGGATCCGAGGGAAAAAACCTCAATGGCCGGGATCCGAAAATGAATCGGCCGACTGCTCCGGAATGCTATTGAATTAGGGGAACGACGTCATTCCGGCGGGGATTGCCGGAATCCAGAAGCCAAGGACGGCAAGCGTCGATTAGGTTCCTGTAATCTGGATCTCGGCAATCCCTTATATCTGCCGAGATGACGGCTTAATACAACAGCATTGCAACTGCTCCGGGAATTCCTGGTTCCGGCGACGGCGCAGGGCCAATCCTCGCGCCGTTCCGGATAGGCTCGGCGCGGGTTCCGGAAGGTGGATCAGGACGGTGCGAGGATCACAAGATACGATGATATCCGGATGAGTTGGACGGAAAGGATTTGCAGCAAGACATCGAGCGCGCGATCGGGATGATAGAGATCGAACACACCGCTGATCCGCTCCTGTGCAAGCTTTTCGTCAGGGACCATCAGAAAACCGTGACGATAGTGCGACAGCGCGACGGCGACCTCGCGCAACGGGCGGGTTTTCGACGATCAGGCGTCCGCCGCGAAAATCCCGGGTGTAGAGCCGGCCCACGGGTTCCATTTGCCAGTTTGATTGATCCGGATCAAACGCAGGCCTTCGCCTTGTTCGACGCGAATCACACGCTGCCGGATTGAAGCCTCGACCGCATGTTCGGTGACCGCGACATAGGGTTCCCGGGCCCTTAAGTCGACGAGAAACTCGGTCCCGAGTGCCGTGACGCGCAAATTTCCCGAGACGACGCGAAAAGGGCGGCTAGCCCTAACTTTGACCATCAGAAAACAGTCACTTATTGATGTATATGACGGTTATCATGCAATCCAGGGAGCGTTACTGGGTACGTTCGGGTTTGACGCCGAGGAGTTGGAAAGCCTTTTGTTGCAAAAGGGTGGGACG
>JBGTCG010000283.1:0-17630 GCA_041748915.1 Methylococcales bacterium
ACAACCCAAACCCGACACTGAACTCGCTAAACGTGCGAATCCGATCGATCAAATGCTACCGCTCGACCCGAGAAAACGAAAAAATACCTCGATTCCCTTCGACAATCTCTCCCTTCCGAAATACAATCCCCTTTAAATAGCGTGCCCCGGTGACGGCTTCGTCCAACACACATTTATCCGTCATGCTGCGCACAACGGATAAAATGCTTATATGTTATATGCACGCACTGACCGAATGCGCGTGGCGCTTGAACTTGGAATGTGTAAGGGTTTGCGCGAGGCTTTCCACCTTGAACCGGCGGCTTGGCCGAGGAAATCAAAATCCTTGACATTTCGAGGTTACTTGGCGGGCTGTAATAGCAACGCCGGGTACCCGGGCCTCGGTTTTGCGACTGCCGTTTTGACCGGGTAGGACATGCGGTTGACGCGAAAACGGCCAGCCAGTCGGTGTCTCTAACCAAAAATTCAGGGTTCGCTTGGCCGTGTGAAAAGGTTATATAATTCCACGTAATCAAAACGACGTCGAGTGCGATAACCGTGGAACGAATCACAGTAGAAGGCATGATCAAGAAAGGTTTGCAGGATGCGGAAGTGATCCTGGATGGGGAAGGTTGCAGTTTTTCCGTGATCGTTATCAGTAGTCAGTTCGATAATTGTACGTTGTTAAAGAAGCAGCAGATGGTGTTGGATACGGTTAAGGAACCATTGGCAACAGGAGAATTGCACGCGATTACCATAAAGACCTATACGCCCGACGAATGGGCGCGCCGGTAACGATTTCGTTTCTAGCCACGGTTGAGCGGAACCGAAAAACCCGGTTATTGGGCTATTCGAATTGGTGACGGCTCGTTTATGATTTTTTCATCGGCATGCGACACCGGAGGCGATGTGGACAACGAAAACGACATTCATTTGTTCCGGCGCGAAGTTGGGGACATTCAGCCGCTCAACCAGCGCGATCGCGCGGATTTGAGGGTTGCCTCTGAGGACACGCCGGGACGCAGCTATCGAAGGCAAATGGCCGAGCGGGATGCCATTGAGAAAAATGGTTTATCGACAGATTTTGCTGAGCCACTTGATGCGGACGATATTCTCTGTTTCAAACGCGACGGGGTTCAACAGGGTGTTTTTCGCAAGCTCAAACTTGGAGCGTATTCGATCGACGCGACATTGGACCTGCATCGCCTGAACGTCGACCAGGCGCGCGACGAGATCGTGCAGTTTCTTTATGAATGCCGCAAGTTCGATGTCCGTACGGCGCTGATTTGTCACGGCAAAGGCAGGCGTTCGGAAACCTATCCGGTGATCAAAAGTTTCCTTGCCAAATGGCTGCCCGCGATTTCCGAGGTGATCGCATTTCACAGTGCCCGCAGTTTTCACGGTGGAACTGGGTCGGTATACATTTTGCTTAAAAAAACCCGCAAGCAAAAGGAAATCAACCGGAGACGTCATTGCGGTGCGCGCTGAATTCCGCGATTTTCCGAACTTCCTCCAATTTGAACATCCCGCCATGCGGGGACCCGGCTACGTCGCGGGCCTGATTGAACAACCCGGAAGCCAAGTGTGAATGATTCAGAGATACTTGCCAAGGACAGGGAGCAGGGAGGATACGCGCTCGCTGGTAACCGGTAGCTTGTTCGTATTGATTGCGGCTTTCGGGTTTTCGGCCAAAGCGATTTTAATCAAGCTGGCCTATGCGGTGGGGGTGGTAGATGCCATCAGTCTTCTGACCTTGCGAATGACGATGGCTCTGCCGTTCTTCCTGACCGCAGCGTTCTGGATTGCAAGGGTCGATCGACGACGCTCGATGACCCGCTCCGACTGGTTGCATGTCGTCGTGCTTGGGGTAATCGGTTATTATTTGGCGAGCCTCATGGATTTTAAAGGATTGACCTACATCTCAGCCGGACTGGAGCGTCTGATCTTATTTCTGTACCCCACGCTGGTAGTTCTGTTCTCCGCAATGGTCTCGCGCCGACCGGTCAGCTATCCGGAAATTTTGGCATTGGTTTTCAGCTATGCGGGAATCGGACTGGTAGTGTCAAACAATATCGACGATCAATCGGGCGAGCTGTGGAGCGGAATCGGGCTGGTATTCGGCAGCGCGGTTGCGTTCGCATTGTACATGATGGGGAGCGGGGTCATGGTCCGCCGGATCGGATCGCTTCGATTTACCTGTTATTCGATGATTGTCGCCTGTCTGGTCACCGGAATCCATTGCGGCCTGCAACCTGACAGTCAATTGCTCGGCCTGCCGCTGCGAATTTATGTCCTGGCTTTGGTGATGGCCTTGCTTTCAACCGTTTTACCGGCGTTCTTTATGAATGCCGGAATTCGCCGGCTCGGTTCCGGAACGGCGTCGATCATCAGTTCGGCGGGGCCGGTCGCGACGCTGGCGCTCGCGTATTTTTTGCTCGATGAACGTTTTAATCTGCTTCAGGCCGCCGGCGCGTGTCTGGTGCTCCTTGGGGTTCTTATAATCACTCGATTGTCGTCGCGGCGAGAGTATTGAGCACGGGTTCGAACGTTTACCGGCGATTGACCATTCGATTCCGGAATGGATTTACGCGCGCCGACTGCCGCGAATCGATACACCGGACAATGACCAGAGCATCTGTTGGCCGAATGATTGAATCCTAACAGGACCATTCGATTTGGAATACACGACGGAACAGTTTATCGCGCGCAGGTTCTTGTCGAAAGGCGACGTCATCAACGTTTATCGTCTCGGCAACGGGCTTATAAACGATACTTTTCTGGTTACCACCAATTCCGCCGCAGTTCCGCGCTTTGTTTTGCAGCGCATCAACGCGGAAGTCTTTCCGTTCCCGGACAGAGTCATGGCCAATCTCGAACGATTGAGCGATCATCTCGCCGTTCGGCCCCATGATCCAGGGCGATCCGCGGACGCGCACGAATTTCGATTGCCTTCGCTGCTTTCAACCGTGGATGGGAAAAACTGCTATGTCGGGGAATCGGGCGATTACTGGCGCGCCCTGACCTATATCGAGAACAGCCAGCCATTGGACCGGCTTGAATCAGCCGCGGATGCGGTACAGGTAGGATTGACTCTAGGCCGCTTTCACCAGCGGGTCAGCAGTATGGATCCCCGGATAATGGAGGATTCCTTACCCGGGTTTCACGCGACGCCACTTTATCTTTACCACTACGATCGGCTTGCGGTTTCCGGCGCACGTAACCGGTTACTCCCAAGTCGGGCCGACCTCCGCTTCTGTGAAGAATTCATCAATTCGCGGCGGGAGCTGGCATCGGTTCTTAAACAGGCCAGGCAGGACGGCCGCTTGAGCGTCCAGATCATTCACGGCGATCCGAAACTGAATAATTTCCTGTTTGATACGCAAACCCGGAAAGCGATCGCGATGATCGATCTCGATACGGTAAAATCCGGATTGATTCACCATGACATCGGCGACTGTCTGCGGTCCTGCTGTAATCAGGCCGGTGAAACCGCAAACAGCGTGCAATCACCGGAATTCGAACTCGATCTCTGTGAACCAATCCTGGCGGGGTATTTCCGGGAGTGCGGGGCATTACTGACCCAGTCTGATGTCGGTAGTCTGTACGATGCGATCCGCCTGCTGCCATTTGAATTGGGGCTGCGCTTTTTGGCGGATTATCTGGACGGCGACCGCTATTTCAAAGTCGATTTTCCTGGACACAATCTTGTCAGGGCCGTGGGTCAATTCAAACTCGTCCGCAGTGTGGAAAACCAGGAGCGGGAAATTCGTGGTTTAGTCCGGAAACTTGCCTGTAACCGGAACGCCACCCAGGCGGGATCGGGGAACGATGGCCCGGATTGAACAATGGTCGAGCATTTCGGAACCTAGCTGGCCATTGCAGCCGAACATGGCCTATTCTGTCCTGAGCGCTTCCAGCGGATCCAGTTTCGCGGCCTGGAGCGCGGGCAGGACTCCGGCGATCATTCCGATCAGTACCGAAAGGCCGAATGCGAGCAGCAGATAATGCCAGGCAAGCCTGACCGGCAACGCCGGGAACAGCCAACCAATGCCGTGGACCAGCAGGATTCCGAGCAAGACCCCGCACACGCCACCGACCGCGCTCAGTGTGACCGCTTCGCCGAGAAACATCCCGAGGATATGCTTGCGTTCGGCGCCGATGGCCCGGAACAGTCCGATTTCCGCGATGCGTTCGGAAACCGACAGGGTCATGATCGTCAGGATGCCGACGCTGCCAACGAGCAGCGAAATGCCACCCAAGGCGCCGATCGCGAGCGTGAGGGTGTTGAGGATCGAATCGAGAATTTCGAGCATCTGCTGTTGGGTGATCAGGGTAAAATCCTCGCTGCCATGGCGTTTCACCAACAGGCGTTTGATGGTTGCTGCGGCGTGATCGGCCGAAATCTCGGCTTCATAGAGCAGATCGATCTCCATGACGCTTTCACGGTCGAACAGCTCGAGTGCCCGCCCGACCGGAATATAAACCGTGTCATCCATATCGAAACCGAGCATTTGTCCTTTATTTTGCATGACTCCAACGACGCGATAACGGTCTTCGCCCACGCGGATGCGCTGACCGAGCGGGTTTTGGTCGCCGAACAACTCGGCGCGCAGGGTGCTGCCGAGTACCGCGAAGGGCCTCGCCATGCGTTGGTCATCGTCGGGCAGGAAACGGCCGTAGGCCACATCTATTTTCCAGACTTCGGGGACAGCAGGCCCGACGCCGAGAATGGTCGCGCGGCGGCTTTTCCTGCCTGATTCGATGCGCGCGTTTCCCTGCACGACGGGTACCACCGCGAGGATATGATCCAGTCGTCCCAGGGCGTCCGCATCGTTCAGCGACAACGGACGCACATTGCTGACGGTCGCCCCCGATATGCCGAAAGTCTCGGTTTTACCCGGCTTAACCGCGACCAGATTCGTTCCAAATTGGGTAAATTCGGCCAGCACGTAGTGGTGAATACCTTCGCCGATCGAAGTCAATAGTACGACCGCGGTGATTCCGATCAGGATTCCGAGTATGGTCAGGCCGGATCTGCCGCGATAAGCCGTGATCGAACGCAACGAAAACCGGATCAAATCGACGGTCTGCATGCTTAGCGTCTGGCCAGTGCGTCGACCGGATTGAGTTTGGCGGCTCGCGCGGCCGGCAGCACTCCGGACAGCAGGCCGGTTGCCACGGCCATGGCCAACGCCGCGAGCGGCGCCCAGCCCGGAATTGCGACCGGAAACGCGGGGTAGAGCCGGCCGATTGTGAACGCGCCCACATAACCCGCGATCAGGCCGGCGACGGCTCCGGTGAGCGACAGTAATGCGGCTTCGGCCAGAAATAAAGTCCTGAGCTGGACCGAGGCCGCGCCGAGGGCTTTCAGAAGGCCGATCTCCGCGGTGCGCTGGGATACGCTGACCAGCATCACGTTCATGATCAGAACTCCCGCAACCGCGAGACTGATCGCGGCGATGCCCGCTATGCTGAGCGTGAGTTTGTTAAGAATTTGGTCGAAGGTATTGACGACACTGTCCTGAGTGATAACGGTCACGTCATTTTCGCCTTCGTGACGTTCCTCTATCGTGCGATTGATGTCCTTTATGGCGTGCTCGGTCGCGGCCCGGCTTTTCGCTTCGGCAAGGATTCGGAACAGCGAAAATGAGTCGAACAGGGCCTGTGCCGATGCGACCGGAACAATCACAGTCTCATCGAAATCGACCCCGATCGATTGACCCTCCGATGACAACACGCCGATCACACGGAACCGCCGGTCACTAATGCGCAACCAGCGGCCGAGTGCCGGTTGCGTTCCAAACAATTCGTTGTGGATCGTCTGTCCGATCACGCAAACCGACATTGCGCTTTGGGGCGGGATTTCCGGCAGAAAGCGTCCCTGGGCCAGACTCAAATGGCGGACCGTACGCAGGTCTGCGGTAGATCCCATGATGTTGACATCGCGCTCGCGCTGCCGGTGGGATACTGGCGCCGAACCGATAGCGATCGGGGCGACCTTCGCGATATAGGGGCTGCGCAGCAACGCCAGTGCATCGTCGAGAGTCAGATCTCGCGGAGTTTCGCCGAGCAGCGGCGGTTGCGCTCCGGTGGTTTCCGAACGCCCCGGTAGAATGATCAGCAAATTGGTTCCGAGCGCGGAAAATTCGCCCGTGATGTATTGGCGCGCGCCTTCGCCCAAAGCGGTCAATACGATCACCGCGGCGACACCGATTGACATCGCGATCAAAATCAACGCCGAACGCAGGCGCTGGGAAATGATCGATTTTGCGGCCAGGCCAAACACATCGGTTACACGCATAGGATCAACCTGTGGGTGGATTCGAGCCGGTTGCCGAATCGGAAACGATGGAACCGTCGACCATTTTGATCTGGCGTTCCGCGCGCTTGCCCAACACGGGATCATGTGTGACGACCAGCAAAGTCACGCCGTCCCGATTCAGTTGTTCCAGCAGATCGACGATTTCGATTCCGGATTGCCGGTCCAGATTGCCGGTTGGCTCGTCCGCGAGAATGATCCCTGGCCGCATGATGGTCGCCCGCGCGATCGCAACCCGCTGCCGTTGGCCGCCCGACAGTTGGTTTGGCCGGTGATCGGCACGGTCGCGTAAGCCATAATCCATGATCGCCTGGGCGACGCGCTGCTTGCGCAGGTGCCGATCGACTCCGGCCAGAGTCAGAGGCATCTCGATATTTTCCGCCGCGGTGAGCCGCGCGATCAGATGAAAAAACTGGAACACGAAACCGATATTCTCACGGCGGACTCTGGCCAGTTCCTGATCGGCAAGATCCGTGACGTCCTTGCCGTTGAGTTCGTAGAGTCCTGAACTTGGCCGGTCCAGCAGCGAAATGGTGTTCAGCAGGGTCGATTTTCCGGATCCCGAGGGTCCCATTACCGAAACATATTCCCCGTTTTCGATCACCAGATCGGCATCCTTGAGCGCATGCACCGTCTGGTCGCCGACCTGGAAGTTCCGGTTGATTCCTTGCAGGTAGATCATCAGTAATCCGATTCGGATTGTTCCCGAGTTTCAGGCGCCGCCTCGGCGCCTTCCTCTACGCCTTCCTTGCCGATCGATACGACGATTTGTTCTCCGGATTCGATTCCGGATATGACTTCCGTGTAATCCCAATTCGAAATCCCGGGTTTAAATCGGCGCTGCCCGAGCGGCTGGCCATTCCTGTAGATCAGAACGCGATTTCCTTCGAGTATGGTTTCGGTCGGAATGCGCAAGACATTTTCTTTCAGATCGAGCAGGATTTCGATATCCGCGCTATAGCCCGGCAGAAGATTCACGAGATCTTTGGGGTTTTCGATCTTGACTTCGACCTCCACGGTCCGGGCCTGTTTCTCTTTATCCTGGACATAGGGCGCGATCCGGCGGACTCTGCCGGAGCAGCGCTTTTCAGCGAATGCATCCAGGGAAACGCATGCCTGCATGCCGGTCTTGATCGCTGGAGCGTCCACTTCGTCGATCGGCGCCGACACGTACAGGCAGCTGACATCGAGCAGATCGATCGCGGGAAGCGTCGGAATACCGGGAGGGGACGGCGTTACGAATTCTCCGAGTTCCGCGTTCACTTCGGCCACGACGCCATCGAACGGCGCTGCGACCAGGGTCAGTTTCAGCGCCGCTTCGGCGGCTTTAACCCGGGCCAGGTTCACGGCGATCGAGGCATTCAAGGCTTTGCACGCCGCGCGGCTGGATTCCGATTCCGTAACGGCGCGGTCCACGGCCTCCTCGGAAATAACCTGTTTGCGCTGTCGCAGCTTTAACAACCGCTCCGCTTCACGCTTGGCGCCCGCCGCGATCGCGCAGGCTTCCTCGGCCCTTGCCCGGCTGGCTAGCGTATCGGCGCGGGCGAGATCGATCTGCGCGCGCAAATCCTCGTTCCACACGGTCATGAGTATTTGTCCTTGGCGGACATCGCTGCCCTCCCGTACGGTTAGTTCGGCGACCTGGCCGCCGGTCGCCGGAGCGAGATAGGCGCGCCTGCACGCTTTGACCGTGCCGACACGAGTATTGGATACGGTCGATTGGACGGACCCGGTATCGACGGTATGGACCTTTACGCTGATGGGCTCCGGCCGTGTGTAGTACCAAATCGATGCGCCCGCAACCGTGAGCGAAAACAAAACAGCGATAACAGTTTTCACGATTCTTTGTTTATGGTTCCGGCGTAGTTCTTGTTATGCCCGGTATTTCGGCAACGGCAGAAAATAAGCGGCCGCGACAATATTTTCAAATGGCGGAGTGTACACTACGGATAGAAAATCGATATCGGCGATCGGATGCGGCAATGGAATTATTGCATTTTCTGCTCCGGCTACGAATTTACTTTCGGCTTCGCGGGCGTGTAGGTTCCGGGCTCGAGTTGATGCACCGGTCCCGCAGGCGGCGTCGTTCCCGGATTGGATTTCAGGTCTAGACTTGAAGGTATTTACGATAGCTTGTTCAACCGGAGAGTACTATGGAATTTCGCGATTATTTGAAACTGCTTGTTCATAATAACGGCTCCGATCTTTATTTGACGACCGGGTCGCCGGCCGCCGCAAAATTCGAAGGCCACCTGAAAGCGCTCGAGAACGACAAGCTCGATCCCGCAAAAATCCAGGCGATTGCGTATGCGCTCATGGACCAACGGCAGCGGGCGGAATTTACGGTCAAGCCGGAAATGAACCTGGCCTTGTCGGAACCGGGCATCGGCCGTTTCCGGGTAAATATCTTCAAACAGCGCAACTCCCTGGCCATGGTGGTCAGGAACATCAAAACGACGATTCCCGATGCCGATGAGCTGGGCCTGCCGGAGGTTTTAAAGCGAGTCATCCTGCAAAAGCGGGGATTGATCCTGTTTGTCGGCGGAACCGGGTCCGGCAAATCGACGTCCCTGGCCGCGCTGATCGACCATCGGAACCGGAATGCCGACGGCCATATCATCACCATCGAGGATCCGATCGAATTTATTCATCCGCATAAAAAATCAATCGTTAATCAACGCGAGGTCGGGGTTGACACGGATTCCTATCGCGACGCGCTGGAAAATACCTTGCGCCAGGCGCCCGATGTGATTCTGATCGGTGAAATCCGCAGCCAGGAAACGATGGAGCACGCGATTGCTTTCGCCGAGACCGGTCACCTTTGTTTGTCGACCCTGCACGCCAATAACGCGAACCAGGCTTTGGACCGGATTATTAATTTCTTTCCGGAAGAACGCCGTAATCAGTTGCTTCTCGATCTCTCGTTGAATCTGAAGGCGTTCATCTCGCAAAGGTTGGTCAAAACCATCGAAGGCAAACGGACCGCCGCGATTGAAATTCTTCTGGGAACTTCCCTGGTTCAGGATCTGATCCATAAAGGGGAGATCCACGCCATCAAGGAAGCGATGGAAAAATCCGAAAATATCGGGATGCAAACTTTCGACCGCCACCTGTTCAAGCTCCATAAAGACGGTAAAATCAGCAAGGAGGAAGCGCTGCAGAATTCCGACTCGCCGAACAATCTCCGTCTCAAGATCAATCTCAGCGAAGGCCGGATGGATCCCGGGGAGTCACCACTGGGTTCCGCGGGTCAATCGAGCGTGCTGGCGCTGGATCCGATCGAGAAAGAAGAAGATGAAAACGGCCAAACGCCCCCGGGCGTTGTACCGTCTTGGAACAAAGCCACGCATTAGGCGACCCGCCGGCGATGGACTTCGAGTGCCGCCCGAATCATCTCCAGAAAGGTCGGCGGAAAAGTTCAGGATAAATTATTCAACGCGTGGGCAAGTTTCTCCAGTCCGTCGAAATCAATATGGTCGGTTAGTCTGGATACTTCGGAAGCCCAGTACGAATCGGCGGGCAGACTTTCGGCGATCGACTGAAGTTCTGAGAGATTTCCCATAAACGCGGCGTCGCGGATTCTGTTCGCAATTTCCTTGGCAGTGTGTGCTGAGAAATCCTTGTCCGCGTGCCCGGTGGACGGCGCGGAATCGTGCTGCCCCGGAATCGAACGCGAGGGTTTCAGCCACTGGAACAGGGTACCGGCTAGTTTGCCGGGATCAATCGGTTTGCTGATCGAGTCATTCATGCCTGCACCGATGCAGTTGTCTTGATCGCCGTCCATCGCGGGCATGGTCATGCCAATGATCGGCAGTTGTTCGGGGCCGAAGCGCTGCCGGATCATGGCGGTAGCCTGAAAGCCATCCATTCCCGGCATCCGGATATCCATGAGTACCGCATCATAGGGTTTGTGTTGCGTTGCTTCGACCGCCTCGACGCCGTTGCGCACGACATCGACCCTGGCCCCGAGATCGTTAAGCAGGTCGAGCGCGGCATCCTCATTGATCGGATTATTTTCGGCAAGTAGAAGGGAAATTCCGGCGAGTTGCCCCGTATACCGGAAAGTTTCCGGCAATTCCCAATGGGTCGGCTTGATCTGACGGCGTTCGCTGAACAGGTCGACCAGCGTCGCGAGCAATGCCGACTGCCGAATGGGTTTGGTCAGAAGACCATTCACGCCGATTTTCTCAATGGCCTGCCGTTCGCGATCACGCCCGGAGGCGCTGATCATCACCACGATCGGAAGGTCCGCGGTGGTATTCATGGATCGGATCTTGGCGGCCGCTTCGAGCCCATCCATTCGGGGCAATTTCCAGTCCATGAGCACCGCATCGACCCGCAATGCGGCGCCGTCTTGACGGAGTTGGTCCAAGGCTTGTTCGCCGCTCGAGGCCGTCAGGGTTTGAAAACCGAATCCGTGCAGCATCTCCTGTAAAACCGCAAGGCTTGCCGGATTGTCTTCCACGATCAGAAACTTCTCGACCCGGAAACGATGTTCGGTCTGATCACTGCGCTCCACCGGTTTGTTGCCCGGTTCAAAAGGAATCTCGCACCAGAAAGTTGAACCCTCCCCGGGTACACTGTGAACTCCGATCCGGCCTTTCATCAATGTGACCAACTGCGCGCAGATTGCGAGTCCGAGGTCGTCACCACCGGATCCGCACGCCGACGATCCGCCGATCTGGCTAAAGGATGAAAACAGTTTTGCGGTCTGTTCGGCGGCGATTCCGGTTCCGGTATGGCGAACACTGAAGCGTATCGTCCGGTTGCCTGGATCGTATTCCGCTCGATTTGCGTTCACGACGACTTCGCCCTGTTCAATGAAATTGATCGCGTTATCGGTCAGATGTACAAGGATCTGGAGCAGACGTAACGGATCGCCGAGCAGTGAATCCGGAACATCGGGACTTTTATAAATGATGAGTTCGATATTTTTTCTGTCCGCAGACTCGGCACACTGGTCCGCGAGTTCAGCAAGCAGATTGTTTAGATCGAACGAAGTTGCCTTGATATCGAGCTTGCCGGCTTCGATTCTCGAAAGATCGAGAACATCGTTGATCTGGGTCAGCAGCCTATCCGCCGAATTCTGAATATTCAGCAGAATAGTACGCTGCTCTTCGGATAAGTCCGTTTTCAACGCCAGTTCCGCGAAGCCAATGATTCCATTCGTTGGATTAAGGATCTCGCGGCCCAGATTCGCGCCAAACTCACTCTTGGAGCGGCTGGCGGCTGCGGCGGATTCCCTGGCGGCCATCAGTCCGTGCTCCAGTTTTTTCCGCTCCGTTATATCGGAATATATGCCGCAGGTGGCATAGCAGGATCTTTGACTGTCCAGGAGCGGTAATTTCAATGAGATCAGCGTATGTTCAGTCCCGTCGGCGCGGATCGGTTCTTCTTCCGAAACCGGCTGTCCGGTGCCGAGCACCCGCAAATCACTCTCCCGGAATTTGGCGGCGAGTTCGGCCGGGAAAAGTTCGTAATCGGTCTTGCCGATAACTTCCCGGTTGTCCAAATGAAGCAGATTACACCAGGCCCGATTAACAATCTGGTAAATCCCATTGGCCTGCTTTACGCAGATCAGCGCGCTGCTATTGTCGAGAATTGCGGTCAGCAGCCGCTGACCCATTTGCAATTCCTGGCTGCGTTGCGATACCAGTTCTTCGAGGCGCCGCTTGTGCTCCCGCAATTCCGATTCCGCGGTGGCCTGGCCGGCCTCCACGTCATTGAAGGCGTGAACAATCTGCCCGAGTTCGCCGTGGCTATCCCATTGCAACGGTTCTCGAATCTTTCCCGACCCCGGTTTTTCCATCGCGGATCGTAGACGACCGATCGGAGTGGCGCCCAGCCGCCGCGAAATCAGCGGTGTAAACAGGATGAATGCGGCGATTAATACCGCGATGATCAGTGCGTCCGCCTGCACTCGTTCGGTGAGTTGTCGATCCAGCTCTTTGCTATGGAAGATCAGGACCAATTTGCCGGCGGGATCTGTGTGGTTTTGGTCGTCGGCGACCAGATCGGCCTCAACGACGCGGATCGGGTCCGCTGTTTGCCGGTCAATATTTCCGGCTTTGCCGATTATTTGATCAAACGAATCATAAACAATCGCGCCCTGGAAGTTCGGATTGGTTTCCATACTTTTCAGCAGGCGTCCGATCCCACCGATATCGTGTTCGGAGACGGCTCTGGCTAATGCGCCTTGATGAATTGAGATCAGCAGCCGCAGGCCGTCGTTTAATCCGCGTTCATGAACCCGGTATTGGCGCAGTTCGAAGACAGCAAACAGACCAAGCAGAACAAGACTGATCAGCGGGACGTAATGTCCGATCAATTTGCTGTCCAGTGATTTGAAAGAAAACATCGGCAATCAGCCGGATTATCGGCATCAAATAGGCCAATTCAAGGATCTAACGAGACCGGGGACACTCCGGCTCGTTCTGTTCGATTTCACAACCAATTTCCGCCTCCTTTGAATCATTTTTTACTTTGATCCGGTATTGGTACCGAATTAATCCGGCATTCGGGACCATGATTTCTTGTCGTTATCGATCCGTCATCCTCGGTGCTTTTCCGGAGAGTGGTAACAGAACAAGATCTTAAATAAAAATGAACGATAAGTCATTGCTATTTAGCGTTCATTCGGAAACACCTGTCCCTGCAATGTTTTCTCGACGGAACGCGAAACGTGTTTACCCGGCTTGTAGAATCGACGGTATACCGGAATCAACTCCGGACGATGCCATGATAATGCGTTGAAATGAGTTCGGATGCCGACACGCACCGGTTCGGAATAGTTCGTGGAGTAAGGGCTTTCCGCTGTGAATTCCTGCTGTCGTTCGCGACGGCCATTTGCAACGAAACGACCGGCAAATAAAAAGACCCCGGAGCAAAGGGGGAAGGCTCCGGGATCTTCAGTTTAGCCCGGCTTTGGGGGTACCGGGGCTGTAGTCTACTCATAAGGGAGGATAATGAGTAGAAGGGCGTCGTTCCCGACGCTTGCATAATAGGACAGAGGGTGTTTTGCAAAGTTCATCCGTTCAAAAAAATATTTGGTATACATCCGGAAACATCCATCAACACTATTCAGTGCGCCTCGTCCCAGTTTGATCCGACACCGACATCGACGTCAAGAGGGGCTCTTAGCCGGGCTGTGCCGCTCATGAGCGCGGGAATTCTTTCCACCGCGGATTCGATTGCATCCTCGGGGACTTCAAAGACCAGTTCATCATGAACCTGCATGATCATTTTGACCGCGAATCTGGATTCATGGATCCAGCGATGGACATCGATCATTGCCGTCTTGATGATATCGGCTGCGCTGCCCTGCATCGGCGCATTGATCGCCGTGCGTTCGGCATACTGCCGGCGCTGCGAATTTTTGGAATTGATCTCGGGAAGGTACAACCGGCGGCCGAACAGCGTTTCGACATAACCTTGCCCGCGGGCCAGTTTGCGGGTTTCGTCCATATACCGGCCGACCCCCGGATAGCGCGTAAAATAAAGGTCGATATAGGATTGCGCTTCCCCGCGCGGAATGCCGAGTTGCCTGGCGAGGCCGAATGCCGACATGCCGTAGATCAGTCCGAAATTGATCGCCTTCGCGGATCGCCGCTGGTTTTTGCTGACCCGATCGAGCGGGACGCTGAAAACTTCCGAGGCCGTGGTCGCGTGGATATCGAGTCCTTCGGCGAAGGCATGGAGCAGGTTTTCATCGTTCGAGAGATGCGCCATGATCCTCAGCTCGATCTGCGAGTAATCGGCGGCGATGATTTTGTTGCCCGGGGGAGCCACAAAGGCCTGGCGGATCCGGCGTCCTTCGGCCGTTCGGATCGGGATATTCTGCAGATTCGGATCGGCCGATGAGAGCCTACCGGTCGCCGCGACCGCCTGGTGGTAACTCGTATGCACGCGGCCGGTTCGCGGATTGATCTGTTCCGGTAGCCGGTCCGTATACGTGGATTTGAGCTTGCTCATGCCGCGGTGTTCCAGAATCAGTTTCGGCAGCGGAAAATCGAGTGCGAGATCCTGCAGAACCGCTTCATCCGTCGACGGTTGTCCCTTCGGCGTTTTTTTGAGTACCGGCAGGCGCTGTTTCTCGTACAGAATTTCCTGGATCTGCTTGGGTGAACCCAAGTTGAAAGGCTCGCCCGCGGCTTCAAAGGCATCCTGTTGAATCTGCTTCATCTTGTCAGCGAGTTCGTGGCTTTGGGCGTTCAGAAGATCCGCGTCGATCAGGACGCCGTGTTGTTCCATCCGCGCCAGGACCGGCACCAGCCGCACTTCGATATCGGTATACAGCGCGGAAAGTGTTGGTACTAGCTGAAGCTGGGGCCAGATTGCATGATGCAGTCGCAGGGTAATGTCCGCATCTTCCGCGGCGTAGCGGGACGCGTCCTCAACGGAAACCTGCGGGAAAGGGATCTGCTTCGCGCCCTTGCCGGCCACGTCCTCATAATGAATCGTCGTATGGTTCAGGAATTTCAATGCGAGCGAATC
This sequence comes from Methylococcales bacterium, assembly GCA_041748915.1. Lineage (GTDB taxonomy): Bacteria > Pseudomonadota > Gammaproteobacteria > Methylococcales > UBA1147 > UBA1147. The sequence continues at coordinate 14,792 of JBGTCG010000283.1, forward strand.
CATGTCGTGCCGGGACGCGGTACTGTTCAACACATAGGATTCCAGCATCGTATCGTGCGCAATCCCCCGGAGTTCAATGCCATGGTTGCTGAGCACATTGGCGTCGTATTTGAGGTTTTGGCCGACTTTTCGGCGGTCTGGGTTTTCGAGCAAAGGCCTAAATAAGCCCAATACGCGATCGCGGTCGAGTTGGGCCGGAGCTCCCGGATAGTTGTGAGCGAGCGGCACGTATGCCGCATGGCCTTCTGCGATCGCGAAAGAGATGCCCACGATGCGCGCTTCCGCATAATTCAGACTCGTGGTTTCGGTGTCGAAGGCGAACAACTCGGATGTTTCGAGGCGCTCGAGCCATTGTTGCAGCGCAGGTGCAGTCAGAATAGTTTCATACACCGCGATCGAAGCGGTCTTCGGCGCGAAAGCCGCCGCCGGTTTGGATGCATCGATCTGTTTCAGCCAGGATGAAAATTCATATTGTTGCAGCAGCGATCGCAAACGCTCGGTGTCAGGCGCGGTCCGTTTCAGGGAATCCAGCGTGAATCCCAGATCAAGGTCACACTTGATCGTGGTCAGCTGTCGTGACAACGGAAATTGGGCGAGGCAGACGCGCAGATTTTCACCGACCTTGCCCTTGATCTCGGCCGCGTGTTCGATCAGTGCGTCGATGGTTTCGAACTGGTTCAGCCATTTCGCGGCGGTTTTGGGCCCGACATTCGGAACGCCGGGGATGTTGTCCACGCTATCGCCCACGAGGGCCAAAAAGTCGATAATCTGGCGGGGATGGACGCCGAATTTCGCGACGACTCCCTGAACATCCAACAGGGTCGACGTCATCGTGTTTTCGAGAATAACCGAGTCATTCACCAATTGCGCCATGTCCTTGTCGCCGGTCGATATGATGACCGAATGGCCTTCCGCGATCGCACATTTAGTAAGGGTTCCGATCACGTCGTCGGCCTCGACCCCGTCGACAATGATCAGCGGGACCCCCATTGCGCGGATCAGCTCGTGCAGCGGCGCGATCTGCACCCTGAGTTCATCCGCCAGCGGCGGCCGGTGGGCTTTGTATGCGGCATACAATCCATCGCGAAAGGTTTTTCCGGGCGCATCGAAGACCACGATAAAGTGCGGGGTCGAGTAGGTATCGAGCATCTTCCGGATCATATTCGCGACCCCCAGGATCGCCCCCGTCGGGTGGCCTTTGGAATTGGTCAGCGGCGGCAGCGCATGAAACGCGCGGAACAGAAACGATGATCCGTCGACCAGGATCACCACGGATTCGGGATTGAAGGGCATCATTGATGATTGGATCGGACCCGGAACGAGTTATGTTAAATGGCGTGATATTGTAACCGAGATAAAGTGTAAAGCCCTTCCTTACGTTGGCGCTCCCTCAGCTTTAGGGATTGGCGCTGCGATGCAGAGGAACGGGGGAGGTACAGTGACCATGAACAGCAAAATGACTATGATCTATTGGAAACCCGAAAAGTTTTGGCTCGGAAAACTCGTTGAATCATCACATTCGATAAATTCGATGGTATTTCCCAGCGTCCATACAAGAACGGTAATCACTTGCGAAGATCTGAACGCTGATTGTTCGGGACCTTTCTCGGAACAGCATTAAAATTTTTGGTAGAATTCGCGCGGTAAAGCCAACAGAGAACGATCTCCGGACCGGTATAACATCCTAATTAGGACGTTATACCGTTGGAAAATCGGATCCCATCGCAATTTTGTTGCTGTTCAGGCCTGGTGTATGGAAGATATACGGAAACTTTATAGTTAATAGTTTGGCCAATTTGACGCCCCTTCAAAGGTGACGCACATGGACATTCTTTCGCTTCTACTCAAGATACTGTCTGGCGCTTCGGCACTTACGGGCGTTGTCAGCTTCATCATGGCGTGGAAAGGCATTGCTCCCACAAATCTTTCTCCCCAATACATTTTGCCCGCTGGTATTGGTCTCGTTCTATTTTCCATTTTATTAGGAGTGGTCGACTTTTTTTCAAACAAGTCTGCAGATCGCCAAAAGCCCGCACTGGCAATAAGTGTGACTGCTTATACAGGTAGTCCTTCATCTGAAGAGTTAATACAGATCCTTACTGCGCGCGCCGCGTCTATTAATGACAAGCTAAAAAAGAAAGGCAGGAATTAATAGAGCAGATCGAAAGTCATACATCCATACATGCCGACGAGGTACAATTCAAAAAGGAACTTCAAAAGGGGCGTCAAGAACTAGACCATTTTCTCAACGGGTTCTCAACGCTATCCGCTGAACACATTGCTGCCCTGAGCCAAGGCAAATTTGTTTTGGCGCATGAAATACTCCGGAAGCTTCATAATCTACAATCTCAGGACGAATTTGCGAAACGAGTCTTACAAACAGGCGGGTATTCAACGGCGTCAATAACCTTTGAGATTCCAAACTCTTATCCTGGCCCCATTCCTAAAAACCTTTCCGCCCAAACAAATCATGTCGCGCAATTATTCTGGCCAAAGTTTTCACGGGAAAATACTATTGCAATAACAGGGCATCCTTTTGGATTGTAACGGACAAAGGGGAATATGGGGCGGGGAATAACGGGCCAGGCTCAATTACGCTGCTAAGAAAATCGCCTAACCTTCGGCTCAAAAGCGAGGCGCGCCATCAGGTTCGTCGTGCGAACCGGGGTCCGAGTGGGCACGTCCGCTTTAGCCGGAACGTTATCGCGCCGAGCAAAGCTCGGCGTCTCTTGCGGGGTGGAAGTCCCCGTCGGGAAAGGGTTAGCCACCCACTGGTATCGAGTGTTGGTCGCATTGCGGAGCGAGGTAACTTGCGAACAAGAGTATGGGGCAAGCGTAG